>JBBRCR010000374.1:0-8630 GCA_038204695.1 Opitutales bacterium | reverse complement strand
GCTGTAACGTGCATCGTGCTTGTTTACGGACTTTGCGGGCTCGCGCTGGTTGATTTGGCGCCGGCTCGCTGTCCGGTGGTCGTGCCGCGGGCCCATGATTGCATCACGCTCCTGCTCGGCAGCAAAGAGCGTTACGCCGCGTGCATGCACGCCGAACCCGGCACCTATTGGTATTCGCCCGGCTGGAATCGCGAAGGCCGTGTCGCCGGCCCGGAACGGGAAGCGTCCATGCGGCGTGACTACACGGAAAAGTACGGAGCGGAGGACGCCGAGGCGTTGCTCGCGCTGGAGCGGGAGAGCTTTGCGCATCACACGTGCGCCGGGCACGTGGATCACGGTCTGAGCGGCAACAGTCGCGACCGTCACTACACGGAATACTGCGCGCGCCTGATGGGCTGGTGTTACGAATATCACGCCGGCGATCCCGCGCTGTTGCGCGATCTGGTTTTCGGGCCGTGGGACGAGGCCCGGTTCCTCGTCGTGCAGCCGGGAGAACGGATCGCGCATTCGACCGATGAACGGATTGTGCGGGCGATTCCCGCGGTCCTCGCCCGGCGCGCCGCGCCATGAACCAAGGGGTCGTCAACGTGCGGTGGCCGGATGCACGGGGTGACGTGCGTCTCCCGGCGCCGCCGCCCGGAGCGTTGAGTCTGGCCACCCGGCTCGCGCACGCCGGCCACCCGCTCAACACCCGTTGTGGTCAGCGCGGCATCTGCGCCGGCTGCACCGTGGAACTCCTCGGAGGTTCGTTTCAACAAAAAGACGGGCGCGTGATTTCCGCGGGTGCGGAGATCAAGGCGTGCCAGGGGGATGTGGTTGCGGAAACGGATGCAGTGATCTCCGTGCCCGCGCGTTCGGTGGTGGCGCACCGGCCGCAGGTCGTCACCACGTTCAAGCTGGGCGTTACCGCCGCGCACCAGCCGATCGTTCCCGTGACGCCCGGCATCAGCGACCATGGTCTCGCGATCGATATCGGCACCACGACCGTGGTGGTGGCACTCGTCGATCTATCCAGTGGCGCGATTGTGCGCGAGGAGAGCGCGTTCAACCGGCAGATCGAACTCGGGGACGATGTCCTCACGCGTATCCAGCTTGCGGGCACGCCATCGCAACTCCACGCCTTGCGCGATGCGGTGATCGGACGGACGCTGGTGCCCATGATCCAGGCCGCGTGCGCCTCCGCGGGCATCGCGTTCGAACGACTCGCGGCGGCCGTCATCGCGGGCAACACGACGATGCTTCACCTGCTCACGGGAACAGATCCGACGCCAATGGGCGTGGCGCCGTTTCGCGCGACGTTTCTCAATCATCGTGTCTTGGCGGCCGGTGAATTCCCACTGGCGGGACTTCGTGCTGAGACGCCGGTCCACCTGCTGCCGGGGATCAGCGCGTACGTCGGCGCGGACCTCGTGGCGGGCTGCGCGTGCACCGGTTTGGTCGACGACGATGGGCCGAGCATGCTGCTGGACATCGGGACCAACGGCGAAATTTTGCTTTGGCATCGTGGGCGGCTGCTCGCAACCGCGACCGCGGCGGGCCCCGCATTTGAAGGCGGCCGGTTGTCCC
Organism: Opitutales bacterium; assembly: GCA_038204695.1. Taxonomy (GTDB): domain Bacteria; phylum Verrucomicrobiota; class Verrucomicrobiia; order Opitutales; family Opitutaceae; genus ER46. The sequence goes on along the minus strand of JBBRCR010000374.1, from coordinate 7,064 downwards.
GTGGCACGCGTGCGACGGCCGGGGCGATTGCTCACGTCGCGTTTACGCCCGATGGTTTTCCGCCGCGACTCGAGGTTCTCCCCGGCGCGCATGCCATCATCGGGTTGTGCGGTTCCGCCTATATCGATTTCCTGGCGGAGGCGCGGACCGCGGGCCTGCTCGATACCAATGGCCGGTGGCAAACAGGTGCGTGGCGCGCACTGCCGAGTGGCCATGGGCACGAGAATGGCGATGGCCGCGGCGTGCGGCTCGCCCCCGACAATCACGCGACGCTCGTCACCGAGATCGACGTGGCGGAGTTGCTACAGGCGAAGGCGGCGATTGGGGCGGGGCTGGAAACGGTGCTTCGCCGGGCGGGGCTGACGGCACCGGATGTGCGCCGGCTGTATCTGGCGGGTGGATTCGGACTGCATCTCAACGTCGGGCATGCGATCGCATGCGGTTTGTTGCCCGGCTTTTCAGCGTCGCAGGTCGAGGTGGTAGGCAACACGTCCCTGGGCGGTGCCTGGCTCGCTCTCGTCGACCGTACCATCCTGCCTGAGATGGAGAATGTCGGATCTTTGGCGGAGGTGGTGGAGCTGAATCTCGAGCCTGGCTTCGAGGACGCCTATATTGATCATCTCGCTTTGCCTTGAATCCAACGAACTTCTTTCCATGACCACGCTCGAACAACTTCCCGGGGCATTCCGCCTGGGTAAAAGCAAGGACGCGGGGCCGCTGGCGCAGCGAGCGCGCGACGAAAACGTGCCACCGGCGAACATCGTGAACCACGCGCTGGTGCCGGCGATGGCGCTGGTGGGCGAGCGCTTCAAGCGAAACGATCGTTATGCGCCGGTTGCCGGCTCGGCGGTCGAAAAGGCAAACGAACTGGTCGGGGCCGGCGCCGACCACCCGGTGTCATGACGCCCCGCGAACGATATCTCGCCGTGTTGCGCGGCGCGCGTCCGGACATCCTGCCGCGCATACCGATTTTGATGCAGTTTGCGGCGGAGTACATCGGGTCCAACTACGGCGCCTTTGCCTCCGATCATCGCGTGCTGGTGGAGGCGAACCTGCGTTGTGCCGGGGAGTTTGGGCTCGATCAACTCAGCACGATTTCCGACCCGTATCGCGAGACGGCGGGTTTCGGGGGCGAGATTGAATTCAGGCGCGACGGTGTTCCGATTTGCGCCCGGCCGCCGCTGGAAGACGACCGTGACCTCAGCCGGCTGCCGCACCCCAATCCGCTCGAGGCGCCGCGCATGCGCGATCGCGTCGACGCGATCCGCGCCTATCGTGAGCGCGCCAATGAGCAGTACTCGATCATGGGATGGATTGAAGGGCCGGCGGCCGAGGCGGCCGATCTGCGCGGCGTATCCAGTTTCTTCATCGATCTGCTGGACGATCCCGATTACGCGCGTCAGCTGATGGCGCGGTGCATTGAAACGGGCATCGAGTTTGCGCGCGCGCAAGCCGCGGCCGGCGCGGACACGATTGGCATTGGTGACGCGGTGGCGAGCCAGGTTTCGGCTGAAACCTACGCAGAACTCATCCTGCCCTTCGAGCGGCAACTCGTCGCTGCGTTGCACGAGATGGGAGTGTTTGTGCGGCTGCACATTTGTGGAAACATCACGCATCTGCTCCCCGGAATGGCGACTCTGGGCGCGGACATCATCGACATCGATCACCTCGTCGACCTCGGCGTGGCGCGGCGGCTTCTCGGGCCGCGCGTCGTCATTTCGGGCAATGTGGATCCCGTGTCGTGCGTGATGCGCGGACCGCCGGCGGTGGTTCAATCCGCGGTGGCGCACTGTCACGCGATCGCCGGGGCGCCTTTCATGATCAATGCGGGTTGCGAAATTCCGGCCGCGACGCCGCCGGCGCACCTCCATGCGCTTTGCACGCCGATCACGCCGACGGCGTAGCTGTTTCTCAATATATTATATATGAACACGCTTTCACTGATTACGGCGTTGGCGAATCGACCGCTGCTCTGCGATGGCGCCATGGGCACGCAGTTGCAGGCGCGTGGTTTGAAGCCGGGCGAATGCGGCGAACGATGGAATATCGATGCGCCGGATCGGGTGGCGGATGTGCATCGCCACTATATCGAGTCCGGCTGTGAACTGATCACGACGAACACCTTCGGCGGCACATCGATTGCGCTCGAGCGTCACGGGCTCGCCGCGCGGGTGGACGATTTCAATCAGGGTGGCGCGAGGATTGCGCGGCAGGCGGCCGGGCCCGGCCGCTGGGTATTGGGCGATGTGGGCCCCTTGGGAGATCTCCTCGAGCCGTGGGGCGAAATTTCCACCGAAACCGCCGCGCGCGCCTTCAAAGAGCAGGCGGTCGCGCTCCTGGCCGGTGGGGCTGATGCGATTCTGGTGGAGACCATGAGTGATCCGCAGGAAGCGGCGGTGGCCATCGCGGCTGCGCGCGAAGCCGGCGCGGCGCTGGTCATTGCGACGTTCGCGTTCCAAGGCGCCGGAGAATCGTTTCGCACGATGATGGGCTCGACCGTGCGGGACTGCATGGGCGCCGCGCTCAAAGCGGGAGCGGCAGTGGTGGGCGCCAATTGCGGCACGAACCTTTCGCTGGCCGATTACCTGCGACTGGCGCGCGAGTTGGTTGGTGCGGCGAACGGCAGGCCGGTCATCATTCAACCGAACGCCGGCGCGCCGAGGCTCGTGGATGGACACGCCGTTTACGACGAGAGTGCCGCGGAGCTGGCGGCTTTTGTACCAGAATTCCTGTCCGCCGGCGTGCGGGTGATGGGCGGCTGCTGCGGCACGACGCCCGAGCATCTGAAGGCGATGGCCGATGCGCTGCGGCGTGCTGGCGATTGAGGTGGCACGGGCGTCCCGCCATATCTTTATACACAAATCGCCGCTGTTCTTCCGAACGCGGCAACCGAAAAAAGGGGGCCAAACCTTTAACCGCAGATGGCGCAGATAGCGCGGATAACTTGAACAAGACCATCTGCGGAATCTGCGGAATCTGCGGTTGATGGAGTGGAGGGAATCGTCGCAAACACGATCGATCCGGATCGATATTAGCCTACCGCGGGCCTCCGGCCGCAACCAAAGGTCGTGTGAATAAGACACATGGCTGCGGAGGGGCGACTTTCCAGTCGCCCGTGACCGGTCGGCCGAACGTAATGCGGCGGCAGGAATGCCGCCGATCCGACGAAGAAGCCAGCGATCCGATGCAGAACGGCTTGTCCGTGTTGTAGCATGGGCTTCCAGCCCATGTTAGCGGCGCGGAGCGCCGCCCACGGGCAAGATGCCCGTGCCACGTTGGCGACAACTCGGAGATGCACCCGGACGTTGCGTGCGACAGCAAACAGAGTGCTTTGCTTGACTGGATAGGACCCGGTTGACCTTTTCATGCATGCTCGCGCCGGTTGCGCAATCTTGTTGAGGTGAACCCGCCCCGTGAAAACTCGAACCGTCCGTCGCCGCGCGGTCGCTCCGCTGCAAAGAGTAGCTTGCGTGCCGGGCGGGCGCGGTGACACGCCGCATCCTAAAGTCCGCCGATCTTTTTATGAAGTCTGGAGTCGTTGGGAGCGGAAACCTGGCATCAACAGGTCAAGTTTTCCATTGGAGCGGCGATCTCCAGGTCGCCGACCGGTCCGGTCGATCGAGCTGTCTTCGGCGGCCTGGAGACCGCCGCTCCGGGAGAGAACCCTCGATGTCCGCGCAGCTGAAGCTTAGCGAGGCGCCTGTGGCTTTTCGGTTCGACTGCGGCGTGGCCGGGTGGTTTGCGTCGAGCGCCAACGGCCCGCGCTACGCGGAAGCGTCCTCCAATTGAGCAAGCGCCCGAATCCCGACATGCAGGATGTCGTGCTGCGCGACGGGCAGGCTTATTTCGATCTGCACGGGCACCATGAGCACGGACCATTCGACAAGTTCGCGCGGCAGATCGACGAAGTAGTGCTGCCGATGCGTGCTCGCTACCTGAAGGCACCCCAGCCGGTCTACTTTACGGAGACCGGGGCGGCGATGCGCACCACGGGTCAGGATGGCGATGACGCGGTCAACTCGGAGCAGGAGCAGGCCGCCACTCTGATCAAGAAGATCGTCTTCGGCTGGGCGCGCGGCGCCGAAGCTTTCAACGGGTGGTGCATCGTCGATTCCGCCGAAGCGGAATACGGGCTCTTCACGAAGGAGTTTCAACGGAAGACCAGCGACGTGTCCTACAACACGCTCGTCACGCTGCTGCGCGGCGCGACTTTCGCGCAGCAAACCGGCGCGCCCTCGCGGGCAAGCATTTTCACCGGCTTGTATCCGCAGCAGAATGGCCAGCTCGGGCGGTCTCACCGCGACTTCGCGAAGACAGAAGCCTTAACATGAGAATTGCCTTCAACTTTTCTCTCGCCCGCCCGTTCCTGCCGGGCGTCTGCGCCCTCCTGCTTCCGTGGGCCGCCTTCGCCGCCGCGACTTCGCCATCGGCGGGCGATCGCAACCCCGGCACGCACGTCGTCTATCCCTCGGACGCGTTCTTCCACGCGGGCAAAGGCGGCCGGATCCTCGACGTGACCAAGCCGCCCTTCGGCGCGAAAGGTGACGGCGTCGCGGACGACACCGAGGCGCTCATCAAAGCCTACAGTTTCGTCGCGGAAAAAATCCGCGCATTCGGCATCCACAACGCCAGCGCCAGTTTCATCATCTATCTGCCGCGCGGCACCTATCTCGTCAGCGACACCATTCTCTACCCGGGACCGTTCGTCGATTACACGCCATCACATCCCGGATACGAAGGCATGGCCTCCACGCGGTTTATTGGCGAGAGCCGTGAATCGACCGTCATTCGGCTGAAGGACAACTGTCCCGGTTTCGAAAGGGGCAGCGCCAAGGCGGTGATTCGCTACGCGAAGACGGATTTCAACAACGCGGAAACAAAGAGCGCGTTTCGCAATATCACCATCGACACCGGCCGCGGCAATCCCGGCGCCGTGGGGCTCGACTTCAACGGCGCCAACGGCAACTCCATCTCGAACGTCACGGTGCACTCCGGTGACGGCGCAGGTTTCATCGGCATCCAGTTCCGCGTCCCGCCCACTCAGGGTTACCACCACGACATCACGGTGACGGGATTCGATTACGGCATCAGCTCCGATCCCTACCACGCGCAGCAAAACTCGTTCGAATACGTCACGCTGCGGAATCAGCGCAAGGCCGGCTTCCGCGATTTGCAGAGCGGCGTCTCGATCCGGAAGCTGCGCAGCGAAAACACCGTCCCGGCCTTGAGCCAGGAGATGCCCGCTTCCCATGTGATCCTGATCGACAGTGAGCTGCTCGGAGGAACCGAAAACGAAGCCGCCATCCGCAGTCCGCAAGGGCAGCTCTTCGTGCGCAACATCAGCGTCTCCGGTTACGGCCGCGCCGTGGAGCAGGATGGCAAAACCGCGATCGCGGCTGATCGCATCATCGACGAATACATCTCCGGCCCGGTGTTTGCGCACTCGACGCAAAAAATGAAGCACTCGCTCAACCTTCCAATCAAGGACGTGCCGCTCGTGGCCTGGCCGGCCGATCCGTCGCAGTGGGCGAACGTCAATGACTACGGCGCCAGGGGCGACGGCAAGACCGACGACAGCGCCGCCGTGCAGCGCGCCATGAACGCGGGCAAGCCGGCGATCTGTTTTCCGAGCAAGGCTTACCGCCTCGGCCAACCCATCTCGATTCCCGCCGGCGTCCAGCGCGTCAACGGCCTGTTCGCGCACATTTCGGGCAGCGGTGCCATCTTCACGGTCGACGCCGATGCCCCGCAGCCCGTGCTCATCGAGGACATCGACGCCGGCGGTGGCGTCCTCTGCGATCACGCCGCGCCGCGCGTTGTCATCCTCGAAAACATCGCGACGTCCTCCCTCTACCGCAATCGGAACACGAAGCGGACGACCCTCTTCGTCGATTGCGGCAACGGCCTCGGCAAAAATAATCCCCTCGTCAACCAGGATGTCTGGTGCCGGTTCATCAACACCGAGACCAAGACCATGGCGAACTTCACGGTCGATCGCGGCGCCACGTTGTGGGTATTCGGATACAAGGTGGAATCGACGTTCGAGAGCTTCCTCGTGCGTAACGGCGGAAAGCTCGAGGTGCTCGGTGGCGTGGCCAACCAGACGCCCTTCGGCAACCAGGGCGAAAGCACCGCCAGGGGATTTCCGGCGAACTCCCCCCGCAACATCGTCCGAAACCTCGGCGGGAGTATCTCGGTGATCCTGCACACCAACGGCCACCAGCGGCAGCCGATCGGTTATCGGACGGCCGTGGTGGATGAAGACCAGGGCGGCCGCGAGGAAGTGCTCTTGAAGCATCTCCCGCCGCGGCCCGGCACGGCCGTGCCCTCGCGCCCCGGCACATATATCAACGAATATTTCCTCCCGCTGTATGTGCACTATTGATTTGCGGCACGTCCGCGTTGGGTCTCCCTGGCGCTGCTTCCGGGCGGAGCCAGTGTCCCGGGAAATACTTTAATCGCATTCGCCGGTGACAAAAACGTCGCCGAACGTTTGCGTCGACGTGTGGGCGGGCAGGACGAGGCCGCCGGTCCGAAGCGCGTGGCGGCCCGGCTGCACGAAGGCGTTCGGGCTTTTCGATTGCTGGCCCGCCGGTGTTTTCGAATACATCTTCCCCTGCATGACTACGCGCTTTCTCGCTGCCCTTGCTGCTGCTCTTATCGGGGCCGCCGGCTGGGCGCAGGGGGCGGAGGTTTCGTCGGGCGGCATTACCGCTGATCTTTCGGCTTGGCGCGCCGATTCCGGCACCACCGTTCGTCAGGACGCGTCAGGACTGCGCTTGTCGTGGCGCACTGCGCCAAACCAGACCGGCGAGATCGTGTTCAACCTCGAGCCAAATCAGCCGCTGATGGAAAGGCTGGCGCTCACCAACCGTGGTCAGCCGGAACTCGTCCTGATGCAGCGCGTGAACCCGATTACGTTGCTCACGATTGGCCATCGCGATCTCGGCAACCCAGCGGGATGGGTTGCCTTTTTCGACAACCCGCCGCTGCGCGCTTATCAGACGGTGCCGGCGGTGCTGAAAAAACAAACGGTGCGGGTGTCCTCCACCGGCTCGCGCACC
>JBBRCR010000373.1:0-8648 GCA_038204695.1 Opitutales bacterium | reverse complement strand
TTGGATGAGGCGCCAGGCGTCGCGATGCTGGTGACGGTCCATCGTGTCGTGGAAGTCCTTGAGGGTTGATTGGCGCTTGTTTTTTCGGGCGGCGAGCCAGGCATAATAAAAGCCCATCACGATCCGGCGCACCCGGCCGAGTACGAGCAGGCTGTTGCGGTCGCGCACGCGACTGGAGTCTTCCATCGCGGTAACATCGAGCCGCTGGTGGTGCCCGGCCTCAATGCCCCAGTAACTCCGGATTAAAAGCAGCAGGGCCATCGCATTCTCCGGCACCATCGGCAGACTGCTCACGTAGAAGACCGTTTCGAGGCTGCACTTGCCTTTGTCCTTGCCCTTGAGGATCTCGGTCGCGCGGGTCATTTCCACCACCGAGTGCGCCCCGACACAGCAGAGCTTTTCCGGCGTTGTCCCAACCCAGCGCAACTGGCGCGCTTCTTTCCGGCTGCGATTGTTTTCCTTACTTGCGGCGGTAGCGCACGGGGGCAGCGGCAACTCGGTAGGGGGAAAAAGCGCCCGTGGTGGGCGCGGGGAAACTTTGCGCGGCGGCGTTGCGCAGCGCCTCGTGATTGTCTTTCACCGGCAGCAGGAAATCGGCCCCGTTGCCCTGCGTGATCGTGCGCAGGGTCTCTTGATTGGGATGCAGGGCATCGAGCACCACGATTTTTCCGTCCAGCGGACCGAGGTTTTTGAGCAGGGCGCGCGCGGCGGGGATTTCGTTGCTCTTTTGCTCCACCAGTTCGCAGCCCAGAGAGCGGCCGCTGGGAAAGCTGACGGCCCCGACCAACTGGGCCTTTTGCTCGTTGGGGCAATGCGGCGTGCTGCCCCGCAGGGCCTTGCCGTCAATCGCAATCAAGGGGTCGGCACACGGGCCCAAGCTTGCCTCGGCCCACTCGTGCAGCACGCGCTCGAAGACCGCCGCATCGACCGGGCATACTCGATTTGCTCCTCCTGCGTCGGCGCGGCCGACAGCAGGGACATGGCCTTTGCGGCGACGGTCGGCGACCGCAGATAGACGAGCGTCTCGCACAACAGCCAGTTCAGTTCGCGCGAGGCCGCCGGAAACAGCGGGTCGAGCTTCGTCCCGAGACGCGATTTCAACGCGTCGTCGACCGGCGCGAACCGGTGCAGCGCGACCTGCAACGTTCGAAGCAGCGTCAACTGGCGCGACGCATCGAGTTGCTGCCACTCGGTTTTCTCCAGCGCCCCGAGGATCCGGCCGCCGAGCCTAGCATCCACCGGCGGCTGTTTCTCCGTCCGATGGGTCGGACACACGCCGGTCGCCCGCGCCAGGGAGAGCAGCGCCTCGACGCGAATGGCGGGGTTCGTCTCGCTCAATGCGCGCTCGGCCCACGAGGCAGCCGGCTGATGCTCGATGGCCGTGCGCGCCGCCCAGCGCACAAACCGATCCGAATGCCCGAGTTGCGGCCACGCCACTGCGACCGCGGCCGAGTCCTTGTGGCCGTGAAACGGCCCGCCGCGCCGACGACCACGGCGAGGAGCAGAAATGATGAGCCCCGTTTCCTGCGTGAGCCCCTGACTGGATCAGTTCAGCTCCGATAGCAGGCGAGTGAGTTGACTGCGCAGCTCCGCCAGCGCCGCGGCCGCGTCCGGGACGGCGATGACGTTGTGTTGTTCGAGCGGGTCGGTCTCAAGATTGTAGAGTTCGCCCATCGCGGGAAACGCCGGATAGTGGATGAATTTCCATCTCGTCGTGCGCACGGCCTGCCATTCGGGGCAGCGCGGGCTGATTTTCTCGACGAAATACTCCGCGAGGAACGCTTCGCGCCACGGCGCTTTTGCATCCTTGAGCACGGGAAGAAATGAGCGGCCGTGCATTCGCTCCGGCGGCGCGACGCCCGCCAGCTCCAGCATGAAGGGAGCGACGTCCACGTTCAGCACGAGCTGGTCGCGCACGCTGCCCGGCGGCACGAGTCTGGGGTAGCGCAGCACGAAGGGCTGGCGGATCGACGGCTCGTAGGCCCAGCGCTTCGTGTCGAACTCGCCGAATTCGCCGAGCAGATAGCCGTTGTCGCTGGTGAAGATGACGAGCGTGTGGTCCAACGCGCCGCTGGCCCGAAGCGCGTCGAGCACCGCGCCGACCCCGTCGTCCACGTCGGCCAGACAGCGGAGTTGGTCGCGCATGATGCTGTCGCGGTCGCGGCCGCGGCCGTAGCGCGACTCGCCCGGTTCCGGCTGGGCGCCTTCGATGGTGAGCCAGTTGACCCGTTCGGCCGCGGTGAGCTTGCGGGCCATGGCGGGTTTGCCTTGCGGATCGACAGCGGAGTTGGGCGGTGGAGTGTATTTTGCCTCGGCGAAGCGGGCTTCGTTGCGTTTCGTCGGCAGGTAGGGGAGATGCACGGCCTTGTGCGCGAGCCAAAGCACGAAGGGCTGGTCGTGCCGCTGGCGGATGAACTCCACCGCGCGGGTGTTCAGGAAGTCGGTCGTGTTGCCCGAGAGCTGGCGCGACACCCCGTTGTCGTTCACAACCGCGTCGCGGTAGGCTCCCTGGCCCTTGAAGGAAATCCAGTGGTCCCAGCCCATGCGGCGGGAGTCATCGAGGCCCATGTGCCATTTGCCGATGAAGGCGGTCTCGTAACCGTTTTGCCGCAGCAACCGCGGCCACGTCAGCAGCGTGTGGCCGATCACATCGAGGCCGGGTTTGTCGTTGTTGATGATATAGTGACGGCGGGCGTAAAGGCCGGTGAGGAAGCTGGCCCGGCTCGGCGAGCAAAGCGGGGTGGTGACGAAAAAATTGCGGAGGTTGACGCCCTCGCGCGCGAGCCGGTCGATGTTCGGCGTCGCGCCGTGCGGGCTGCCGTTGCAACCCAATGCGTCCCAACGGAGATCGTCGGCGATGATGACGACGATATTGGGCCGGCCAAGGATCGGCGGCGCGTCGCCAGAGCCTTCGGCCGCGAGAACTCGGGCGGCACCGACCGCCAGGGTGGCGAGGCCCAGGCATAGATGGCGTTGCAGGCTTCGATGGGTCTTCATGGATTCGTCAATGGGAATGGGGAACGCGCCACTACCCATCAGAAGTCGACTGCGAAGGTAAACACCGTCACCCGCGGCTCGACCGTCGCGATCTTCACAATCGCGCCGGTCGTATGCGCGGCGACGGGCACGGGCTCATTTTCGTCGAGTACGTTGCGCACGTTGAGCTGGAGACGATAGGCGAATCCGCCGAACGCCTTCATCCGCCCACGATAGCCGAGGAACGCATCGAAGTAGAGTTCCGCCTTGCCGCGGTAGGATCGGTCGAGATCGAGGATCGTGCTGCCGCTGGAACTCGTCGTCACGCCGTAGCCGAGCGCCGGCGCGGAGCGCCAGCGACCCGCGCCGCCGAGGTTGAAGCCTTTGCACCGGCCCTCGCTGAAACGGTAGTTAGTGATGAGATTGGCGCGCGCGGTCCGTGCGTTGTCGGTCGCGCGGCCATCGGCAGCCTGCATGAAGGCCAGAGCCTCGCCCACGAGCGCGCTACTGTAGTATTGCTCGAGCGTTTGACCGGTGGGTGCGGTGGCGCTGACCGAAGCGGTTTTCCACGTCACCGGTTTGCCTGCGGCATCGACCTCGCCGTTCGACGCCACGACCGTCTGCCACACCGGCAGCCGCGCGTTGCCCCAGGCGATCCACGGCAGCCCGATGTTGGACTCGACGGCTTCGGATTTGGAGCCATTGACGCGGATGCTCCAATTACGCACCGGCATCAGGTTGAGTTCCACCTCGTAGCCGGTCGACTCGACATCCGCCATGATCGCGTAATTCGCGACGCCCGCGTTGCGGAAACCGCGCTTGGTGCCGTCGGTGACGTTGATGGTCGGCGTGTCGGGATTGAGTTCGAGCACGCGGTCCTCGAGCCGAAAATAGATGTCGCGAAACTTGTTGATTTGATTCGCGGTGCGCCGCGGGCTGAGGGTGTTTTCGTATTTGTTGAGGCGCAGCGTGACTTTATCATTCCAGAGATCGAAGCGCAGGCCGTAGTCCTTGCCCTTGCCGCCGGCGCCGGGCATATCGTTCCCGAACGGATCGTAGGTGCCGGTATTGAGATCGAAGGTGGTCGACTGGTTGTAGAAGGCAGACAGCCATTTCAGCGGTCGCGCGACGACGCCGAAATTGCGGTTGATGCCGGCCTGCGTGGCGCCGAAGGCTCCGTAGCTGGTGTCCCAGAGCACCGGGTAAAGGCCTGAAAAATCCTGCTGGAGCGAGCCGTCGTCGAGCGTGGCGACCTTCGCGGAATCCTTGCGATAGCCGAAGGTCAGCACCAGCCGGTCAAGTCTTTCGCGGTCCGGGAGGAAGAAACCCTGCCAGGCGAAGATCTGCGCGTCGGTTTTCGTCCACTTGCCGGAGGCGGCGCCGCCGCCGCCGAGCCGTTTGCCATCGGCCGCCTCGAACGGGGTGTCGAACAGGTACAGAGTGAAGGGCTTCCCGTTGGCATCGTTGCGCGTCCATTCTCCGGTGAAGGATCCCGCCGCGGTGGTCTCTTCATAGGGGCTGTTAAAATAATGGCGATATTGCGGGCGCCGGGAGGCGTGCGTAGCCCAATTTCGGAACGATTTCGCGCGCAGGGTCTGGCCGGCGATGACGGGATTGTCGAGAATCCGACGCTCAAAGTTTCCCTGGTTCTTGCTGCGCTCGTCCGACGTGGTATAGAGGCCGGAGAAGCGGTGACGCCCCAGCCATTTCGCCAGGCCACCGCGGTCGGAGAGTCTCCGCGCGACGTCGAACTCGTAAGAAAGTGTGGCTCGCCAGTCCTCGTGGCGGGAAAACGAGATGTCGTTGTTCGCCCGGCCTTGAAAATACATCCGGCCGAGATTGGGGTTGGGCGTGGTCGTGCCCGGGATGAACTGATTGGCGTCGGCCTCGAGTTTGAACAGACTGTTGCCGACCTGACCGCCGGCCGCGACGCCGTTCTCGTAGGCGTTCTCGTGGTTGTAGGCGAGTTCCAAGAAGAGATGAGTGGCGAGTTTTTGCTCGAGGATCGCGGTCTTGGTAGTGCCGCCGAGCAGCACGGTGCGGCTCGTGCCGGCCAGGTTGACGTCGAACGGGAAAATAGCCGGGTCGAGGATCGTGGTGTCGATGGCGGCATCGAACGTCTGGTCGACGTTGGGCCGGGCCGACGGATTTTTCACCGTGACCGAGTTGCGCCAGCCTCGCATCGGCCCGGCGTCGCCCTGAATCATGATCGGCAAGTCCGCCGCTTGGGTGAAGATGCGATTGGTGCCGATGCCGGTGAGGCTCGTGTTGTTGAAAACCGGTTTCGCCACCGGGTAGCCGCTGCCGGGGATCTGATTCGCGTTCAGCCAGAGCGTGACGTTGTCGTAGGGGAGCACGCGCGGGGCGCGATTCCAGTTCCGGTTGGCCTTTTCACCCTGTACGATGAGGGTCGTGTGCTTGAACGGCGTGAACGTGAGCGCCCCGTAAAGGCGCTCGTCCCGATCGAGATTGGGCGTCTTCTCGGTGTATTCGCGTTTGGAAAGGCCCATCAAACGCACCGCCAGCTTTTGGGGCACCACCACGGTGTTAGTGTCGAACGTGGCGCGTTTCGAATCCTCGGAATCGTAGCTGAGCTCGAAACCGTATTTGTTGCGCATGAGTGCGCGAGCCGGCGTGGTGTCGAAGATGCCGGCCGGGCTGCCCAGACCGAACAGAATGGCGTTGGGGCCGCTCGCCACCGTCACACGTTCGATATTGAAATTGTCCGGCGCGGTGCTGACCTGGAAAAAATTCCGCGAGCGCGTGCCGGTGTTGATGCCACGAATCCGCGCTCCCCCCGCCGGATTCGTGACCATGCCGGGGTTGGGGTAGTCGAAATCGTTTTCCACATTGGCCGCGTAACTCATCGCCTGCTCGACACTCGTCAGTGCCAGATCGCTCATGAAGTCCTTGGTGAACGTCTCGATCTGATTGGGGACGTCCTTGAGATTCGTGCGCAGGCGGCTGCCCGCGAGAGTTTCCGTGGCCACCCAGGGGGTGGCGGTGCTGGCCGTGACTTCGAAGGGCGAGAGTTCGATCGGTGGTTCGGAGGCCGGGGCGGCGGCGGCCGCTTGTCCGGCCGCGGGAGGGACAGTCTGGGCCAAGGCGCCGGTCAGCAGCATGAGCGCGGTGGTGCAGCGGGTGGTTTTCATGGTGAAGCGGGAGTGGCAGACGGCGATTCGATGCGTCGCAACGCGAGAAACGCTTCGCGGCGGAGAATCCAATCCGCATCGGCCATGGCCGCGCGGAGGGCGGGAATCGCGTCCCTCGCCGCCGGCCCGAGCGCGGCCAACTGGCGGACGGCGAGAACGCGCGCGTCTTGTTCGCCTTGCGCCAACGCTTCCAGCAGGGTGGGCGCGATGCCTTGTTGGACGCCGCCCAGCGCCATCACGTATTGCCTGACTTCTGCGGTGAACGCGCCCGTTTTTTCCTGCCGCGCGATTTCATCGGAGTTGGGGCAATGCGGCAGCGAGTCGAGGTAGCCGAGCGCCAGCGCGATGGATTCATGGACGGGCGGCGCGGCTTTGCGCGAGCCCTTCTTGCCCGCCGGCTTGGACGCGCCGGCGAATTCACCGAGCGCGCGCAAACCTTCAACGACCTTCGGGTTGATGCGACCCGGGCTGCCGGCGAGGGTGCGCAGGAGCGCGGGAACATCCCTGGCCTGCGGAGTCTCCGACGCTGTCGCCGCATCTTCAGTCAGCGGAGCAATCGCCTGAATCGCCGTGGCCGCGTGGGCGCGCACAATGGGGCTGGCATCCTGCAACGCCCGCTTCAGCGCCGGCAACGCGTCGGCGGCACCGGGGCCGATGCGTCCAAGCGCAAAGCAATTCGCGGCACGCTGAAATTCCCAGCCGCCCTTCTCGCCGAGGATCTCCACCAGCACGGGAACGAACTCGCGCGCCGCCGCCCCGACCAGGCCGATGGCAATTGCCGCCGCCGCGCGCGGATATTTGTAGTTGCGTTGTGGCGGGTCGGCGACGCCCGGATCACGCAGAACCCCGAGCAAGCCGGGCACGACGTCTTGCGCCAGCCCCCCGCTGGTCGCCAGTGCCACTACCACGAAGTTACGCTCGTGCTTGTCGGGGTGAACGAGGGCGGCGATGAGCGCGCGCACGGTGGCGGCATCGGCGGAGGGCCCGATGCGGCTCAGCTCCCACGCCGCGGGAGCGCGCGCCTTGGTGTCGAATTTCAGGGCCGCCGCGAGCCTCGCCACCTCGGTTGCCGGTTGGGCTTTCGCATAGAGAGCGCGTGCGGCGATGGCGGTGTCCAGCGCCTCGTCGTCCGCCAGAATTCTAACCAATGAAGCGAACGCTTCCTTTGCGCCCGGGCCGAGTTCGAGCAGTCGAAGGACCGCCTGGGTGCGCGCGGGCAGGTCGGGTGACTGCAACTGGCCCATCAGCACGGCAAGGGTCGCGCTGTTTTCCTGCGCGGCCAGGGCCTCGGCGGCGCCTAACGCAGGCAGCAGGCAGAGGAGCAAGACTGCATACCATGGTTTTCTCACACGTCGCTCCGGTTTGAGTTGGCGTTACCTTGTCTTGGCCTGCTCCGCGAACGTCTGGCTGGCCGCGAAGTGGGTCTGGAGCATTTTGAAGATGTCGTCGCCGAAGAGCGCGTAGTGCCGCTTGAGGGTGTGACCGACATCCTTCGACACCTCGAACCGGTGGGCGATGCCGTGCTGCTGGAGATGCTGGTGCGCCCACGTGCTGTCCTCGCGCGCCACATCACGCGTGCCGGTGAACAACCACCACGACAGGCCGGCCAACGCAGCCTTGTTCTTGATGACGAGGTCCGCGGGGTTGTTCGCGGCGACCGCGCGCTCGTCATCGCCCACAATCTGTTTCAGAAAATCCAGGTGCAGACTGCCCGGCGCCGCCATGCCGCCGCCAAACGACAACACGGCGCAGAAGAGGTCGGGAAACTTGCTTCCGAACTTAAGCGCGCCGAAACCGCCCATCGAAAAACCGTGGATGACCCGGCAGGCCTTTTCCGGGATGGTCCGGTAGTTCGCGTCAATGTGTGGGAGCAATTCGCGGATGATCGTCGTCTCCGCGAGAATTTTGCCGTTGGCGCCGTCGCTGTAGTAGGAGCGCTTGCCGCCGTTGGCGAACACGAGGATGACCGGGCACATCTTGTTTTCGGTGATCGCACGTTGATAGACCTCGCTCAAATCCACCTGCGCCGACTCGTTGCCGCCCGAGCCGTGCATGTGATAGATCACCGGATAACGTTTCTGCGACGTCGCGTATTCGTCCGGCAGGTAAATATTGAACCCGACGTCCGTCTGCATCGCCTGGCTGAAATACGTGTGATGCTCGACGCCGTGATACTTTCCGCCGGGCGGCACCACCCAGGTGGCGCTGTCCATTTTATCGAGGCTCAACTTTTGATCGAGTTTCTTGAGTTCCGCGCCGGCGAGGAATCCGTCGCCGTCCAGGTCCATGTTCTGAAACAACTGCGCCGGACCTTTGAACTCCTCCTTGCTGATCTTGCCGTCGCCGTTGGCGTCCCAACTTTTCGACGGCGCGACACCGGGGGAGACCGCCGCCACCGCGGCGGCGGGTTTGGCCGCGCCCGGTTCGTTGCTGGCAGCGCGGACGACTTTCTTCGATTTGTTCCTGAACGCCTGCGCTTCCTCCATCGTCAGGACGCCGTCCTTGTTGGCGTCGGCCTCG
>JBBRCR010000372.1:0-8667 GCA_038204695.1 Opitutales bacterium | reverse complement strand
ACGATTGGTCGGGCTCGGCGGGAGTTCGTCGTCGGGCAGCGTGAGGCCACCCGCGTACTGGTTGAGATCAGGCCGGCCGATTGAGTGATAATAAGCGACGCGCGCGATGAGGTTCTCGCGGACGTTGAAACTCGCATTCAGGCTTGGGAACCAGCGCAGATATTCCTTTTCAGCTTTTGCTCCACGATCGATGACCGTGAGCTGCGACACGCCGAGCGCATTGCTGGTGGGCACGATCAGGGAGGGGCTGCCATTGACCAGGATGACATTGCCATTCGCGTCGCGACGGTAATTGCGCGTCCGGTCCGTCAGCGGGCCCTGCGCGTCGATATTGGTCTGCTCAACGCGCACGCCGCCGATGAGTTTCAACCGCCGCTCGAGCAGTTGCACATCGCCGCGAACATATCCGGCCGACACGAGCTCCTCGGCAAACTTCGATCCGTTGACGAACGAGAGATACTCCGCGTTCCGATCGAGGGTCATGTGGGTGGGGTTCGCCTGGTAGTGGGCCCAGAGTTTCTGGTTATCGAGCCATTGGACGCGAGGAAACCCGAATGGCATCTCGCGTTGCGAGTAGCCGGGCGCGAAGAAGGGCGCGGCGCTGTCGTCGTTCCCAATCGGCGTGGTGCTGCCCCGGCCGTCCGCCCCGACGAACTGCCAATTATAGTTGGCCTGCCGCTGGTCTCGGCGGTCATGCCGTAAATCGAGGCCGGCCTTTAGCGTGAGGGGCATGCGTCCGCCGAAATCGCGGGTGACATTGGCGTGGGCGCCTTTTTGCGTAGCGTAATTTGTGACCGGGTTCGAGGTGCCCTGGGTGACCACGTAATTGTTGATATTATACGGGTCGAGCGGTGCGCCGGTGGCATCCGTGACCGTGATCGTGTTCGGTCGCAGATAGAAAATATCCGAAAATGAAATCGTGGCTCCGCTCCGCTGCGCGGTCGTGTTGCTGAAGTACCCTTTGTCGACGGCGCGGAAGGTGTTTTCGGCAAGCGACAGCCCGAGCCCGGCCTCCATTTTCCACACCGGTCCATCGTGCCGCCAGACGAGCGACGGTGTGGCGGTGGAGTTTTGCCGGTCGCGATAGACATTGCCTAATTGGAGCGTGCCCTGGCCCGGATTACCGCGCGTGGAAAACGGCGTGAAGTTCCCGGGCGCGACACCGGTGATGTTGTAGGTAATGGTGCGGTTCAGCACCAGGAAATCGATATAGTAGTGTTGGTAGGAGAACGACAACCGGTCGTTGGGCGTGAGCCTGTAGTCAATCGTGGCACCGAACGACGTGCGCTCGGCGAGCTTGGTGCCGTCGCGCACCGCCGTGCTCGTGAGGTAAGGTTTGTCGGGCGTCGTGTGCGGAAACGCGTTGCCATTTGTCGTCGCGCTGACCCCGCGCCAGGTATTCTGAATGAACTCCTCCTTGGTGCCGTTTTCCGAATGGCCGCCGGACAGCGTGAAGCCGAAATTCTTCGTCACGGGGCGAATATAGGAGAAATCAAATCCGGGTTTTACCTTGCGGGTCGAAGCCTCGAACGGGCCCGGTGTCTTGTCGAAATCGCGGGCGCTGTCGCGCATCATCAAATACGCGTTGACCTTGAACTCCGGGCGGGAGCGCTCGAACGCGCTGCGCGGAACCATGTTGACCGAACCCGCCAGCGCCGTGCCTTGCGACTCGGGCGTGGGCGAGTAGGACACTTCGATCCGCGACGTGCTGGTGATTGAAGTCATGTCCATCTGCACGCCGCGCGCGGTGCCACTGTTCCCGCCGGCGCTTGCCATGGTGAAACCGTTGACGGTGATCGGCACGTTTTCCGACGGCACGCCATTGATGGAAATCCCGCGGGCCAATGCGCCCGCTTCGTACTCGATGGTGATGCCGGGAAGGAATTTCAGGAACTCACCGACGCTGCCTTCGGCCACGTTGCCAAATTCGTCGGTGGAAACGACACTCTTGATGTTCGGGGCAAATCGCTGCTCGTTGATCGCGATTGCGGCGGCGTCCATTTCGCGCGAGGTGCTGACGAGAAATTCGGACAGCTTGACGACATCGCTGTCGCGAGCCGCACCCGGTTGGCTCGGCAATGCGGAAAGCGTGAAATCCTGCACAGCCGTTTGGCCGGCGACAACGTTGACCGGGTTTGTCTGGGCGACGAGTCCAGTGTAGAAGGCTCGCACGCGGGCGGTGCCCGCCGGCACGTTGGTGAGACGGTAGAATCCCGACGTATCGGTGAACGTTTCGAGTGATGTACCCTCGACGGTTACGCGGACGCGTTCGAGGTATTCGTCATTGGTTGCGTGGACGATCTGGCCTTCGACGACACCGGTGGCCGGCGAGTCGGCCGCCAGGATTGAGCGACCAAGCGCCAGCAGGAGGGCGAGGCCGCGTAAGAACAACGCGAGGGAGGGTAGCGGTTTCATGGGTGGAGCAAACGAATCGGTGCGGAGAAGTAGCCGCTCTTCAGTTCAGAATCAAGTGCCCGCGGATGTAAGCGTTTCACGGAGTGCGCCCGTGGTTCAACCCATGGTTTGGCGGCAACCGTTTGACGCGGTCATCTGACGGTCCCGACCAACATTCACCTCCGGTCCGGCGGCCAAACCCCTTGACAAGGACAGCTGTCCTATCGAGGTTTTTTTTCGCGCCGGGAACGGCCGGACGCGACTACCCCATGAAAATTTTCACCTGCAAATGTTTCGGCGTTGGGTTGTTTGCGGCGGTATTGGGGTGCGCTGCGGTGGCCGGTGCCTGGGCGGGCGAAATCACGGGTAGCGTCATCAATGTGGCGACCGGCGGATTCCTTCAGGGCGCGGCGGTGTCGGTCGAGAACACCGCAATCTCGGCGCTGACCGATCGCTCCGGGCGGTTTCAACTGCGCGACGTGCCCGCCGGGGCGCACACGGTGGTGGTGAATTATACCGGCCTCGACGAAGTCCGGGTGCGCGCAGACGTGGGCGCCGGGCCAACCCGGTTGCCGATGATCGAACTGACGTCGGCCGTGTATCAGCTCGACCCATTCACCGTGGCGGGGGAGCGCGAAGGCACCGCGCGGGCGATCACCGCGCAGCGTAATGCCAGCAACATCAAGACCGTCGTGGCGACCGAGGCGTTCGGCCACATCTCGGACGGTAATCTCGGTGAGTTTCTCAAACGCTCATCCGGCATCGCGACCCAGCTGAACGAGGGGGAAGTCGACCGGATTTTTGTGCGCGGCATTGGCGCCGCCTACAGTGCGGTCACCCTCGACGGAACGCGGCTGCCCAGTCCGGGAGCGGACAAGCGTGACCGCAGCTTCGAGGTCGACAAACTGCCCGCCGACTACATCGAAAGCATCGAGGTGTTCAAGGCGCCGACGCCGGACATGGACGCGGACTCGATTGGCGGGACGGTCAATTTGATCACCAAGTCGGCTTTCGACAGCAAGGAGCGTTCCTTTCAATATATCGTCGGGGTGAATCACCGCACGTTCAAGAATCTCACGAGCGGTTACGGTGGTCTGCAATATTCCGACGTGATTGGGCCCAAGGCCAGGCTGGGAGTTTATTATTCGTTCAATTATAGCGAGGTCGACGTACCGCAAAGCAATGCTCAGGTGGATTACGCCGGCCCGCTCGGGGGACCCAACTGGATTTATCGGTTTCGGGTGGCGGACAACGACCACCTGCGCACGCGGTCGGGCCACGGATTGAAACTCGAGTACCGCCTGAACGACAACACGACGCTCTTTTCCGGGCTGCTATACAATCACTATGACGATGACCTCGAGCTGAGGCGTTATACATTCGACGGGCGGAACAATGTGCCCGCCGAATACGAACCCGGGTACAGCGAGTTGAATACGACTCACCGGATCGCGCGGTTCACCGTCCAGGGAAGCTGGGTCCGGCCGCAACAGGAGACGTTTCAGGTGCAGCTCGGCGGCAAGACGAAGCTCGACCCGTGGGATGTCGATTACTCCGGATCCTATGCGCCATCGACGGGCCTGGAGAAACGCTGGAATCTGGTGCTCCAGAGTGGGCGTAATCTCCGTTATCAAATCAGGAAGGACGCGATCAGCGACTGGTATCCGACAGGCACGCAGTTGTCCGGGCCGGACATGAACAATTTCAACAATGTCGGTGGGCCGGCGTTGACTTTCGAGGACTTCCAATCGGACGAAACGATCTATGGCGGACAGCTCAATGCGAAGCGAAAGCTCGAGACGACGGCGCCTGCTTATGTCAAGGCCGGTATTCGTTATCGGGCGCAGAAGCTGGTCGTCGACAACGACACTTTTTCCGCGAGCTACAGCGGCGGCGGAGATCGAAATCAGTTCGCCCTCCAGGGGTATGATATCCGTCCGGCTGATGGACGCTATGACTGGCCGCAGTATCCCGATGCGGAAAAGGGGGCCCGTCAGATCGCGCAAAATCCCGGTCAGTGGACCGTTAATCGCGTCGCCCAGGTGCAGGATTCCCTGGTGGCCGATGGACGGGTGCGGGAGGATATTTACGCCGCCTATATCATGGGCGACGTGAAGCTGGGCCGGCTTGACGTGCTGGCCGGTGTGCGCATGGAACAGACGGATGTCGTGGCGGCGGGCTCCCTGCGCCAGCCGCTGTCGACGCCACCGCCGGCCGGAGCCACGCAGGACCAGTTGCTCGAGCGGGCGCGCCAGGAGTTTGGCGGTCGTCAAACGAACAAGAGCACCTACCGGAACTGGTTTCCGGGCGTTCATCTCCGCTATGATTTCAAGCCAGGATTGATTGGCCGGGCGAGTTGGAACAGCAGCATTGGGCGTCCGAATTTCGGCGATATCATTCCGGCGACCACGGTTAATGATTCGAGCCAGACGATTCAGATGAACAACACCGGGCTGGAGCCGCAGAAAGCGAGGAATTTCGACCTGAGCCTCGAATACTATTTCGAACCGGTGGGTGTGCTTTCGGCCGGTGTGTTCCACAAGGATATCCGCAACTTCATATTCAACCAGCGCACGGTCGTGGGCTCGGGGTCGAACAACGGCTTCAATGGCCGCTACGACGGATACGATCTGACCACCCAGCGAAACGGCGGGACGTCGACCGTGAAGGGGTTCGAACTCAACTATAATCAGCAACTGGGGCCGTATGCCCGCTGGCTCCAGGGCTTCAGCGTATATGCGAACTACACCTGGATTGATGCCGAAGGTGATTACAACACGCAGGGCGGTGAATCGACGGGCGAACTGGTGGAGTTTGTTCCGAGGACGTGGAATGCGGGTATCGTCTACGATCGGCACAAGTGGACCGTGCGTTTCCAGGTGAACTTCAACGATCGCTACCTCAAGACTTATGTCGCCGATCCGATGCAGCGAATCTACGATGAGGACCGCCTCGACGGCCAAGTCAGCGTGAAGTACGCGTTCTCGCGCAAGGTCGGCGTCTTCATGGACGTGACGAATGCGTTCGATGAGACGATTATTCGCTCACAGGGATACGCGCGATACTGGCCCCAGGCCGTTCGTTATAATGGCCAGCGGATCATGGCGGGCGTGAGCGGTCGGTTCTAGATTTTCCGCACCGCATCTATATTTTCGTCCCCATGAAATTCACCCTCCCACTTCTTGCCCTGGTCACCGCAGTGACGCTGGTCGCCGCCGAACGCCCGGTGCGATTCGAGAAGATTGTCCTTAGCGATCAATACCTTTGCGACGGCATCAACGCCGCGGACTTCAACCGCGACGGCAAGATGGATGTGGTGGCCGGGCCCTATTGGTACGAAGGGCCGACGTTCAAGACGAAACACGAATTCTATCCCATGGTGCCACAAGCCGTGGAGGAGAAGCCGACCGATTCGATGTTTTCCTTTGTGGCCGACTTCAACCGCGATGGCTGGCCCGACATCCTGGTGCTCGGCCGCGTGATGTTTCACCAGGCGTTCTGGTACGAAAACCCAGGGAAGGCCGATTCCGGTGGTCGGTGGAAAAAACATTTCGTTGCGCCGCGCGTGCAGGGCGAGTCGCCGCTGTTCGTCGACATCGACGGTGATGGCCAGCCGGAGATTCTTTCCACCTGGGAAAAGCAGTGGGGCTGGTGGGCGCCCAATTGGGCGGAGCCGACGAAGCCTTGGCGCTTTGTGGCGGTGACGGAGAAATTCGAGCACCGGGAACTTTACCACGGCGAAGGGGTGGGTGACATCAACGGCGACGGTCGCACGGATCTGGTGTTGAACGAAGGTTGGTGGGAGCAGCCGGCTGGGAAGGGGAAACTTTGGATCAAGCATCCATTCGTCCTGAGCACGGACCGCGGCGGTGCTCAGATCTATGTCATGGACGTGAATGGCGATAACCGAAACGACATCATTACAGCGAAGAATTCCCACGGCTGGGGCCTTTCCTGGTTCGAGCAGGTGCGCGGCGCCGCGGGTGAGATCTCATTCACCGAGCGCCGGATCATGGGCACGCGCGAGGAGGAGAAGATGTTTGGCGTGGCCTTCTCCCAGCCCCATGCGCTGGCGCTTGCCGACATGAATGGCGACGGCCTGAAGGATATCGTGACCGGAAAACGCCGTTGGGCTCACGGCCCCACG
Source organism: Opitutales bacterium (assembly GCA_038204695.1). Lineage (GTDB taxonomy): Bacteria > Verrucomicrobiota > Verrucomicrobiia > Opitutales > Opitutaceae > ER46. The sequence goes on along the minus strand of JBBRCR010000372.1, from coordinate 2,126 downwards.
GGCGACGTCGAGCCGATGGGCACGCCGGTGAACTACTGGTTCGAACTCGTGCGCGACAAGAGCGCTCCCGGTGGCGCGCGTTATGTCCCGCACCTGATTGACGATGCGTCCGCGCTCGGCACCCAGGTCGAGACGGTGGACATGAACGGCGACGGCACGCCGGATGTGCTTACGGCTTCTAAGCTCGGTGCGTTTGTGTTTCTTTCGCGCCGGGGCTGATTCGCACCGTCGGTCGAGCCGGCGACGTTAACTGCCAACTCTCTCTCTCTCTTTCCCGTTCCTCCCATGACCCAAGCCAACACCTCATCACTGCCATGCACGTGTCATTACATACCTCCGGGGGGCTCCTTGCGATCCTGTCGGCAACGGTCGGGCTGTCGTTCGCCGCATCAGCGGCCGACGTCGTTTTTCGCGACGACTTTTCCCAGCTGAATGTGGAGATGCTCTCCGCCGGCGTCATCGGCGCCGAAGCCGAGTATCACTACGTCCCGAAAACGGGCCGGCACGGAAACTGGGAGGTCTCCTGCTTCCGCAGCGAGGCGTCGCAACGCGCGTGGCGGGTGATTCGCGAGGGCGGCTTCGGCCGCAAGCTCATGTATCAGGCGAGCGAATCGGGGAACGCCGAGTCCGCCTACACGCATCCGATGGTTGTCGCGGGGGATCCGCTCTGGAGCGATTACACGCTTACGGTGACGTTCACGCCTGAGAGCACGGACAACGCGAGCGGCGTCGTCTTTCGTTATCGCAACGATCGCTGCCTCTATTTCTTCGGCGTGCACGGCGCCGAGGCCCAATTGCGTCTGCTCAATCACGGCACGGGTTACCGCCAATCCACCGTGACCATTCTCGCGCGAAAGCCATGTGCATGGAAACCCGGCGATGAATTGGTGGCGGAAGTCGAGGTGAGGGGCCCGCAGATTCGCGCGAAGTTGTCCAACGGCGTGGTGCTCGAGGCGAATGACGCCACCTTTCTCCAGGGCCGCATCGGGTTGCTGGCGGATGGACCGACGCGTTACAAGGACGTGACCGTGACGATGACGGGGGAGAGCCGGCGCCGCGCCGAGCAGGCGATCAACGAGCGCGTGAAAACCGAGGAGCGGCTGCAGGCGGCGAATCCACGCCTGGTGGTGTGGAAGAAATTTGCCACCGAAGGATTCGGCACCGGGCGCAGCGTGCGGTTTGGCGACTTGAACGGCGATGGGCAACTCGACGTTGTGATCGCCCAGGTGCGCAACCACGGCCCGAAGGATCGCAATTCCGAGGTCGGCTGTATCACCGCGCTCACGACCGACGGCAAACGGTTGTGGCAAACCGGGGACGCCGATCTCTGGCGCGATCGGCTGACGTGCGATGTCGCCGTGCAGGTGCACGACATCGATCGCGACGGCAAAGCCGAGGTGATCTACTGCCGCGACCAGGAGTTCGTGATCGCCGATGGCGTGACCGGCAAAGTGAAGCGCAAGATTCCGACGCCGCTCTCGCCGCCGCCGACAAAGAAAAACGATCCGCACAACATCTTCCCGCGCATTTTGGGCGACTCGATCTACTTCCTCGACCTGCGTGGCCGCGGCTGGCCGGGCGACATCGTGCTCAAGGATCGGTACAGCCATGTCTGGGCCTTCACCGACGAACTCCAGCCGCTGTGGGACGTCGCCTGCAACACCGGCCACTATGGTTTTGCCGCGGACATTGATGGCGACGGCAAGGACGAATTCGCGATCGGCTACAGCCTGATCGATCACGACGGGAAGATTTTATGGTCGCTCGACCGCGAGATGAAGGACCACGCCGACGCGGTCGCGATGGTCAAGCTGCACCCGGCTGATCCCGCACCGACGCTCATGTGTGCCGCCAGTGACGAGGGGATTTTCTGGACCGACGTGAAGGGTAACGTTCTCCGTCACCTTTTCCTCGGCCATGTGCAGAGCCCGACCATCGCCAATTTCCGCGATGATCTGCCGGGACTCGAGACGGTGACGGTGAACTTCCACGCGAACCAGGGCATCGTGCATTTCTACGACGCGAAGCTGAAGGTGTACCACGACTTCGAGCCAATGCAGCACGGCAGCATGATGATGCCGCTCAACTGGACCGGCCGCACGGAGGAGTACTTCGTGATTTCGGCC
>JBBRCR010000371.1:0-8702 GCA_038204695.1 Opitutales bacterium | reverse complement strand
ACGGACGACAGACGACGGACGACAGAAGACAGACGACAGAGGACGGACGGCTGAGGACAAACACGGGGAGCGCTTGTTTTTTGGGCGATTTTGTCCGTTGCATTGCCCGGGGCGGTTTCGCATAAAGCCCGCTTTTCTGCGCATGTCCCAACGCCCCGAACTCAACATCGATCACGTCGCGAAACTCGCGCGGCTGGCGCTTACGCCCGGAGAAAAAGCCACGTTCGCGCAGCAACTTGGCGATGTGCTGCACCACATCGAGCAGCTGGCCAGGGTCGACGTCAGCGGAGTCGAGCCGTGCGCGCACGCGTTTGCCGTGGAGAATGTCTGGGCTGATGACGTGGCGCAGACCGGGCTGCCGGTCGAACTCGCGCTCAAGAACGCGCCCGCGCAACGCGATCACATGATCGTCGTGCCAAAGGTCGTGGAGTGAAGACTCTCTTGTCGATGGCGAGCGGATGGGCGCAGACACCCGCGCACTCGGGTTTTGTTACACGTGCAAGGTAATACGCTGAAGATGGCCGAACTTTTCCACCAGACGATCACCGCGCTCGCGGGGGCGCTCGACGCGAAAAAACTGTCCGCGGTCGAATTGATGCGGGCGGTCATCGCGCGCACGAAGGCGGTCGAACCGCGGGTGCGCGCCTTCAACTCGTTCGACGAAGCCGGCGCGCTGGCGCAGGCGGCCGCCTCGGACGCGCGCCGGGCGGCGGGCCAGTCACGCGGGCTGCTCGAGGGGATCCCGATTGCGTTGAAGGACGTGATTGCCGTGAAGGATCAACCCCTGACCGCATCGAGCCGGATTCTCGCCAATTTCGTTTCGCCGTATGATTCGACTGTCACCACAAAGTTGAGACAGGCGGGTGCCGTCCTCTGGGGCCGCTGCAACTGCGATGAGTTCGCGATGGGCTCGTCGACGGAAAATTCGGCATTTCATCCGACCGGAAATCCGTGGGATGTCACTCGCGTACCCGGCGGTTCGTCTGGTGGCAGCGCGGCGGCGCTATCGGCGGGCAGCGCCATCGCCACGCTCGGTTCGGATACGGGTGGGTCAATTCGTCAACCGGCGTCCTTCTGCGGCGTGGTCGGGCTAAAGCCGACCTACGGGCTGGTGTCGCGCTACGGGTTGATCGCGTATGCGTCATCCCTCGATCAAATCGGCCCTTTCGGCCGCACGGTCGAGGACGCGGCGATTGTACTGCGGGCGATCGCGGGCCACGACGAGCATGACTCGACGTCGTTCAAGGCGGACATTCCGGACTATCGCGCGGAACTGGCGGCCCGGCGCGGCCCGTGGCGGCTCGGCATTCCGAAAGAGTATTTTGGCGAAGGGCTGGATCCGGAAGTCGCTGCCGCGGTCGAGCAAACGATTGCGTTCTATAAAGCGCAGGGCTGCGAAATACGCGAGGTGTCGCTGCCGCACACGCCGTACTGTCTCGACACATATTACATCATCGCGACGGCCGAGGCATCGTCGAATCTCGCGCGGTACGACGGCGTTCGTTATGGCCACCGATCGAAAGTGGCGAAGGACGGTGTCGACTTATATTATCAATCACGAGCGGAGGGTTTTGGCGCGGAGGTGAAAAGGCGGATCATCCTCGGCACGTACGTGCTCTCGAGCGGATATTACGACGCGTATTATCTGCGGGCCCAGAAAGTCCGGACGCTGATTCGGCAGGATTTTCTCACCGCGTATAAGGAGGTCGATGCGCTGATCACGCCGACGTCGCCGATCCCGGCATTCAAGATCGGGGAGAAATCGGATCCGCTGGCGATGTATCTCTGCGATATCTATACGATCGGCGTGAATCTCGCCGGGCTGCCGGCGATCAATGTGCCCTGTGGATTCACCAAGGGCGGACTGCCGATCGGGGTGCAATTGATCGGTCAGCCCTTCCAGGAAGCGAACCTCCTTGCCATCGCGCACGCCTACGAGCAAGCGCATGAGTGGAAGGCCAAACATCCAATTCTCTGAGTTGGGACACAGAGAGCACGGAGGACAAACAGGAGGCCACAGAGATGAATCCCAACATTAATAAAATCACGGAGATCGTAATTGGTGCGGCGATCGAGGTGCACAGGGAACTCGGCCCCGGTTTACTCGAGTCGGCATACCAACGTGCATTGGAGCACGAATTGACTTTGCAGGGTGTTCGCTTCACGGCCCAGAAAGTCTGCGCTGTCTCGTATAAATCACTGCTTCTCGAGGACGCGTACCGGTTGGATTTGTTGGTCGAAGACAGGGTGGTCGTGGAATTGAAAGCGATTGATGCGTTGACCGACGTGCACGAGGCACAAGTCCTCACCTACCTGAAATTCAGCGGCTGCCGCGTCGGTTTGCTCGTCAACTTTCGTGCGCGGATGCTCAAGGATGGGCTGCGGCGCTTTTCTCTTTGATCTCCCTCCGTTCTCTGTGAGCTCTGTGACCCAATCCTCTCTCCGTTACGAAGCCGTCATCGGACTCGAGGTCCATGTCCAGGTGAAGACGCGTTCGAAGATTTTCACGCGGGTCGCCGCCGGCTACGGGCATGAGCCGAATACTCTCACCGATCCGGTGGTGCTTGGGCTGCCCGGCGCGCTGCCGGTGATGAACAAGGCGGCGCTCGACGCGATCATCAAGGCCGGGCTGCTCCTCGGCTGCGACATCGCGCCAGTCTGCAAATGGGATCGCAAAAACTATTTCTATCCGGACTCCCCCAAGAATTATCAGATTTCTCAATACGACCAGCCCATTTGCCGCGGCGGCTCGGTGGAGATCGAGCTTCCGGGTACCGCGCGCAACATCATGGGCGAGCACAAGCGAATCCCGCTCACCCGCATCCACCTCGAGGAGGACGTCGGCAAGCTCAACCACTTCACCAGTGATTCATTGATCGACTATAACCGGGCGGGCACGCCGCTGATGGAGATCGTATCGGAGCCGGCCCTACACTCGGCCGAGGAGGCCTTCGCGTACCTGACGTCGCTGCGGGCGACGATGATTTACGGCGGCATCTCGGATTGCGACATGGAGAAAGGGCAGCTGAGGTGCGACGCCAACATCTCGATCCGTCCAGTTGGCCAGACGACACTCGGCACGAAGGTCGAGCTCAAGAACCTGAATTCGATCTCGTTTGTCCGCGATGGCATCGCCCACGAAATCAAGCGTCAAACTGCGGTCCTCGCGAGTGGCGGCGTGATCGTCCAGGAAACGCGCGATTACGACGGGATGACCGGGACGTCGCGTTCGCTGCGCACGAAGGAGGATGCGCACGATTATCGCTATTTTCCGGATCCCGACCTGATGCCGGTGCGAGTGGATGAGGCCTGGAAGGAGCGGCTGCGCGCTGAGTGTCCGGAACTGCCTTTTCCGAAACAGGAGCGCTTCATGCAGCAGTATCAGCTACCCTATACGCTCACGTCGGTGCTCGTGTGGGACCGTGCGCTGGCGGATTATTTTGAAGCAGCCGCCAAGCTCGTGGGCCCCGGGAAAGCGCAGACATTGGCCAACTGGATCGTCAACGACCTCCTGCGGGAATATCGAAACTCCCAGCTGGCCTTCGCGGATATCAAAGTCACCCCGGCACACTTGGCTGGCCTCGTGAAGCTGATCGACTCCGGCGTGGTGCTGGCGAACGCCGCCCGGGAAATTTTTGTCGAGATGTTCGCCACCGGGGATGAGCCGGAGGCGATTGCGGAGCGTCGCGGTTTGAAGGCGACGCCGACGGATGGCGGTGAACTCGAGCAGTGGTGCCGCGACGCAATTGCGGCGAACGCGAAGGCGTTCGCCGAGTTCAAGGCCGGGAAGGAGAGCGCGATCAACGCCTTCAAGGGTCCGGTCATGAAAGCGGCGAAGGGCAAAGCGAACCCGAAGCTCGTCGACGAGATGCTGCGCCGGCTGCTGGCGGCGATGTAACCCCGATTTAAATGCACTTCTTGGGTGCGGCCCGGCCCCAAAGCTTGACGCACGCGCAGCCGCCCACTGGCATCGGCGCGAATGGAAGGATCGGGAAACCCTCCCCCCGTTGGGGCGATGGCGTTGGATGTGACGCTGAATCTGGCGGACGGACTCGTGTGGTTTGACTGGAAGCAGCCGGACCAAGCGGCGCCCTTCGCGCGCGGAAAACTTGGGGTGCGGCCGGACTGGGGGGAGTTTTTCAGATTCCGGACATTCGACTTTTGGTTTGAGCCCAAGAAAATCGGACCGCGCGATGACTGTGGAGCGGAACCCCAGTCCATCCATGCGATGATGCGACGCATTCGTGCGGCCGCGCGGGCGGCGGTGACCGTCCGGGTCGGTTTGGTGTCGGACGTTGAGCTCGGTCCCGCCAAGAAGGGTGAGTGGCACCTGCTCGCCACGCTGCCGGCGGAGGCGGGTTGGAAGTATATTGGCCGGCTATTGGTGCAGTATGCGCGTCTGCTCGAGGCGCTCCTCACGCGGAAGCCGGCACGCGGCGAAAAAAATGCGCTGGAGCGCGGTGCCTTGCATCTGCTGGCCGCGGCCCAATTGCGCGTGCCGCCGGACAGGGCAGTTGCTGACCGCCTGGGTGCGCCTGCCGAAAGGGCAAAGGCTTTGTTGGCCTTGCGGATCGTTTGCGACCAGGTGGAGTTCCGCACCGAGTTCCAGTGGCAGCATCCGGAGAGTGGCGAAGCGGTTGCCGTGGGTGTCGTTCGTCCAGCGACGTTCGGCCGGCTGAAATGGGAGCTCAAGGTCGAAGCGCGCGACGAGACGGCAACATCGGCGGCGGACCCCGAAGCGGTGCGGGAAAAGCTCGGAGCGTGGTTGCAACGATTCCAGACGGACCGCGCGGAGATCACCATGATGTGGAAAAGGCTGACGCCGGGCACCGACAAGCCGCGGTGGGAAGAGGAGCCGCCATTTCCGCCCAGTGAATCGCCGTATCCTTATATTGAGGACGCCGTCCTCGAGCTGGCCAATGCCTGCTTCTACCAGAACTCCCCGCTCGGCCGGCTGGCCTCGCGCATGGAGGCCGAGCGTAACTTCGAGTTCGAAAGCCACGCGCGGCGGCTCGAGCGCAAGGAGCAGAAGCGCATGGAAGAGGAGACGCGGCGGAAAGAGGCGGTGGCACGACTCGCGCAGGAGCGGCGGCAGCGCGAGGAAAAGCGGGCGGCCGAACGTGCCGCCGCCGACGAACGAAAAAAGCCGGAGGCGAAGCACGCCGGGGCGGCGCGGACCACCGCCGTGCGGGCGCCGCTTCCGGCCGTGCCCGTTACCATCAGGCTGCCGCCGCTTGTGTTTCAGGACACGGCCATACCGCTTGCGGATTTGAACGGGTTCGAATTGCGCGAACGCGCCGCACTTTGGTGGGTTTCGAATCAGTCCGACGATCTGCTGTGTCTGCCGCATTGCCGTATCCAGAAACTCGATTACCAGCTGCGCACGGCCTTGCGCGTGCTCGGCCCGTTGCGCGGCCGCGCGCTGCTCTCCGATGAAGTGGGCCTGGGCAAGACGATTGAGGCGGGGCTGGTGACCAAGGAGCTGTTCACCCGCGGCATGGTGAAGCGGTTTCTCGTGCTCACGCTGCCGTCGCTGGTGGATCAGTGGGCGGAAGAACTCGACGAAAAGTTCGGTCTGACGACTGTCACCACGAACCAGGCGGTCGCGCGCGATGATCCCGCGCGGTTCTGGCAGGAGAATACCGGCATCGTGGCGAGCCTGCACACACTGAAGCAGCCCGCACAGCTGGAGGTCGCGCGGCAGGTGCACTGGGACATGCTGATCGTCGATGAGGCGCACTACCTGCGGAACCGCAGCTCGCAGGCGTGGCAGGCGGTGAACGCGTTGCCGCGCCAGTTTCTCCTCCTGCTCACGGCGACGCCCGTGCAGAACTCGCTCGAGGAACTTTATAACCTCGTCACGCTCCTCCAGCCGGGTCAGCTGCCGTCGCCCAAGGAATTTCGCACGCGCTTCCTCGATCCGCAGCGGCCGCGGCAGCCGCGCGAACCGGAGGAATTGCGGCGGCTGCTCGGACAGGTGATGATCCGCAATACGCGGGCCAACGCCGGCATCGAGCTGCCGCCGCGGCACGCGGAGACCGTGGTGTTTTCGCCCGATGCGGCGGAGGCGGATTTTTGGCGCGACTGGGAGGGCGAGCTGCGCATCCGGCTGGCTGAGCTGGGGGCGAGCCAGGCGAGCCTGTGGGGCCGGTTGTTGTTGCAGGCGGCGGGCAGCAGCCCGGCGGCCTGGCGCGCGGCCTTGAAAAAATTTCCCCACGCCGCATCGGCGCGCGCATGGCGCGAGCGCGCGCCGCTCGAGGCCAGCTGGCGGCGCAAATGCGAACTGCTGCTGCCGCTCACGCGCGGTACCAACGGGGCGGTCATCTTTACCCAGTTTCTGGATACGCAGGCGGCGCTGGCGGAATTTTTGCGTGGAGCCGGCGTGGCAACGTTTGTGATCAACGGCTCGACGCCGGCGCCCGAACGGCAGCCGATCACCGACGAGTTTCACCGGCGCGGCGGAGCGCTGCTGCTGACGCACAGCGGCACGGAGGGCCGCAACCTGCAATTCTGCCGCACGCTCGCGAACTTCGATCTGCCCTGGAATCCGATGGAAATCGAGCAGCGCATCGGACGTTTGCACCGGCTCGGTCAGCAACATCCCGTGCACATCTGCAATTTCGTGCAGGCCGGCACGCTGCAGGAGCATCTGTTGCAGGTGTTGCAGGAGAAACTGAACCTGTTCGAGCTGGTGGTGGGCGAGACGGGACTCGTGTTGGGCGAGCGCTTCAGCGGCGATGAATTCGAGGAGGAAATCTTCCGGCGCTGGCAGACGAGCGATGGCAAAGTCGCCGAGGCGATGGCGGGTTTCGGCGACGAACTCGCCCAGGCGCGCGAGCGTCACAATGAAGTGAAGCAACTGGATGAGACGTTATTCGCGCACGATTTCGAGTCGTTGTGACCGCCGCTCACCAATAACCAATAACCAATAACCAATAACCAATAACCAATAACCCCCCACTTCCCATGCCGATTCACGAAGAGTACAGCGATGTCCTGCAAAATCTGGAGATGACCGTCATTTCCGTTTACCGCAAAAACCCGGACATGACGGATTATGTCGCGTTGCGAGCTTACGAGGCCGCGTATGAGCACTATCGGGCCGAGCAGCGCGGACACGCGCCGAAGCCGCCCGAGCTTACCGGACTCGACGCGGCGACGTACGAGGAAATCTGCGGCGTCTGCGAATGGCGGCTCGGCCGCGACCCCGATCCGACGTCTCCGACCGTGCAGCCCCTTTCCGCCGAGGAAATCGTCACCTGCCTCCGCCGGCTGATCCGGTCGGTGAAACTGCAGACGGGGCGGGCGGGCCGGCAGGGTTATCTCAATTTCGTGGCGCACTTCACGCCGTGAAGCTCGATCGCATGTCCTATGAGCCGGGGGCGCTGGTCGAATTTTACGAGCAGGGTCTGACCGCGCTCGGTGCGCTGTGTTCTCGCACGTGGCACGATCGACTGGAAGTGGTCGCGGAGGGCGTGCCGGCCCAGCTCTGGAATCCCGAGGGCGCCCTGCACTCGGTCGAGCTGCAGTTTGCCCCCACCGGGGCGAGCGGCGCGCGCGAGGCCGTCCGCGAGGTATTTCCCGGCTGCCCGCTTACCTTCCGGCTGGCGGAGGCGCTGCGACCGGCGCCCCTGGCGCTCGAACGCGTGGTGCTGGTCGCCGATGGCCCCGTCGCGCGGCCCCCTGACGCGCTGGTGGTCGAACGGCTCTGGCGCACTCAGTTTCCGGATACAACGCGCTGGCGGCAGGCGGCGCCGCTGACCCGCGATTTCCATTTTTCGCTGGTTGCCCTCGTGCGCTGCGAAATCCAGGCCATCGACCAGCATTGGTCACTGCATCGCGTCGCGTTCGCCCTGCCCGGCGGCGAGGCTGACGAAGGGCTGGCGCGCGAGATCGGTTTCGCCCGCCCGGACAACTCCGGCCGCGGTCCGGACGCCTGGCCGGCGGTGGACCCGGCGGGTTGGAGCGCGATGCTCAGCCGGGGGATGGAGCAGGAGGTGGCGGGCGAGCTGGCGGACGTGCGCGGGCGTCAGGAAAACCGCTTGCGCCGCGAGTTGGATCGCGTGGATGACTATTTCGACAACTACGAGCGCGAGCTGGCTGAGCGCGTGCATCGCAGCAGCGCCAAACTGAAGCTGGCTGAGCGGCTCGCCGCGGCCAGGGCGGAGCATGTGCGGCATCGCGCCGATCAGGTGGCGCGCCACGAAATCGTGATCGTGCCGCATGTGGATACGTTATTGATGGTCGCCGAGCCGGCCTGGCATGCCACCCTGCACGTGGACCGAGCGCACCGGGCTCCGACGGACGTCAAGGCACGTTTCGTCCCGCGCGCCCGGCGATGGGAGATCGAAGGATAACCGCATGAGCAGAAAACGTGGCCACTGGCGGAAGGGCCGCGGGGCGGGTCGGCCTTTCGAGGAAATTGTCGGGTTCTTGCGACAAAGGAACATTGCGGACGGCAACATCGAGCGACTGCGACTGCACGCAGTAAGCGGCGATCCCCAAGTGGGGGCGCTGGCCGGGCTCGCCCTGCCCTTTGCCCACAAATTCGCCATCGCGGATGGCGTCGCGCCAAGGGCGCGGTTGACCGGAAGGGCGACTTTCCAGTCGCCCGAGACCGGTCGATCGAACGTACTTCGGCGGCAGGAAAGCCGCCGCTCCGGTGCGAATGCCGACGTGCTTGGCCAGAATTGTGGGGCAAG
>JBBRCR010000370.1:0-8723 GCA_038204695.1 Opitutales bacterium | reverse complement strand
CATGCGGGCGCTGATTGAGCAGCAGCTCAACCTCGAGGTGTGCGGTGAAACCGACAATGCCGCCGACGCCATCGAAATCATCATGCGGCTTCGGCCGGAGCTCGCCGTCGTCGACATCGCGCTGAAAACGCGGAGCGGAATCGAGCTGACGAAAGAGGTGAAGCTGCATGCCCCGGACCTCCGCATCCTCATCGTCTCGATGCATGACGAGGCGCTTTATGCCGAGCGCGCCTTGCGGGCTGGAGCGATGGGTTACGTGATGAAGCAGGAGGCCGGGGAGAAAGTCGCCGTGGCCCTGCAGCAACTTTTGCGTGGCGAGATTTATCTGAGTCCGAAGATGAAGGAGAAAATGCTTCATCGCATCGTGAACAAGAAGACCGACGGAGTGGTGTTCGCGATTGATACCTTGAGCGACCGCGAGATGGAGGTCTTTCAGCTGATCGGCAATGGCTTCAGTACGCGGCAGATCGCGGCGAAGTTGAACCTCAGCTCGAAGACCATCGATTCATACCGTGAGCATCTGAAGCTGAAGCTCGGCGTGGATACCGGACCCGAGCTGGTCCGGCACGCGATTCAGTGGGCCGGCAACGGGGGCGCAATGTAGTCGCCGCTGCGTCTCGCAGCGTCCTGGGGCCCGCGCAGAATCTCCGGGGCGGGCATCCGGGCGTGTTTCCACGGGCCAGCCGTGGGGGCCCGTATGAACGTTTCCATGACTGCCCTGATGGTGCGCCGCCGGCGTGCGTGTAAGCTGAATCCACGCGACCGCCGTTACGCCCGGGTCTGACGGCCGCATCACCACGAACTTGGATCACCGAATGCAAATAGAAACCTCCTCTGAGACCGACCGCGTTCGCCGGCACACCTCGAACCGGTCCCAACGACAAATCGATCAGGCGAACCGCGAGAACGTGCGGCGCTTTGCCTCCGAACCGGTTGATATGCGCGATGCCCGGATCGTGCAGTTGGAACGGGCTTGGGACATGGAGCGGACGCTTGAACTCAACGCGGGCGCACTGGCACTCACCGGTGCGCTCCTCGGGCTGACCGTCGATAAGAAATGGTTTTTGCTCACGGCAGGAGTGCTCGGTTTTCTGACCCAACATGCCATGACGGGATGGTGCCCGCCTGTCCCCGTGTTCCGCCGAATCGGCGTGCGCACCCAAGGTGAAATTGATCAAGAGCGATACGCGCTGAAAGCGTTGCGGGGAGACTTCAGGAAGGTGGGCCCTGCACGTGGCTCGGTCGACGAGGTGGTGGCGGCGGTCGAACGTTAATCGGAGAACGAAACCATGAGTATCGCAGCAGTGGAGAGGCGCGCCGAACCGGATCGGATTCGGCGCTACACATCACGCGAGCAGCTTCGCCGGCTAGATGAAGCGACGGAAGACCGGCTTCGCAGGTATGCCTCGCAACCGCCCAATGTCATTTCGGACCGGATCGAGGAATTGCGGCGCGAGTGGAGCATTGAGCGTTATCTGCAGCTCAATGTCGCGGCGGTGGGGCTGACCACCGTGGCGCTCGCGGCGACCATCAACCGCAAGTGGGCAATCGCGACGTGCATCGGCCTCGGCTTTTTCATCTTTCATGCGGTCGAAGGATTCGATCCGCCGCTGCCGTTGCTCCGCCGTCTCGGCATTCGTTCGCGGGCCGAAATCGATCGCGAGATTTTTGCGCTCAAGGCCATGCGCGGAGATTTCGAGGGAATTGGCGACGAGCGCGTGAGTCGCACGCGCGAGGCGGAAAACGCACTTCGCGCCGTCGGATTGTGACCCGTTCCGCCTGGTGGACGGACGGGCATTGCGCTCGCGGCAACTGGAGAAATGCGGGCGCAACGCTCGCATTCCCGGAATGTGCGCGCGCCGCATGCCGCGGTGCTCACGAACCATCTGGCGAGAATCCGCACGCTTAGACTTGTCGTGCGGCTTTTCCTTTCTGACGCTCGGGCCCCACTACTCCCGAGCTTATGCCGAATCCCTGGACTGGAAAAGGTAACCCCTACACCCGCGAAGAAGTCCGCGACCGTCTGAATGCCACGCTGAAGACAGGCCGCGCCATTATCGCAGCCGGCGCGGGAACGGGCATCAGCGCGAAGTTTATCGAAAAAGGCGGCGCCGATCTGATCATCATTTATAATTCAGGACGCTTCCGGATGATGGGCCACGGCTCCACCTGCGGCATGATGGCTTACGGCGATGCGAACGCGATCGCGATGGAGATCGGCGAGTTCGAGGTCCTGCCGGTGGTCGAGGACGTTCCCGTGATTTGCGGCGTGCATGCGACCGATCCGCGGCGGCGAATGTGGCATTGGCTGGGGCAGGTGAAGGAAATGGGCTTTTCCGGGGTTAACAATTTTCCGACGCACACGATTGTGGACGGCCATTTTCGCGCGGTGCTCGAGGAGACCGGCATGAGCGTGCAAAAGGAATACGAGATGGTGGCGCTGGCTCGGCGGATGGATCTGTTCTCCATCGTTTACGTGGGCTCGCCGGAGGAAGCCGTGGAAATGGCGAAGGCCGGAGCGGACGCGATCATTGCGCATGTCGGCACGACGATTGGCGGCAGCATCGGCGTGAAGAGTGCGGTCATCGGTTGGGATCAGACCATGAAGGTGACGCAGCAGATCATCGACGCGGCGAGTCAGGTGCGAAACGACATTTACTTCCTCTGTCATGGCGGCCCCATCAACACACCGGAGGACGCCGAGCGCGTGCTTCAAAATACGAGTGCCGTCGGATTTGTCGGCGCCAGCAGTCTGGAGCGAATGGGCGTGGAGGAGTCGCTGACGAATCTCACGCGGAAGTTCAAATCCATCCCAGCTCCCGCGGCGAAGCCCCCGCCGGAACGGCGGCTCGGCTTCTGATTATCGCGATTCCTTTCTCATGTACTGCCGAAGACCCCGGGGCCGGTCGTCGTGCCCCCGACCACGATCCACACCATGGCTTTGACCAAGAGTCATTTTGTCCAGATTGCCGGCGCGATTCGGGAGACGAACGCCTGGACGAACAACGAGTGGCTGTGTCGGCCCGACATGCTGAAGGCGGACAAGCTTCTGCTGGTCCGCGCCAACATGGCGCCGATGCATTGTCATCCGTTCCATTATCACCCGCACCGCGAGGAGATCATCTACGTCCTCTACGGGCGCGCCGAGCAGTGGGTTGGCAAGCACCACAAGATTCTCCACCCGGGCGAGATTGCGCACATTCCGGCGGGCACGGTGCATGCGACGTACAACCCGCACGCGGAACCGCTGGTGTTCCTCGCGATACTTTCGCCCGGAAAGCTGCCGCGCGAGCGGGCGGCTGAGCTGGACCCGTGCGATGTTTCGCTGGAGGCGCCCTGGTCATCGATTCGCCACGGTCTGTTGCGTTGCAAGACGCGGTTGTAAGATTTCACTCAGTCCATTGGCGCGCACCCACGCGCTACCCCTGCCATGAAGCGATTCATCCTGCTTGTCGTCTGCGTTGCATTCAACGCAGGCCTGTTGTTCGCGGCGGAGCCGCCGCTGCGCGTGTTCATCCGCTCGGGCCCGAAGTCGCATGGGCCGGGGGCCCACGATTATCCGCGGTTCCTCAGCGAATGGATTCCGATGCTGAACGCGCGCGGCGCCCGGGCCACCGGCGCCGCGGCGTTTCCGACGAAGGCGCAGCTCGACGAGACTGACGTATTGATTCTGCACGCACAGGAGGCCGGCAATATTCCCGCGGCGGAAGACCGGCAGAATCTCGACGCATTCCTGAAACGCGGCGGCGGGCTGGTCGTGATCCACGCGGGTGTGGTTTCGCGGGACCCGGAGTGGTTCAAGGGGATTGTCGGCGGTGCCTGGCGGCAGGGCACGACGAAGTGGCTGGAAGGGCCGATGCATCTCTATTTCACCGATCGCGACAGCCCGCTCACGCAGGACTGTTCGAATTGGCAGATGAACGACGAGATCTACTACGACCTGGAGATCCTGCCGCAGGCCCGGATTCTCGCCGCCGCCTACACGCCAAAAGCGGCGGGCGCCCGCGACGACAGGGCGCAGAAGCGCGCGGCTGAGCTCACCTCCGGCGGCAAGAAAGTCAGCATCTACGATATCCAGCCGCAGATGTGGACCTACGAACGCACCGTGGCCGGCGCGGTGAAACCGTATCGCGCCTTCGTGTCCATCCCCGGGCATCTCTACGAAAATTTCAAGCGGCCCAACTATCGCGCCATTCTCCTCCGCGGCATCGCCTGGGCCGGCCAGCGACCCAACGTGGATTTCCTCTGCCAGCCGGGTGAACTCGGCGACAATCTGCGTTACGTCGAAGGTGGCCCCACCCGGCCCGATCGGGCCGCGGCCAAGATCGAGGTCCACCCGGAGTTCACGCTCACGCTCGTGGCCGCCGAGCCGCTGATTCAGAAGGCCATCGCCATCGACTGGGATGAGCAGGGCCGGCTGTGGGTCGCGGAGACACCGGAATATCCAAACGGCCGTCGCGTGCCCAATACCGCGCCCTGGAAGGACAGCGGCTCGCTGTATCCGATGCGGCAGGACCGGGAGCCGCAGGATCGGATTTCAATTCTCACGGACACGAATGGCGATGGGTTGATGGACCGGAAGCAGGTGTTTGCGGACAAGCTCGAACTTGTCACCGGCTTTGTGTTCCACCGTCGCGGCGTCATCGTGGGCAGTGCGCCCGACATCTGGTTCCTGGAGGACACCAATGGCGATGCGGTGGCGGACAAGCGGACGAAGCTCTACACGGGGCTCGGCACGACCGACACGCATGCCGTAATCAACAATCTGCGATGGGGGCTGGATGGCTGGGTGTATGCGACCCATGGGTACAGCCGCGGCAATGTCACCTCGGCCGACGGCACGGTGAGCTTCGGGCCGGGTGGCAGCGGCGTCGTGCGGTTCAAACCGGATGGCAGCGCGTTCGAGCAATACAGCAGCCGGAACGGCAACACCTGGGGTCTGGATATCACCTGGGATGGACAGGTGTTCTGGACCCAGCCGACCAGCGGAACGGTTTTCTTCCACACGGTCTTGCCTGAGTACGTGCTCGCGAAGGCTAAGATGCCCGGAACGACGTCGGCGAACGGCATGATTACGCGGCAGAAATCGTTTCCGTTGATGTCTTGGACCGAGCAGGCGTACGTGCAGATCGACCAGGTCGGCCAGTTTACCGCCGCGGCCGGGTGCGCGATTTACGATGGCGGCGCCTGGCCGGACAAGTGGCGCTACAGTTATTTCACCACCGATCCCACGATCAACCTCGTCCACCACCAGTTCGTGCAGCCCGCCGGCGTAACTTACACGACGGCGAAGGAAAAGGGGCGGGAGGAGACCGAGTTCATCCGCAGCAGTGATCTGTGGTTCCGACCGATCGAGACGCGGATCGGACCTGATGGCGCGCTCTACATTGTGGACTTCTACAACCAGGCTGTGATTCACAACGACACGCGCGGCCCTCAGCACAGCCCGGCGAACGCTGCGATCCGACCCGATCGCGATCACTACTTCAGCCGGATTTGGCAGGTGCAGCACAAGGATGCGAAGCGGCTGGCCGTACCCGCAATCGATCCGAAGAATGCCGCTGAACTCGTTCGTGCGATGCAAACGAGCTCGAATGCCCACGTGAAGATGACGGCCTGGCGACTGGCGCAGGAGAACCACGCCGGCGACTCGCGGATCGCGGTAATGCAGCGGTCGATGGGCAGTCCGGCGCTCCGGCTCTTCGAGGAGGCCAGCCGGGCGACCGCCGCCGACCGCAACCGAATATTGAATACGTTCGCCGGGTCGAACGACCCCTGGACCAGGTCCGCCATCGTCGCCGCCGCGACCACTCAGCCGACCGAGTTCCTGGCCGATGCGTTACAGCACGAAAAAAGCGGGGTGCTGGGCCCCTTCGCCACCGCCCTGTTCGCGGCCAACGTCGCGGTCGACAAGACCGGCCTGCTGGCCGCCTGTGCGGCGGCGGCGGCGCCGGCCGCCGACTTGACCGTCACCGTCCTGCGCGGGCTGGTCCAGGCGAGCGGTGGGTCGTCCATTGACGCGGCCGCGATCACCGAGGCCATCGGACAACTGCTCCAGGAACCGCGCACCGCGGCGGCGGTGCTTCCTTTCGTGGGCCGGTGGGAGACATCCCGCCCGCTGGCGGAGCTCGCCCACCGCCGGGCGAGGGAACTATTGCGCGAAATTTCGAACGTCGAACGGCCGGATGAACGACGGGCGGAAGTGGCCGCCAGCCTGATGGGCGTCTCCGCGGTGCGCGATGAGGCTCTGGCCGAAATAGCGAAGACGTTGTCCGCGCCCGCGAGCTCCGAGGAGTTGAAGACTCGGTTGATCACCGATCTCGGCGCAGATGGCGGGCCGGAGGTCACGGCCTTCTTCGTGACCATGTTCGCCCACACCGGGTCGGCGGTGGTTTTCGAACAGTTGCTGAAGCGATCCGAGTCGGCCCTGGCGCTGCTGGCGGCGCTCGAGGATGGGCGCGTAAACCCGGCTTCGCTGGGCGCGGGTAACGTATCACGTTTACGGACACATCCAAGTCGTCCGGTGGCGAAAGAGGCCGCGAAACTGCTCGAGGCGCTCAGCCCCGTGACGAAGCAGAAGCACGAGCTCATCGCGCGTCTCACGCCCGAGGTGGAAAAGCCGGGTGATCCTGCGAAGGGGCGCGCGCTGTTCACGGCCGCCTGCTCGGCCTGTCACAAGTTCGGTGATCTCGGCCTGAGCGACGTCGGGCCGCCGCTGCACGGGATGGGGGCACACGGTCCGGCCGAACTCCTGGTCCACATCGTGGATCCGAATCGCGAGGTCGATGCGAGTTTCCACCAGTGGAATGTCACCACGCGGAAAGGCGAAACCCACAGTGGCATCATCGCGAGCGAGAACGCCGCGGCGATCACGCTGCGGCACGCCGGCGGCGAGATCGAAGTGCGCACGGAGGATATCGCGACCCGCGAAAACACGCGGCGCTCGCTGATGCCCGAGGGCTTCGAGGGATTCGGGGCGGAAGGATTGCGCGATCTGCTCACCTTCATGGGTGGTGGCGAACAGAAGTTTCGCGTGCTGGACCTGCGGGAGGCCTACACGGCGGACAGCCGCCGCGGGACGTTCCGCCGCGACGACGAACGCGATGAGACCGTGGCGCTGCACCGGTTCGGCAACGTGACCGTGGCCGGGGTGCCCTTCTTTGTCATGGAGCCGGCCAAGTCCCCCAACGGCATGAATTTCATCGCGCTGAAGGGCGGGCCGGGCCGCAGCAACGTGTCGGAGGAATTTCCCCAACGCGTCGAGATCAGCACGACGGCCACGGCGGCCAGCCTGCATTTTCTCGGCGGAGTCGGCGGCTGGGCCTGGCCATTCGGCGGCGATGCGGCGCGGGGCCGGCCCGCCATGAAAGTGCGGGTGCAATATGCCGATGGCTCGAGTGAGGAGCATGTGCTGAAGAACGGTGAGTATTTCGCCGACTACATCGGCCGCGCGCAGGTGCCGCAGAGCGCCGACGCCGGTGACTTCACGCGTCGCGGGCAGCTCCGCTATTTCGCGCTCAATTTGAACAAGCGGGCGGCGCTGGCCAAGGTCGCGCTCGAGAGCTTCGACAACGACATCGTGCCCTGCACGGTGGCGATCACCGCGAGTGCCGAGCCGGCCGCGGTTGACCACGCCGAGGTGTCCGCCGCTTCGGGTGCGCGGCGAACGGGTAATGTGGCCGCGAGCCTCGGTGAGCGCGCGACCGGAAAGAAAGAAGCGCCGTCTGGCTCGGCTCCGGCCAATCCGGCCGGTGGCGTCGCGCAACCTTCAGCGGCGCCCCCGGACGGACCGAAGGAAGGTGGCCGCGGCGATGCCCAGCTGCCGCCGCCGGCGCCGATCACATGGGAGCCGGGAAAAACGAAAGTGCTTATCGTGACGGGAGGCAGCTCGCACAACTTCACGAAGTTCTTCGGGGCAACGGATGCGGCCACCCTGAAAGCCGCCGGCTTTAGCGTGAACTATACCGAGGATCGCGACGAGGCCGCGGCCGAACTCCCGCAGGCGGATGTGGCGGTCATCAGCGTTAACCGGAAATTCTTCGACACGCCGGCGTATCGGAAGGCGCTGTTTGATTTCGCTGCCGCGGGCAAAGGCATCGTCATGCTGCATCCGGGAACCTGGTACGGCTATGGCCAGTGGCCCGAGCTGAACGCGAAGATCGTGGGTGGCGGCGCGCGCGGCCACGACAAGATCGCTCCATACAAAGTGAACGTCCTGGCGCCGGAGCACCCGATCATGCGCGGAGTACCGGCGAGCTTCGAGGTCGAGGACGAGTTGTACTACATCAACGCGGAGCCGGACAAGATTCCGCCCGGAACGTCGCCGATCACGGTTCTCGCGGAGACTTCGCCAAGCGTGAAATATCAGCACCCGCATCCGGTTGTGTGGATCACGCGGCACGAAAAGGCCCGGATCGTCGGACTCACCATTGGACATGACCAGCGTGTCCACGATATGGATGCATACCGGACCCTCCTCGCGAACGCCGTGAAATGGGTTGGGGGCGGGAAATGAATGCCCGCCATCCGTGCCCCATCCACTCGCTGGCGCTCGCAGCCACAAGCCCGGAAAATTCACAGCTCCTATGATAACATCCCACACGCTGGGGCAGCCGCCGGGAGTGGCGCCGGTCTTTGACCGGCGTTCGCCAGTCGGAGACTGGCGCTACGGGCGAAAACCCGCGCACAGGGTGTGAAATTTCCCGGCAAACGATGTGTATAAA
>JBBRCR010000369.1:0-8745 GCA_038204695.1 Opitutales bacterium | reverse complement strand
GATTTTGAGGGCCCAATCCTTTGGTCACAGAGCGCACAGAGGTCGAACCAGAGGACACAGAGGAGACCAGACACACCAACATACCAACCAGCATCTGCCTTTCTCCGTGACCTCCATTCCACCTCTGTGACCTCTGTGTCTCATCCGGAGACCTTTGGTTGCGGCGAAAGCCGCGGTGCGAAACTTCCGGGCGAAGGCACAGGTTGCTTCGTGACACGCGAGGTGAATTTTAGCTGCGGTCGAAGAGTATTCGGCGCCCTTGGAAATCCAAATCCAAACACCGCACGGCGCTTCCCGCATGGCGCTTCCCGCACGGCGTCGCCTGCCGCGGCACAAACTACGGAACTTCGTACGCTTCCACCAACGCCACGCCAGTCGTGTCGCCTACGCCGCTCACCTGCGCCGTATAGTTGCCGGGCGCCAGATACAACACCAGCGCGGCATCCTTGCTGCCCGGCGTGAGTCCAAACGCCCCCACCCCCGCAGCCGTGGCCTCCAAGCTCGCGGTATCAGCCGAATCGCCCCCCCCCAGTCGTCATTCTCCCGGATTAAGTTTTTCCCTTGGAACAGCTGAAGTTTCGGGTTCGCGAGGACGCCAGTGACGCCGAATCCCGCCAGCGCCGGACCGATGCCGCGAATCAAGGCCTTTTTCGGTGCCGTTCCGCTTACGACCACACCCACGATTAACACGTCGCCCCCGCGGCCCACCTCGCCACGCGTCGACAGGTTGATCAGCTTTGGCTCGCCGAAGGTCGGCGCGACGGCGTCATAAACTTCCACCAGCGCCACACCGGTGCTGTCACCTTCGCCGGAAATCTGCGCCGTGTAATCACCCGGTTCCAGCCGCGCCAGCACCGCCGCATCCGCGCTGCCGGCGGGTAGCGCAAACGCACCCACGCGAGTCGCGGCCGCAGCAATCGGGACCGCAAAACCGCCGAGTCCCCAATCGTCGTTCTCCATCATCGGCGTCCCACTTCGGTACAGACGCAGCCGCGGATTGGCCAAAACGCCCGTCACGCCAAAGGCAGCGAGCCCCGGCCCCACGGCGCGAATGAGCACGTCCTTGGGCGCCGTGCCGGCGATAACGAAACCCGCGGTGAGCGTGCGGGCACCACTGCCCGCGATACCGCGCGTCGCCACGTTGATCAGCCGCTCGCTGCTGGTGCTGCCGGCGGGAGTCGCGAACGGCACGTGGACACCTCCATCGGGGGCATATACGCCTTGGAGCGCGCCCGCCGCCGGCGAGCCGACGAGTCCACGATATTGATAGGCCGGCTGATTAACCGTGAAAAATCCCGTCGTATCCATGCTTCCACGACCGCCCCGCACCGCGTTCGGATCGACCGATGCCAGCAGAATCGAGCCGTCGGCACCGGCAATGATGATCACCTCGCCGAGCTCACTCCCCATCGGCACCGCCTGATACGATCCGGCCAGCTCGCGCATGCCCGCACGTGGCTCCGCGCGCTGGCCCGCCAGCGGTAAATTCAAGCCGGGAATCTGCCCGCTCATCGTGGTGAGCGTCGGCGAAATTGAACCACCGACCGCGCCCGTGTAGTAGCGCCCGCCCAGCGGAGAGGCTCCGCTCGCCGCCACGGATTCGGCGCGGCCGAAGCTGAACTGGCCGGAATTGGTCAGAATGATATCGCGTGCTATAATCACCTGCCCGCGGGAGGACAGGACCGCAATGAAGACGCCCCGGCCGTCGTTGTTCACGTGAAACGCCCAGCTATCGCCCGTGTTGAACGTGCCAAAGTAGGTCCCGGCGAACAGCGATCCCAGAACGGTCACATGGGCTACGGTTGAATACGCCGTCCCGTTCGGCCCCATCGCCACCGCGCGATAGTCAGCAGAATCGGAAAGCTGAACGTTGCGGAGCACCAGCGTCGCCCCGAACTGGTCGGGTATCGGAACGCCATTCTTCTGCCACTGATAGCTCCAGAATTCACCCGTCGCGAGCACGCTCAGGGTGAAAGTGCCGCCGACGGGGACGGAGCCGCCAATCGGGTGTTGGACGATCGTGAGGCCCGGCTTCGGGATGACCGTCAGCGTGGCGGCCAGCGCGGAGGAACCGGTGAGCGGATAAATCACGGTGCCGTCCGGCCGGCTAATCACGAGGACATACGTGCCCGCGTCGACGAGCTGTACGTTGGGCAGGGTGAGCGTGAAGCTCGTCGCTCCGGGAAGGTAGCTGCCGTTCCTGGCCCAGCGGAAAAGAAGCGGATCCGCGCTCTGCATGGATGCGGAAAGAGTCGCCGTGCCACCGGCGGTGACGGTTTGGCTGGCCGGCCGGATGACGGTGATCGGGTTGCCGACGGTCAGCACCGCATCGATGCTCGTGACCGAGCCAAACTCGGTTTGCACGAGGACGGAGTAGCGGCCGGCGTGGGCGGATTGCACGTTCGTCAGCACGAGTGAAGGCGAGGTGGCGCCGGCCAGGCTGACACCCTCTTTGCGCCATTGAAACGTTGGTCCGGGAAAACTGCTTGCGCCCACGGAGAATGTCGCTGTGCCGCCCGCCTGCACGCTAACGCTCGCCGGCTGCATAGAGATCGTGGGTGGCGGATAAATGACCGTGAGCTGGGCGGGCGCAGTGCTGATGCTGCCGACCGGATTGCTGCCGAAGAGCGTGTAGCTGCCGGCATTGGTGGCTTGGACATTATTGAGCGTGAGCGAGGCTCCGGTGGCGCCCGGCACCGCGACACCGTCTTTCCGCCACTGCAGCGTGGGCGTCGGCGTGCCGCCGATTCCGCCGGTAAACGACGCAGAATTACCAGCGAGCGCGGTGAAGTTGAGAGGCGAAGACAGCAGGAATGGCGCGGTTCCACCGGAAAGCGCGAGTGTCACCGCCACGCTCGGCGTGGAGCCGTTTGTATCGGATGCCAGGACGGTGTACGTAGCGGCATCGGCCGCTTGCAGGTTCGCCAGGGTGAGCGACGAACTCGTGGCACCGGCAATCGCCGTGCCGTTTTTCCGCCACTGGTAGGAAACCGTCGAGGCGCCCGTGGCGGTCGACGTGAACGTCGCACTACCACCGAAATATCCGGTCTGATTCTGCGGCTGCACCGTGAAGACAGGTCCGGTGAAGACGCTCGTCACCGCCACGACCGCATCATAACTGGTCGCGCTGCCGGCGGAATTCGTGACCACCACGGAGTAGCGACCGGCGAGCGCGGAGATCACGGCGTAATAAGACAACGGGCTGCTCGTCGCGCCGGGGATCGGCGTTCCGTCCTTCCGCCACTGATACGAGATGCCGTTGTAATCCAGCAGCGACACCTGCAGATCCAGATAATTGGAACCAACGGTCACGGTCCGCGAAGACGGATGCCGGGTGATGACGGGAGCCGTGATGGCGGTTGAATTGAGGCCCAGGGCGGCGGCCGCGCTGGTCACGGCGCCAACCCGATTCGTTATGGTGACCGAATACGCACCGGTGTTCGCGGCGACCGGATTGTATATATCGTAGTTGCCGGAAGTGGCGCCGGGGATGACGATCCCGTCCTTTAGCCACTGATACGCCATCGGCCACTCGCCCTCGGCGTCCACCCTGAAACCGGCGGACTGGCCGGGCGCCACGCTGCGGCCGACGGGCTGGCGCGTAATCAGCGGGGTGCGCCCCGCATCGAGCAATTCCAGGATGATCGCCCGGCTCGTGTAGGTGCCGGCTGCATTGGTGACCTGCGCGGCATAGGTCCCGGCGGAGCCAAGGGTGAAATTGGAAAACGAATACGACTTGTCTGTCGCGTTCGGGATCAGCGCGCCGTCCTTGAACCACTGGAGCGTTTCACCCGAACTCGACGTGCTGATGCTCAGCGAAACGCTCCACCCGCCCGGGATCGCCCGGCCCCCTGCACAAACGTGATCACCGGACGCGTGGTGTTGGCGTCCACCGTGATGACCGCTTCGCGACTCGTCACGGCGCCGGCGCTGCTCGTCACCACGGTGGTATAGGTGCCGGCGTGGCTGGGCTGCGCGTTATATATAGAGTAATAGGTGCTCGTCGCCCAAGGGATGGCCTGCCCATTGAGATACCACTGGACCGTATACGTGGAGTCGGCGCTCACTTCGACATACATCCCGCTGAAGCTTTCGCCCGGGAGCAGGCTGGCGCTCGCCGGATGCGCGATGATGCGGGGTGGCGTGGCGGCGATGACCGTGATGATGGCGTTGCCGCTCGTGGCAGTGCCGGCGGAATTGGTGGCCGTGAACGAGTACGCGCCCGCATCGCTCGAGGCTATATTGGATTCATAATAGCTTGTGTTCGTGGCGCCAGGAATGTTCACCGCGTCCTTCCGCCACTGGATCCCGGGGTAGGGCATGCCCGCGGCGCTGCCCGACAGCGAAAGCGTCTGCCCCTGCCGCACGGTCTGGCTCGCCGGCTGGTCGGCAATCACCGGTGGTGTCGGCGGCAGCACGGTTATATAGCACGGCTCGGATGTCACCGAGCCCTGCGTGCTGCTTACAACCACTGTATAGGTGCCCGCATGAGCCGCCGTCGCATTGCCGGAAAAGTAGTAGCTCGAGCTGTTGGCGCCCGGGATCGGCGTGCCGTTTTTGCTCCACTGGTAGCTGAGAGTACCCGTACCGGAAGCGCCCACCGAAATTTCCCACAAGTGATCGCCCTGACGCACGGCAATGGAAGCGGGATGATACGTGATGACCGGCGGCTTCGCGTTGGTGACTGACACGGGCACGGTATTGCTGGTGGCGGAGCCCTGGGCATTGCTGACCACCACGGTGTAGGCGCCGGCGTCGCTGAGCTGAACCGCCGACTTCGAATAATACGCACCGGTGGCGCCCGCGATGGCCTGTCCGTCCTTGCTCCACTGAAACGAGAACGGCCCGTTGCCTTCCGCATACACCGACAGCGAAAACGACTCGCCCACCGCCACCGAGACGGCGCCTGAAACCGAGCTGATCGTCGGTGCGACCGGCGGCAGCACTGTGACCCTGGCCGCGTTACTGGTAGTGGAACCGGCGGAGTTGGTTGCCGTCAGGGTATAGCTGCCCGCATCCGCCGCCTCGGCACTCGATTTGGAAAAATAACTGCTGTTGGCCCCGGTTATGGCGACGCCGTCCTTCTTCCACTGATACGTGATGACGCCGGAACCCGAGAGGGAGGCGGAGAGGTAAAAGTAATTGCCGGTCCTGACCGTCACATCGGACAAGGGATAGCCGAAGACAGGCGCCGTGACCGGACTGACGGTGACGGTGAACGGGCTGCTGGTGGCGGACCCGGCGACGTTGCTCGCCGCAACCGTGTAGGTGCCCGCGTCGACGAGCTGTGCGTTAGCCTTCGAATAGTAGTTCGACGTCGTGGTCGCCACCGTCGTCGAGCCCTGTTTCCAAACGTACGTGAGCGGCTCGGTGCCGGACGCGGACGCGTAGAACTGGAGCGTGTCGCCGACGACAACGTTTATAGCGCTCTGCTGATAGCTAAACGAGGGCGCCACCGCTGGATTAACGGCGAGAATGATCGGTCCGCTGATGACTGAGCCGGCCGCATTGCCCACCAGGACGGTGTAGGAACCGGCATCGGCCACCCGAATAGGATTGAGCGTCAGGGTGCTGTTCGTGGCGCCGGAGATTGGAGTGCTCTCCTTGCGCCATTGATAAGTGAACGGCGCGGTGCCGTTCACCGACACCGAGAGCGTGACGTTTCGACCTTCAGTGAGAGTCTGGCTGTTCGACAGGCTGGCGATTATAGGCGCACCCGAGGTTTGGGCGCAGACGGTTGTAGCGAGCAGACCAAATGCGGCCAGGAGCAGGCCCGAAAAATTTCGGCGCCCGGCGGTGGGGGCCGAAAAGAGAACGGCGTAGAATGCACGCCCGACCACTGCGCGTTGTTGCCCGCGGATAGGTTGGAGCATGACAGCTGGAAGAGAAAAACCGACAGGGATGGAGCCCCATGCGACTTGATCGGTGACCACCACCGGAGCTGCGAACGAATTGCGACGTCTCGCTGGAAACGAGGCTCACCATCCTTCGTGGCGCACACCTATCCGCAAGGTGACACCTTGCGCAGATATTGGCATTATCCGCCGGCCACGGGAGGGATGAACACGATGCGCTCACCTCCGCGCAGCGGCGCATCGGCAGCGACAAACTCGTCATTCACCGCGGCGCGAATCCGATTCGCGGGCAGCGTGAAGCCATGGCGTGCGCGCAACTCTTCATAAAGCGCGGCGGGCGAATTCGCCGAGGTCGTCAGCTCCTCCGTGTCGAGCCCGCGCTGTTCACGCAGGATGGCAAAAAAATGGACGGTTACAGTGATCATGCGCCGGTAGCCTTATAATCGCTCTTCCCGCCGGTTTTTTCCAGCAACCGGATATCCTTGATCACGATTCCATGCGAAACCGCTTTCGCCATATCGTAAACCGTGAGCGCAGCCACCGTCGCGCCCGTCAGTGCTTCCATTTCCACGCCCGTTCGGGCGTGCGTCTGCGCCCGGCAGTGAATGGTGATTTCAGCGCGCGCCGGGTCGGACGAAATTTGGATCTGGCAATCATCGAGCGGCAGGGGGTGGCACAGCGGAATCAGCTCGCTCGTCTTCTTGGCGCCCATCACGCCCGCAATAATTGCCGTCTGGAAAATGGGTCCCTTCTTCGTCGCAATTTCACCGTCACGAAGCAGGGCGGCGAGTTCCGGCGGCAGCGACACGACAGCGGCCGCGTGGGCGGTTCGCCTGGTCACGGCTTTGTCGCCGACATTGACCATGGCCGGCCGGTTCTGGGGATCGAGGTGGGAGAACTTGGGATTCATGGGCGCCGCCAACTTCTTTCAGTACCACGGTCGGAATGGCACGAGACTGCCGGCGGCAAATTCCGCTTGCTCCGCGCCCAACTCCACGAATCCGTCGGTGTCCACCAGACCGGCGAAGTCGCCCGAGGTGTTGCTTGGATCCGGCGTCGCAATCTGCTCGGCGCACGGCCCGCTGCTGAGTTTCACGGGCACGAAGTACGTCAGGTTTGGTTTGAACGCGAGGGGCGCACCGAGGACGGCGGTGGCTGGCGGCCGAACGACCCGGCCGCTCGCGTGGGCGAGGGCAGGCAGCACATACCGGTGAAGACAGGTGTAGGCTGAAACGGGATTTCCGGGCAGCGCAAAGACCGGCGTGGCTCGTGCGCTCACGCCGAACCAGAGCGGCTTGCCGGGCCGTTGCGCCACGCCCTGGAAAATTTTGCGGACGCCCTGGCGATCGAGTTCGGCCGGCAAATAGTCGAATTTGCCCTTCGAGATGCCGCCCGCAATGACCACCACGTCGACCTCGGCGATGATGTGCCACAGCAGATGCTCGATTTCGTGGCGCACGTCGCGCAGGTGAAATCGCGTCACGCTGGTATAACCGGCGGCAATCAGGGCCGCGCGCAAGGCGTGATCGTTGCTCCTCCGGACCTGATGGGGCGCGACCGCGGAGTCCACTTCCACCAGCTCATCACCGGTAGCCACAACGGCGATACGCGGAATCTGCGTGACCGTGAGCACATGGTAACCGCACGCGGCGGCCACGGCGATTTCGCGGCCGGTGAGCACCTTACCGGCCCGCACCACGGTTGCGCCGAGCCGATGATCACTGCCGCGCCGGTGCACGGCGGCCCCAGGCGCGCAGGTGGCGGGATCGCCGACGAGGATCACATCGTTGCCGTCGCGACGCGTGTCCTCGTAAGGCACCACGCAATCCGCGCCCTCCGGCAGCACTGCACCCGTCATCACCTCGATGCAGGCCTCGGGCGCCGGTCCCAGTTTGAACGCTCGCATGCCGGCGGCTTGAACGGCTTCGACGCGAAAAGCGCGGGTGCCGGCCGCCACCGCGGAGGCACGCAGGGCGTAGCCGTCCATCGTCACCCGGTCGAACGGCGGCAGATCGCGATCGGCGCGCAAATCGTGGCGCAGCACTCGCCCGCAGGCGCTGATGAGCGGGCAATCCTCGAGGTGAAGCGGGGCAATGCTGTTGAGAATCAGCGTTTCAGCTTCGGCGGGGGTAAGCATGCAAATGGTGGAGCCTGCTTGCACGCGAATCCAGACCGCACTTACTGGGCAATCCCACGGCGCCTGCAAGCCAGCTATTGATGGGCACTCCCTCCGACCAATTCAACCGTCCTTTGCGCGACCTGCGCATTTCCGTCACCGATCGCTGCAACTTTCGCTGCCCGTATTGCATGCCGGCGGACGTGTTTGGACCCGGCCATGCGTTCTTGCGCGATCCGCAATTGATGAAACGCGATGAACTCCTGCGCATCGCCATGGCGTTTCGCAGCCTCGGGGTGGAAAAAGTGCGGCTCACCGGTGGCGAGCCACTTTTGTGCAGCGATTTGCCGGAGGTGATTCGCGGCCTGAAACAACTGGGCATAACCGATGTGGCGCTGACCACCAACGGCTGGTTGCTGGAGAAGCTTGCGCCCGCGCTGCAGGCGGCAGGACTGAACCGACTCAACGTGTCAGTCGACTCGCTCGACGATACCACCGCAGGAAAGCTGAATGGACTGGGATTCAAGGTCGGGCGCGTCTTGCGAGGGATTGATGCGGCCGCGGCGCTCAAGCTGCCGCTGAAGATCAACTGCGTGATCCAGCGTGGCGTGAACGACGGAGAGCTGGCATCGCTGTGCGGGTATTTTCGCGAACGCGGGCATGCGTTGTGTTTCATCGAGTTCATGGACGTCGGGAACACGAATCATTGGGCGGCGGAGCGGGTGGTTCCGGCCCGGGAGCTGGTGGCACGCATTGACGCGATGTGGCCGCTGG
>JBBRCR010000368.1:0-8759 GCA_038204695.1 Opitutales bacterium | reverse complement strand
GCACCGGAGCGGCGGCTTTCCTGCCGCCGAAGTACGTTCGGTCGACCGGTCTCGGGCGACTGGAAAGTCGCCCTTCCGGTCAACCGCGCCCTTGGCGCGACGCCATACGCGATGGCGAATTTGTGGGCAAAGGGCAGGGCTAGGGCGACGTGGACGTCGCCCCTCCGTCAGAGCGGTCGTTCTGTCGCGAATTTGTGGGGCAAAGCGCAGGGATAGCCCGTGCCCTCCGCACTCTTATTTCTTCAACGCCGGGGAAATCTCCGCGGCCAATCCGCCCACCGCTTGACTGAGTTGCGCCGCGAGCGATGCCTCGCTCTTCCCATCCCAGCGCAAGTCGGCCGCTCTAAAATCGCCGCGCGCCACCGGTTCCGGTTTCGCACCCGCGGAGAAGAGTTCCCATACGGCGCGGAACAATACCGTGCCGTCGCGCGCGCCCTCACAGGCCAGCACGCGCACCGTCAGCTCAAAATCGTATTTCGTATTCGCGGTCCGGAGACCCGGCGGCAACACCGCGCCGGTGGCACCGCGCGCCAGCAACTCCTCCCGCAGCACGCGGCCAATCCCCAGGTCGAGCGGTTCGCCCCAGCGCGCGAATTCCCGGAATTCGATCTCGTTTTCCCCGCGCCGCACGATCATTGGCCGCGCGTCCAGGTAGGTGGCGACTTCCACGCGACGCAGATGGACCACCGGCTCGCTGGAGGTTGGAGCCGCGGCGCGCGCCGTCGTGGACAGGACGAAGTAGCGCGTCGGATCCAATTCCGCCTGCGGAATTGGAATGGAACAGCCCGCCAGCAGCAACAGACCGACCAGGGAAAACAGCGGGAGCAACAGACCCGCCTCGAGGCCGCGGCCGTTCGTCACGTCGTTCGTCCCGCGCTGTGCTGATGGTCTGATCATAGGTGGATTCGGGGTGAACCGTATTTCATACGACCCCACTCACTCCGGCCGTTTGCGACCGGTAATGAGCGCGTTGGGATTCCGCTCCAGGAAATCCGCCAGCCGCTTGATCGCGTCCGCGGCTTCGTTGAGCCGGTTGAGCGTCTCCACGACTTCCTCCCCCAGCCCGCCATGCGCGGCGATGAAACCCTGCGCGGTCGTGGCCGTGGCGTTGAGCGCCTGGATCATCTTTTTTGCCTCCACCATCGTATCGGCAAACTCCTTACTGGTCGGTTCCACCTGGGCGTCGATTTTGGCGATGGTCGCCCGGAGATCCGCGACCGCACCGTTGACGTTCTCGAAGGTCCGCGGAATGTCGGGGCTCCTGGCGAGGGTTTCCAACTCGGCCCCGGTCGTCTTCCACTGCTCCGCCAGTCCCCTGAGATCAATCCCGGCGAGTTGCTTGCGGGTGTCGGCCACCAATCCCGTCAGCGCGCGGGTGATGCCCTCGAAATCGACCTTTTTCAGCTTCGAGAGAATCTCCGTTGCACTCGCCTGGAACTCCACGATCGCGGACGGCACGTACGGCACGACCACGTAGCGCAGATCCGTCAGTTTCGGATCGGCCGGATACTCCTTCGGGTCGAACAAATCGAGCTCCACGTACAACAACCCCGTGGCCAGGCCAAGGACCTGAAGCCGCGCGCGCAGCCCGCGGTCAACCAGCGTCTGCAATTCAATCCGGCTGCTGACGTCGATCACGGTGCCCTTGTTGTCGGTCACGACGTCCTTGCTCAGCTCGCAAACCACGGCGACGACGGAACGGTTGTTGCGTGCGTCGTAGCGGACGTTCAGGGCGACGACGCGCCCCACGCGCACACCGCGAAGCTTGACCGGCGATCCGAGATCCAAGCCGTGAATCGACTCGTCGAAATAGACGATGAAGCGCTGTGGCTTGTCGAAGAGGTTGATGCCGCCAAACGTCAGCAGCGCGACAATCAGCAGCGCAAATGCTCCAATCACGAACGCGCCGACCACGGTTGGGCTGATCTTGGTTTTCACTCGTAGGAAACTGCCGTTAGGACACCGCGCGCTTCGCCGAACTCATGGCCTTGCCGGCGCCCACAGGCTCGCAAGGCTCGGAGGTCACGGCTTGGCCCGCAATGGAAAACATGGGTCAGGCCGGTGTCACGACGTCGCCGCGGGTCAGAAACTCCGCCACGCGCGGATCGCGGCTGTTCACGGCGAGTTCACGCGGGCGGCCCTCCGCAATGATTCCTTTCGTCCCGCGGTCGAGCATGATCACGCGATCGGCAATTTGGAAAATCGAGGCGAGTTCGTGCGACACCACAACAATGGTGGTCCCAAACGTCTCGCGTATTTCGAGGATCAGCTGGTCGAGCTTGCGCGAGGTCACTGGATCCAGCCCGGCCGACGGTTCGTCGAAGAACACGATTTCAGGGTCGAGGGCGAGGGCGCGGGCGAGCCCGGCGCGTTTCTTCATGCCGCCGCTGATCTCGGACGGAAAATAGTCCTCGAATCCCGCGAGTCCCACCTGCGCCAGCTTGAGCGCGGCAATCTCGTCGATTTGGCGCCGGTTCAGCGTCGTGTACTCCTCGAGCGGAAGGGACACGTTCTGGCGAAGGGTGAGCGAAGTCCACAGCGCGCCACCCTGAAACAGCATGCCAAACGTCTTCAGCATCGCGCGGCGCGTCGCAAGATCGGCTTGCGTGAACGCCTCGCCGAAAAATCGAACCGTGCCGCGCATGGGTGTGTTCAATCCGACCATGTGCCGCAGCAGCGTGCTCTTGCCGCAGCCGGAACCACCAATGACGAAAAAAATCTCCCCGCGCGCGATCGTGAAGGAAACGTCCTCCAACACCACATCGCGACCGTAGCCGCAGCGCAGGTGCTCGACTTCAATGGCAGGCGAGGGGGCGGGCTCCACGGTCGTCACAGGGAGGGCGTCATCGGTGGTGGCGGCGTGCTCAGATTCCAAGGACGTTGAACAGAATCGCGAAGACGGCATCCGCAACCACCATGAGCAGAATCGCCGTCACTACGGCGGACGTCGCGGCGCGTCCCACGCCCGCGGCACTTCGCTCCGCCTGCAACCCGCGCAGGCAGCCCGCCAGCCCCACGATCAGGCCGAACGCCGTTGCCTTGATCACGCCCGACAGGACGTCCGACATGTCGACGATCGTCAGCATCTCGACCCAGTAAGCGGTCGGCGAAATTGTGAGCAGGCCATAGGCCACCGCCATGCCGCCGAGGATGCCAAGCGCATTCGCATACAAGGTGAGCAGCGGCATCATCACGGCCAGCGCGACCATGCGCGGCAGCACCAGGAACTGCACCGCCGGGATGCCGAGCGTTTCGAGCGCATCGATCTCTTCGTTCATCTTCATGTTCCCCAGCGTCGCCGCAAATGCGGCGCCCGTTCGCCCCGCTAATACGACTGCCGTCATCACCGCGCCGACTTCGCGCACCATCGCAAGTCCGATCAGATCGGCAATGAAGATATCGCCGCCGAACTGCCGCAGCACGATGGCCGCCGTGTACGCGAGCGTCACGCCGATCAGAAAAGCGATGAGGCTCACGATCGGCAGCGCCATCGCGCCGCATTGCTGCATTTCGGCCACGCAGTCGCGCCACCGAAATTTGTGCGGCGCCCGTGCCACCGCCATGGCGCTGAGCACCGCTTCACCGACAAACCGAAAGATTTCGTGCCCCTGCGTCAGCGTGTGCTGCGTGGCCAATCCGACGCTCGCCAGAAAGTTAGCCGAGCGATCCTTCGGCAGGCTGGTCTCGTGAGCCTGGGCAAACTGCGCCAGCAGGGCACGGGTTTTTTCCGGCAACGCATCGATATCAAACCCGGCGCCCGCCACGCGACACCACGTCTGGATCTCGAAAAGAAACAGCAGCAGCGACGTATCCCATTTCTCGAGTTCGTTCGTTTGCACGTGCACCCGGGCTGGCTGTCGGCCCGCGAGCAAGGCCGTCCAACTCGGACGCGGGTCCATGATCTGCCACGTTCCGGCCAGCGTCACCTCGAGGGCGTCGCCGCGCATCTCCGCGGCAACGCGTGCATTCGAAAGTTCAGGACGCGCCGACATGGGGCTGACTTCACCCGCGAGCCGACCTCCCGCCAACCAGATTCTTTCATCGCGGCGCCGGCTCCGCCCACGCGATTGAGTTTCCCCGCATCCCGTTCACCTGGGCCGGGGGCGATGCGATTCGATGTCCCGATCGGGACATCGAATCGCATGCGAGATGAAACGCGGGTTGAACGGCTTATCATCGGCGGTGCAGTCCCGGCATTCGCGCGGCCGGGCGAATCACGATTGCGGTCGGCGCGGAATTCCCGCAATCGGAACGGTTCCATGCCACGATTCGCCACCCTTCTCCTCGACCTCGACGGCACCATCGTGGACGCGTTCACCACGATTCATCGCAGCTATGTCCACGTGTTGCCCCAGTTTGGGCTGCCGCCGCCGACGATTGACCAGGTGCGACGGGCGGTGGGCGGCGGACTCGAAAACGCGATGCGGCACTTCCTGCCCGAAGAAAAAATTGCGGACGCGGTCCGGCTGCACGTGAACCACACGGAGGAGATTCTCCTCGAGGACGTGAAACTGATGCCCGGCGCGCTGGAACTCATCCGCGCGCAACACGCGGCCGGCGTCCGCCTCGCGGTCTTCACCAATAAACGCGGCACGCAGTCGCGGCGCATCTGCGAACACCTCGGACTTTCCCCGTTTCTCGACGGCGTGTTTGGTGCGACCGACACGGCCTGGTTGAAGCCGCAGCCGGAATTCGCCGCCCATGTCCTCGGCGCGCTGGCCGCCCAACGCGAGTCCACCATGCTGATCGGCGATTCGCCCTTCGATGTGCAGGCGGCGCACAATGGCGGGTTCGCGTGCTGGTGCGTCACCACGGGCACCCATGACGAAGAGCAGCTCCGCGCTGCACATGCGGAGGCGGTGTTTCCCGATCTAAACGCGTTGCGCGCGAAACTGGAACGTTAACCGCCGCTCCGCGGATCCCAGGGCGAAGTTCAAATGGCTCGGCGTGGCACGGGCGTCCCGCCATGCCTTTATACACAGGTCGCACTGTCCATGGGCGGGACGCCCCATGCCACATCAAACCCACGGGCGGGCCGCCCGTGCCACCTTGAGCACGAGTCGCCCTGTTCGATCCCGTTACCCGCATCGCCTCCCCGCTTCGCGCCGATGCAAACCGATTGACCCGTTATTTCGCGAATGGCACCGATGAAGCGCCAATCCGAGCCCCGCCCGCCCGGATTCGGTCCTCTGCGCCACTCGTGTCATCCGTAACCAATCCTCCGTCCGCCCCGCCGCCGCCGCGGGCGCGTTAACTGCTGCCACGTGTCCGCGCCTTCGTCATTTTCCTCCGCCACGCTGACCGGTGTGGTCGAGCGCATCATCTTTCTCAACGAGGAGAATCATTACACGATCGCGGAATTCCGTCCGGATGTCGCCGTGCCAAAGGCACCCGCGACCGCCCCGGATTCCAAGGCCCGACCGGACGCCGTTACCATCGTCGGCCCGCTGCCGGGGGTCGAATGCGGCGAGACCCTGCACCTGACCGGGGAATGGACCCGGCACGCCCAGCACGGGGCGCAATTCAAGGTGCTCGGGTTCAAGAGCGAACTGCCGTCCAGCGTGTATGGCATCCGCAAATACCTGGGCAGCGGACTCGTCCCGGGGATCGGCAAGATCTACGCGAACAAAATCGTCGACGCGTTTGGCTGCGACACGTTTCGGGTGTTGAGCGAGGAGTCGGGGCGGCTGCGCGATGTCGCGGGGATTGGGAAGAAGCGGGCCACCGCCATCAAGCAGGCGTGGGACGAGAAGCGCACGGAGCGCGAACTCTACATTTTCCTCCAGACTTACGGGGTCACGCCGAGCCAGTGCGTGAAACTGGTGAAGCGTTATGGCAACGACGCCAAACGGATCCTCACGACGAAACCGTATCAGGTGGCGCGGGAAATCGACGGCATCGGCTTCAAGACCGCCGATCGCATCGCGATCAATCTGGGTTTCGCGAATGATGCGCCGCCGCGGCTCGACGCCGGCATCATCTACGCGCTCGAGACACTGCAGGAGGAAGGTCATACGGCGTTTCGCGAGGCGGACCTGCAAGACTACACGGCCAACCTGCTGGAGACCGACTCGCGGCTGGTCGAAAAGCGCATCGCCGCGCTGGTCGAAGCGAAGGCGCTCGTGCGACACCTCGGTGGCGTCAGGCTTGATCCAACATCTGAATACACACCACCGGCATCTTCCGCATCGCGCGCGGCGGCCGGTCCGCCGGCACCGTCGCCTTTGCCCGGCTCCGGGCTGATCCAGTTGCCCCACCATGATCGGGCGGAGCAAAAGATCGCCGCGACCGTCCGCCGGCTTTCCGTGGTGGCGAGCGGATTGCCGCCGATCAAGGCGGACGCGGCGGTGCAGTGGGCGGAGCAGAAGGCGGGGTTTGTCTTCCACGAATTGCAGCGCGTGGCCGTGCGCAACGCGCTGCGGCACAAACTCACGATTCTCACCGGGGGACCCGGCACCGGTAAAACCACGATTTTGCGCGCGCTGGTCGAAATTCTGAAGGCCAAGAAGGTGCGGGTGCATCTGGCGGCACCAACCGGCCGCGCGGCCCAGCGGCTGGCAGAGACCACCGGCGGTTACGCCTCCACCATTCACCGGCTCCTGAAGTACGACGCGGCGAGCGGTGGCTTCACGGCCAACGAGAGCGCACCGCTCGCCACGGATTTTCTCGTGGTGGACGAGGCCTCGATGCTCGATTCCCGCCTCGCCGCCGCGCTGTTGCAGGCGGTGCCGTCCCGCGCACATTTGCTGCTCGTCGGCGACACCGACCAACTGCCGAGCGTCGGCGCCGGCAACGTGCTCAAGGATTTGATCGCCACGGAGGGTGTCCCGGTGACGCAGCTCACCGTCATCTATCGGCAGCAGGGCCAAAGCCAGATCGTCATCACGGCGCACGGGATCAATGCGGGCGATGCTTCGCTGCCGCCGGTGATGCCCAACGTAACCGAAGCGCAGGGATGGTCGGATTTGAACTTCATCGTGGCGGCCGACGCCGAGGATTGCCTGCGAAAGGTGCAGCAACTCGTCACCGAGTTTATTCCACGAGTTCTGAAATGGACGAATCCGATCAGCGATGTCCAGGTGCTCGCGCCCATGCACAAAGGCGTGGCCGGGGTGGGCAATCTCAACGTGCAGTTGCAGGCGGCGCTCAACCCGCACGGTCGCGGACTTCGCGGGCCGGCGGGCGAGTTTCGGCCCGGTGACAAGATCATCCAGCTGCGCAACAACTACGAAAAAAGTCTCTTCAATGGCGACATTGGTGCGGTGACTGCCGTGGATCCTGACGCGGGCACGTTGGACGCGAAATTCGATGGTGATGCCGTGACGTTCGAACGGGGCGAACTCGGCGACCTCGCGCTCGCCTATGCGATCAGCATCCACAAGTCACAGGGAAGTGAATACCCGGTCGTGGTGGTGCCGCTGTTGAAAGGGCACTTCATGATGCTGCAGCGCAATCTGCTTTATACCGCGGTCACGCGCGGCCGGAAAAAGGTTTTCATCGTCGGCGAACCGGCCGCGTATGCGATGGCGGTGCGCAACAGCGAATCGAAGCAGCGGATCACTCACTTGAAGGAAAAAATCGCGGCGCTGGCGGTGAGGTAGGGTTTCACTCGCCGGCGCTCGCCGGGCGACCCGCCGATTAACTGAATCTGCAGCTGAGCGGCGGTGCCAACTCAGGGCGCGTGCGCCTTCAGGAATCTGACCGACGAACCTTCGTTGCGCCCACCCGCGCAACGCCGGTCGCGGAACGTTGGATACGTTGACTAGAGATCGAACGTCGCGCTCAGAATGAACTGCCGCGGCGCGATGATGCGGAAAGCGGTCATCTTGCCCTCGGGTCCAGCGGCAATCGGCTGGAGCCGGCCGTTCTCGAAGATATTCCGCACGTTCAGCTGGAACGTGCCGGAAATCCGGTTCGACCACAGGCGGGTGCGGTATGCGACGAAGCCGTCGAAGTACTGATGCCCCTTGTCGTAGATCGGATTCCGGATGTCGTACTCGGTGATTTTAGCCGGCAACTGCTGCACGCCCCAGTAACCGATCGCTCCCTGGCTCTCGTATCGCATCGCGCCGCCAACATTGAAACGCTGCAGAATTCTCTGCTCGGTGATGCCCGACAGCCGCAGGTTCGTGCTCAGGTTGCCGGAATACCGGCGAATTTGCGGACGCGAGAGCCCCTCCGATGCCGTGGCAATCCCCAGCGGGTTTTTGACCTGGCGGATGAAGTAATCCTCCGGCGTCTCCGAATAATTGTTGTAATGGGATTTCCACCACAGCTCGCCGGTCCGGGTGTCTTTAATCGTCGTCCAGAACGGCAAGCGCTCCTCGATATATTTGGAAACGTTTCGCGCCAGCCGCGTGTTGATCGTCTGCTTCTCGGTGAAGCTCGCGGCGATGGTCCAGTACCGCGTCGGATTGTAGTGGATCTCGACCTCGTGGCCGGTCGAAACGATGTCATCCGTTTCCGAGGGGTAAAACAACACGCCGCACGCGGGAAGTCTTCTGGCCGAATCTGCGCTAACGACTTGGCGTCCGTCCAACGCGGCATCACTGTGCGCGCCATCTAGTCACCCGCTCCGCCGCCACCTGGATCCTTCTTCCTCATCCCGTCCTGCCATGCACTTGTCCCGATACGCCACCCTGCTCGCGCTAGCATCTCTTGGCCTGCTCCGTGCGGCGACCGCGCCGTCTGGGCCGGCGGAGCGCAGTCTCGAAGGTTTTGCCTTCGTCAAGGAGGTCGGAGGGATCGCCGAATACCGG
>JBBRCR010000367.1:0-8792 GCA_038204695.1 Opitutales bacterium | reverse complement strand
GCCCACGCCGATCGAGGCAACCTGGAGCAGCGAGTTCGGCGAAGCGCTGCGGAGAATCGCGGGAAACCCGAGCACCGCTGCGCCGGCGATGGCAGTCTGCCCGAGAAAATCACGGCGGGTAAGGCGCGGGGCGGAGGGTGGGGTCAAACAGGATGAAGACATGGACAGTCCAGGTTTCAGATTAGGAAAAACGTCGGGGGCGCGAGCGCGGGAATTTCAACGATGGGCGCTCGACGCGTCGAGCGGATTGATCAGCGTTGCGCGCCTTCGCGTGAGCCAACTCTGCTCTCGGAATGCGAGGATATCGTCCCTTTCTGACCCGCAATCGTCAGTGCCACGGAGCGCCAGTCTCGACGGGTGCCCAGGGCCTTGGGGTTGTCTCACGCTGGCGCAGCCGCCGTGAGTGGAGCCGGTCTTCGATGGGCGTCCCACCAGTCGGAGACTGGCGCTACGGGCGAAAACGCGGACCAAGGGGGCGAAAATTTCCCCGCTGGTGCCGCGCGTCAGTTCTCTTTCCCACCGCGCTTGCCACGACCGCGACTGCCTTGGTCGTCGGCGCCGCGCTGGGGCAGCTCGTCAAACTTCTTTTTCTGCTCGTCCGTGAGCTGCGCCCGCACCTCGTCGCGGGTCTTGCGCATCGCCGCTATCATTTTCTCGCGGGCGGCGTCGCGATCGCCGCCGCCGCCGCCCCGCATGGTGGCGCGCATGTCCTCCTGGGCCTTGGCGTAGATCTCCTTGATCTTCGTCTTCTGATCCGCCGTGAGGGTCAACGCCTTGTCGAGTTGTTCGATGCGCGCCTCGGGCGACATCATCTGGCCGCGACCTTGCTCGGAACCGCCTTTGCCACGGCGGCCCTCCGCCGGCGGAGTGGATTTGTCCTCGGCCTGCGCCGCAGAAACGCCAAGTAGACCGAGGGTGAATATTAGGGTGAGAGTGTGACGTGTTTTCATGGGGGGAATGCGACCGCGTTGCGCGACGAGAGCGAGACGCCGACGCGAACGGGTAGACGATCGCGGTCGGAGGAAGTTGCACCTCGAAACCCGAATCGTTCACGCCCCATGATTTCTCCGAAATAAGCCCCACCTTCGTTTAGCCAGAGCGGTTTAGTTGTGCCCTCCGTCATCTGTCATCTGTTGTCCCGTCCTCCGCCGTCTGCCCTTCGCCCTCCGTCATCAGCAGCCGACCGCCGACCGTCAACGCCGCGGCCGCTCCTGCTCCAACCGCGCATGCAGCTCGGCCACAATCGCCCCGTGCTGCGGGTCTTCCGCGAGGTTCTGCGTCTCGCCGGGATCGCGTTCTTCATCAAAAAGCAACCGCGCGCTTTTCGTCCCACCCCACTCCATGTAGCGCCAGCGTCCGGAGCGAACCGCATAGCCATCCTCCGGCGTTCCCAATCCAACCTGACTGACGGCGGTGGTGCGCACGGAACGCGTCACATCGTCGAGCACGGGTCGCTGACTCTTGCCATCGAGATACTCCGGCGGCGTCAGCCCGCAGAGATCCGCCAGCGTCGGATACAGATCAAGCATTTCGGCGAGACTGCGCGTGCGCTGGCCATTCGCCTTCGCCCCGGGTGCCGCGATGATCAACGGCACGCGCACGCTGCGCTCGAAAATACTGTGCTTCTGCCACAGTCCGTGATCGCCGAGATGATAACCATGGTCGCTGGTGAACACGATCACGGTGTTCCCCGCGAGACCGAGCCGATCGAGCGTATCCACGACGCGGCCGAGTTGCGCATCCATGAACGACGTCGAGGCGTGGTACGCCTGAATCGCCAGCCGCCGCTGCTCGTCCGTGGCCTGGTCCTCCTCCGGCCGCGAACTGGCATACGCAGCCGCCGGGGTGCGCGATCGATCCGCGGGACTCAGCGGCGGCAGCGTGACCTCATTAAACGGATACAAGTCGAAATATTTCTTCGGCGCGACGAAGGGCGTGTGCGGCCGATAGAAACCCACCGCGAGGAAGAACGGCTGCCGGTCGCGCTTGAAACGCTCGAGCAGCCGGATCGCCTCCATCGCCCCGATCCCATCCGTATGGTCGCCATCGTCCCCCTCCTCATCCGCGAGCCAGCTCAGCGTGGCGCCGAACTTCCCCGGGATGAGCGTGTGGATCTTTTTGTCGATATCGCGATCGCGGCCCCGCGGGTTGATCACCACGTTCCACGAATAGAAGTCGTCGAGGCTGGAGGTGCCGATGTGGGCGGGCACGCTGTAATGGTAGAGCTTGCCCACGCGCGCGGCGAACCAGCCGTTCTGCTTGAAAAGCTGGGGCAGCGTGATCGTATCCGGAATGTTCGCACGGAAGAACGGCGACACCGGCGAGGCCGGCGTCGGATTCGTGAGCACGCCGATGACGTTGGGTTTGCGGCCGGTGAGGAACGACTGCCGGCTCGGCGAGCAGAGCGGATACTGGCAATAGGTCCGCTCGAACGTCACCCCGCGGGTGGCCAGCCGATCGATGTTCGGCGTCCGCACACCCGGCGCACCATAGGTGCCGACATCGCAGTTGAGATCGTCCGCGATCAGGAAGAGGACATTGCGACGGGGCGGCTTCTCCGTGGCCGCGGCCGCCCCCGGCATCGCCCAGCCGAGAAAAATGAGGAACGCGAGGAGAAGGCGGACAGGCATCGAATGGAAAAGCGGGACTCCAGATGGTTCAGGACAGGGAGCGCCGCGCCCATCGCCGCCACGCCGTGCCGGCAACCGACATCAGCGCGAGCGCGAGCAGCGCCACGGCGATCGGTCGTTGGAAAAAAATCATCGCACTGCCATCGGACATCACGAGCGCGCGCCGGTAGTTTTCCTCGGCCATCGGCCCGAGAATCAGCGCCAGAATCACCGGAGCGGCGGGAAAACCTCCCCGATGCATCACATAACCCAACGCGCCGAAACCCAGCGCCAGCCACACGTCGAATATGTTGCCCCGCATCGCGTATGCCCCGACGACGGAGAGCAGCAGGATGATCGGCGAGAGGAGCCGGCGATCGATGTCCACCAGCCGCAGGAACACCCGCGCGCCGATCGTGCCAAACACGAAAACGAGCCCATGCGCGAGTAGCACCAGCGTGAATACAGAATGGATGAGTCCGCGCTGCTCGGTGAACATCAGCGGACCAGGCTGGAGCCCGTGAATGACGAACGCGCCAATCATCACCGCCGTGACGGAATCGCCCGGCACACCGAGCGAGAGAAGCGGAATCATCGCGCCGGATGTGGCCGCCGTCTTCGCCGCCTCCGGCGCCGCGATTCCTTTGATCTCACCCTCGCCAAATCGCTCGTCGTCGCGCGCGACCCGTTTGGCGGCACTGTACCCAAGAAACGCGGCGATGTCGCAGCCCGCTCCCGGCATGGCGCCCACGAGCGTTCCGATCACGGCCGACTTCACCACCGTCCAGGCACAACGCGCGGCGTCAGCGCCCCGCACAAACCAGCCGTGGGCGCGCGGCACCGGACTCGCCTGCGCCCCGCCACCATCCGCCACGCGCAATGCCTCGGCGACGGCAAACAGTCCAATTAACGCCGGAATAAACGAGACGCCCTCCATCAGGCTTACCGCACCCATGATAAAACGCGGGTATCCACTGATGGGATCGATGCCCACCGTGGCCAGGAGCAGACCGCCGACCGCGGCGACCGTGCCTTTGAGAGGATTGTCCGCCGAAACGGATACGATCATGGTGAGCCCGCAGATCGCGAGGGCGAAGTACTCGGGGGCACCGAACCGCAGCGCGAATCCGGAAATTTGCGGCGTGAGCAATATCAAGAACAACGTGCCAATCACGCCACCGGCCATGGCCGCCGCCGCCGCGACCGCGAGGGCGCGACCGCCTTCGCCCCTTTCGGCCAGTGGATAACCATCGAGAATCGTCGCCGCGGAGGCCGGCGTACCGGGCGTGCGCACCAGAATCGCCGTGATCGACCCGCCGTAAATCGCGCCGCAATAGACGCCGATCAGCAGCGAGAGCGCCGGCATGATGGGCATCCCAAACGTGAACGGCACCAGCAAAGCCACGCCCATCGTCGCGGAGAGCCCGGGCATCGCCCCCACGAAAAGCCCGCCCAACACGCCGGCGAGCAGGGCCAGCCAGACGCCGCCGCTGCCAAGATTCTGCGCAATTTCGAGCAGGGATGCGTTCATGGTTTCAGCCAATCCATCCGTCTGGCAGCGGTACTTTCATCACGACTCGAAAAAGCCAGAACACCAAAAACGCGGCCGACAGCGCGACCGCCCCGGCGCGCCACCAATGTCTATAGCCCAGGAACCCAATCGTCAGCGTGAGGTAGAGCGCAGTCGATGATATAAACCCCAGCCACGGCATCAGCAGTGTATAGATGACGGACATCGCCAGCAGCCCGAGCATGGGGCGCGGCGAGGAACTCTCGGCTTCGACCACGCGAGCCTGCCGCAGGCCCGATACCAGCAGCACGAGTCCGAGCGGCCCCCACAGTGCCGACAGCAGCAAGGGGAACAGCGCCGGTCCCGGCACCGGGCCGCTTGACGGCGGAAAGCGCATCGCCCCAAGCGCCACCACGATCGACAGCAGCACGACAAGGGCTCCCGCAAACGCGTCGATTCCAACGCGCCCCTTCACGGCACCACCCCCAGTTCCTTCATCATCGCCGTGACCTCACGGGCCTGTATCGCCACAGCGGATGCGAACTCGGGGGCATCGGCAAACGCGAGATTCAGCCCCACACTCTCGGCAAAGGTCGCGAACTCAGGCGATCGCGCCGCTTCGCCCAGCACCTTACGCAACGTGTCGCGCGCCGCCTGGGGGACTTTTTTCGACACCGCGATTCCACGCCAGGTGCCAAATACAACATCGACGCCCGCTTCACGGCACGTCGGTACGGCCCGCCACGCGGCCAGACGTTCCTCACTCATGATGGCCAGAATCTTCAACTGGCCGGACTTCACCTGCGACATCACTTCGCCCGGACCAACCGTCACGGCGTCGATGTGTCCACCCACGAGCGCGGTCACGGCCGGCGCCGCGCCGCCGAAAGGCACGAGCCGCGCTTCAAACCCCGCCGTGCGCGCGAGCCGCGCCGCCGCGAGATGCCACACCGAGGCTGGCCCCGACGTGCCGATGCTCAACTTGCCTTCTTTCGAACGGGCGAGCGCCACGAACTCCTGCAGCGTGTTCGCCGGAAAATCGGCCCGGACCGTTACGGCCGATGGATCCATGTTCACGCGCACGAGCAACTCGAAGTCTTCGTGCGTGAACGGCACGAGCCCCTGCGGCGGCAGGGACAGTAATTCGAAGGTGACCGCCGTGAGCGTGTGCCCGTCAGGACGCGCCAGCAGGCCCGCGGAAAAGCCCACCGCACCGCCGCCGCCCGTGACGTTGGTCACCGTCACGCCGCGGCCAAAGAGTGGTTCCGCGGCCCGCGCCAGTCCTCGACAAAACAGGTCCGTGCCGCCTCCCGGCGCATACGGGCAGATCAGCGTGAGCTCGTGTTGCGGAAACACGCCCACCTCGGTCGTGCGCGTCCACCGCATCCACCCGAGCAGTACGAGCAGCGCGACCACGCACGTCGCGGCAAGTTTGTCACGACCGGCCATGGGCAGTCAGCGGCTTCGGGGCGGCGGTCGGGCGCGACGGCGACGCGAGATCAATTTCCATCGGCGCGCGGGACCAGAAAGGCGCCGTCAGGCGTCGTGGCACGGAACGCGAACGTCCAGCCACCATGATTCGCCCCCGTGTCGTTGCCGAGCAGGACTGACACGCGATTCCGGCCTTTTTTCAGTGGGACATCCACGGTGCGCTGACGGAAATGTTCGTGGCTGCCCAAGTCAATCGCCGCGGCATCGTTCACGCGGAGGACCAGACGATCATCCCACGCGATCCGCACGCGAGCGACCATGTCGGCGGGTGCGTCGAGCACGGTCACCGCTTCCGCCGCCTTCCGCTTGTGATGCGTGCCGACGCCCTTCGTGCCGGGGCGATGCACATGATTGAAATCGACGAATCGGTGAATGGTGGGCTGGTTCGTCCACTCGCCCGGCTTCTGCTCCCGGGTTGCACTCGGGGCGGCCAGCGCAGCTTTGATCGCCTCCTTGTCGGCGTTTTCCAGTACTGGACCCAGGCGCCACGAGCCGTGATCCGGCATCGCCAGATCCATCTCGCCCCGCTTGAGCACCGCGCCCGGCAACATCTTGCCCCAATCGGGCATTTCAACATAGCGCCGCGGCGTGCCTTCCTGGTACCAATATACCATTGAGCAAATATCGTTCTCCATCGCGCCAAATTGGAACCGGAGCGACTCGCGAAACTTGATCGCATCCGCCACATAGAACCGGTAGCCGACCAGCCGCTGGGCGCTGCGAGCCTCACCAGTGTCTTCGGAGAAATAGTAAGGAATGCCGTCGTAAAGGTGCGTTTCGGGTCGGTGCAACACGCCGCCGTACGCCGTCGCAAACGTGTCCTCGCCACCGATGCCGCGCACAAACGCCGGCTGCGCGCCCAGCCCGTCAATATAGATGTTCTCCGCCCCGCCGTGACTCCACACGCTGTCAATCAACCGCACCCCATAAAAAAATCCGATCAATTGTCCGGGGCCGTCGGCATCGAGAATCATATAGTCTTTCCCGTAGCGAACCGTCGGCATCTCGCGCCGCCACTGGGCGGCGAAGCGGCGCTTCTCTTTCAACTCCTGATCCGGGTAACGGTGCCACGCAACCTGGATATAGAAGGAGTTGGACGAATCAGGCGCGTTGACGAGTTCGATCCGCGCCGACTTGGCAAACGGCATTTCGAAAAAGCACTCGTATCCATTGTGCTCCTTGACCGCGATAAAGGGCGTGTTGATGGGATAATAATCCAAGCCGTGCATGATGCCGAAAAAATCGCCAATCGGCGCCTCGACATTGGGCGTCTTCGCATCATCGAAATAGATCCTCAGAATGATCTTCCGCGTCTGCATCATCCGCGTCGGCTTGCTGGTGGGATCGATGGAGCGGCCCGAACCCGCGGGGCGTCCCAGCGTCACCCAGATGCGTTTGATGCAGCCGGGACCATCGAGCGAGGCGTAGGTGGCGGTTTGGCCCGCAGGCAGGCTGCGGGTCACGGCGACGTGGTCGGAAACCGAGTCGGCTGGCAGGTCGAGGTTGAAGGGACCGCTGGGCGTGGCTTCGGCGATGGGCGCGAGTCCGATGAGCAGGCCAACGCCAAGCGCCACGCAGGCCGCACCCAGGCGCACGCGTGACTGAAGAAAAAGTATATTATTCATGGGGGTCAGAAACGTCCGCTCACGCCAAAGTTCATGGTGACACCGTTGCGGACGTGACTCTGGATCCGGTTGCGGTAACCACGGTAGAACACCTGCGGCTCGTTCGTGATGTTATCGATGTCGAGTGTCAAACTCACCGACGGGCGGATTTGAAAAGCGAAGCTGGTGTTGAAGACGGAGCGTGCCCGGCGATACAGGTTAAGCGCGACATTGGTGCGCGAATAGCTCGAGGTGTAGTCGCTGGTATAGTTATAAAGGACGCGCGTGCTGAAGCGATGATAGCTCCAGAAAAGACTCGCGTTACCCGTCTCCGGAATAAACCCCGCGACTTCACCTCCGCTGAGGCTGACCGAGCCGCCAAAATCGCCATGCGTGTCGAGCATCGTGTAATTCGCCGACGCGCCGAGCCCCTTGAAGACACCGGGCAGAAAAGTGAACTGCTGCTGGTAACTGAACTCCCAGCCCTGCACGAAAGCAGTGCCGGCGTTCAGGCTG
Source organism: Opitutales bacterium (assembly GCA_038204695.1). Lineage (GTDB taxonomy): Bacteria > Verrucomicrobiota > Verrucomicrobiia > Opitutales > Opitutaceae > ER46. The sequence continues at coordinate 1,062 of JBBRCR010000367.1, read as the reverse complement.
GTCAGCCTCGTGAAGCCCGCGTACTCGCCATCATAGCCGTTGTCTGCGCCAGTCGCGATGGTGCCGGCATCAACGCCGCTCGCAATATAGTCGGTGATCGTTTTGTGAAACCAGCCCACGGATACATAGCCCACCGGCTCGAAATAGTAATCGAGCATGGCATCCCAGTTCTTGGCCGACTGCGGGAGCAAGGCGGCGTTGTTCACTGTCAGCGTGCGGTTCGCCTCGCTGATCGACTCGTTCGGGAGGAGATTGGTCAGGCCCGGACGGCCAAAACTCGTCGACCAGCTGAATCGCGCCTTGAGATTGCGGGATAGATCCTGGGTCAGGTGAACGCTGGGAAACGATTTCGTGTAGCTGCCCGCGAGCTCCCGGCGCGTCCCGGCGTAATCGCGCTGCGCTGAACCGACCGGATCGGCCAGCTGCTGTGCGGACGAGCTGGGCACGCGCGCGCGCACCCATCCGGAGCTTTCCGTCTCCGTTTTCTCGAGCCGGTGATGTAACGCGTGTGCGCCAGGAGCCCCTCGCCGGCTGACCGATGAAACCGCGCGCATCAGAGCCGTTTGCCGATGTCTCGCGTTCTTCATTGTCTGGCTTGCTCTGTGTCCTCTGGTTCGACCTCTGTGCGCTCTGTGACCAAAGGATTGGGCGCTCAAAATCGTCGCGAACGTGCACGATCCGGATCGACATCAGCACACCGCGGCCTGCGGCCGCAACCAAAGGAGAACAAGCAGCCAGAGTCTTTTAATTGCCAATGTACCCAGCGCGGCGCAGCCACAATCGAGGGAGAAAAACCAAGCTGATTATTAGCCGTGAATGGACGCTGATTAGCGCGCAGGCGATGGCCCCGACGCAGAGCGAGTCACGACTCCGTGGCTGCGAGCGCCAGCGAGTGGATGTTGGCTCCTCGCTTTCCAACATCCTTCCACGCGCGCACCTGGCGTGAACGGACTTTTCTGTTCCCTTACTCCCTTGCGTTGCTCGAAGTAGCGCCGTGTCTCCGACCGGCGTCTCCTCGCAATCGAAAGACCTGACGGTGTTCGTTCCCAAGTTCGCCGGTCG
>JBBRCR010000366.1:0-8809 GCA_038204695.1 Opitutales bacterium | reverse complement strand
GTTCAAGCACAGGGTGAAAACCGCTATCGCGACCCGGAATTCGAATTTCAAGATAGGATGGTCAGTCGGGAGGCGCACACTGTCATCACGCATCATCGTCACAACCCGTCAACGCGTCGCGGGCGCTGTCTCAGGCGGCGTGAGGAGGCCACGCTCCCCTTGGCCCATGCCGAACGCCTGCCGGTGCCCGCCTCGGCGGCCCCCGGGGGCCTGAATGCAAGCAGTGCGGACGCTTTCGCAAAAAGTGCTGAGTCGCAGCCGCTGAGGACAGCCATCATGTACACGCCAATTAATTTATCCCGTCCCCCCCCGCTGCTTCCGCTCCATGTCCAATTCGAAACTCGATATCTCACCCGCGAAATACGCCTGGCGGATGATCGAGCGAGCGACTCCCCACAAGCGGCCCGCGGCCCAGCGCGTCGGCGACTATCTCGAGATTTACTCGAACTTCGATGAGGCCACGGTCCGGGAGCAGGCGAAGCGATGCATCCAGTGCCCCGAAGCGTTGTGTGCGCAGGCGTGTCCCCTTTCGAATCGGATTCCGGAATGGATCGCCCTCGCAGCGCAGGGCGAGTTTCTCGAAGCGGCGGCCCTGTCGTGTGGCACGAGCAACATGCCCGAGATTTGTTCGCGCGTTTGCCCCCAGGAGCGGCTCTGCGAGGGTTCCTGCATACTAAGTGCGCAGTCCGAACCAGTGAGCATCGGTGCCATCGAACGCTTCATCAACGAATACGCTTTCCGGCACGATTCCAGAGAGGTGCTTCAGACCGCGCCCAACGGCCGGCGCGTAGCCGTGATTGGATCGGGTCCCGGCGGACTCGCCTGCGGCGATGAATTGGCGAAGCGGGGCTATGCGGTGACAATTTTCGAATCCCAGCTGATCCCGGGTGGGTTGCTGGTAAACGGAATCCCGTCCTTCAAACTGGAAAAGGGCATTGTCGAACGCCGGATCGATTTGCTGTCGAAACGCGGAGTTGTCTTCCGGCTGGGCACCGAAGTCGGGCGTGACGTTTCGTTCGCGGAGCTTTGCCGGATGTATGATGCGGTGTTTCTCGGCGTGGGGGCGCAAAAGCCCAAGCCCGCCGAGGTACCGGGAGACGATGCGCGCGGCGTGCTGGCCGCGCTGCCATTCCTCATCCAGAAAAATGTCGATTCTGCGCTGGTCGATCTGCCGCCCGTCGATGTGACGGGAAAGCATGTCGCGGTTTTGGGCGGCGGCGACACGGCCATGGATTGTCTGCGCACTGCCGTGCGCGCCGGTGCCGCGCGGGCGGTTTGCCTTTATCGACGCGACCTCGCGAACATGCCCGGCAGCCGCAAGGAGTACGCCAACGCGCTGGAAGAGGGAGCCGAGTTCGCGTTCCTCACCAATCCGACGCAAATCATGGCCGGCCCCGGCGGAGAAGTGACCGCCGTCCAATGCGTGCGGATGGAACTTGGGGCGCCCGATGCCTCGGGCCGGCGGAAACCGCGCGCCGTGCCGGGTTCTGAATTCACCGTTCCGGCAGATTATGTTTTGGTCGCCTACGGATTTGATCCGGTGCCTTTCCCGCCGGACAGTGAATTTTCCACCATCCGCACGAACGAGTGGGGCGGCATTGTGGTCGACGAGCAGCAAATGACGAGCGTCCCAGGCGTTTTTGCCGGCGGCGACTCCGTGCGTGGGCCAAGTCTGGTGGTGCACGCGGTCCGCGATGCACGCAAGGCGGCCGCCGGAATTCATCAGTACCTGGACGCTCGCGTCGCGGCGCGATAGTTTGCGGGACGCCGCGTAGGAGCGGAGAGCGCGGGCGATTGACGTTCCATCCACTCGCTGGCGCTCGCAGCCACGACCTGCTGTCACTCACGGCGCGCCCACTCGCGCTCGCCTCACGCCGAACCCGCCGAGCGCTCGCCGGAAACGCCGGTGATGATCCGGGCGCCCCGTTTGTACGTAATGTACGAATACAGCCACTGCATCAGCACGAAAAACTTGTTGCGAAACCCGACCAGGAACATGAGGTGCACGACGAGCCAGGCCAGCCATGCCGGATAACCACTCAATTTGAGCCGGCCAATTTCCGCCACCGCGGCCGAACGCCCGATGGTCGCCATCGAGCCCTTGTCCTTGTACGCAAAAGGTTTTCTGCCCGCCGGGGAGAATTTTTCCCGGGTGATCTCGTGGGTGATCACCGCGGCCACATGCCGGCCCATCTGCATCGCAGCCTGGGCGACGCCCGGCACCTCCAACCCATTCGCGTCGACGAGCGTCACGATGTCGCCCACCGCAAACACCTCGGGATGGCCCGGCACACTGAGATCCGGCAGCACCTTAATCCGACCCGCGCGATCGACTTCGACGCCCAGCTTTCGCGTCAGCGGCACGGCCCCCACGCCCGCGGCCCAGATGATGTTGTCCGAGCGAATGGTCTCGCCCCCGGCAACCAGTTCACCCTCGCGGATCTGTTCGACTCGGACATCCGTGCGGACTTTGACGCCCAGTTTTTCGAGCTGCACCCGCGCCCGCTCCGACAGTTCCGGCGTGAATGTGGGCAACACGCGGGGACCGCCCTGAATCAGCAGCACCTGCACCTGCTGCGGATCAATATTGTCGAAATCCCGGTGGAGCACCGTGCGCGTCAATTCGGCGAAAGCTCCCGCCAGTTCGACCCCGGTCGGCCCGCCGCCCACGATGACAATCGTCATGGCCGCGGCCCGCTTGATCGGATCCCGTTCGGTCTCCGCGCGCTCGAGCGAGCACAGAATCAGCCGGCGAATCCGGAGCGCATCGTCGAGTGATTTGAGCCCCGGCGCGCACCGCTCCCAGTCGTCGTGACCGAAATAGGTCGTCAGCGCACCGGCCGCGAGCACCAGATAGTCATACGTCAGCTCACCCCGGCCGTGCTCGAGCCGGCGCGCCGCGAGGTCGACCTCTTCGACCTCGCTCATCAACACCTGAAAATTCGGCCGCGCGCCGAACACGCCCCGAATCGGCTGCGCGATGTCGACGGCCGACAACCCGGCGGTTGCGACCTGGTAGAGGAGCGGCTGAAACAAATGATGATTCTGCCGATCAAGGACCGTGATCCGGGCGTACTTCGGGCTGAAGTTGCGGAGAAAGGCCAGTCCGGCAAAACCGGCGCCAACCACTGCTATGTGGGGCATGGATTCGTCCGCAGGGCCCTTCATTAAAGGCGCAACGTGCGGTCGTTTGGGCGAATCGCAACGCGGCGCGATGCGAAATTTGCTGTTCTTCGGCTTCGGAAAAATTCTTGCTGCGTATCCCGCATGCAAGCACCGGTCGACATTCAGCTGATTGGTTCCGAGGTGGCCATTCGATGGGAGGATGGCGTCGAAACCTTTGTGCCATTCGAAAAACTACGCGCCGCCTCACCCAGTGCCTCGAACCAGGGTGAGCGCGATATCTTCGGCCAGCAGTATGGCGGAGGCGGATCGAAAAAATTCCCGGGCGTCACCGTGCTCGGCTGGGCCCGCATCGGCAATTATGCGATCCGGTTCGATTTCAGCGACGGCCACAACAGTGGGCTGTACAGCTACGATTACCTCCGCGCCCTGGGCTGAACGAGCCGCGTGCATCGGTTGGCACGCTGCGATTGATCACCTGAAGCGCCCACCTCCCACTCGCTGCCCGCACCTCACCCAACCACCATGGCCACCTACGTCTTTCCAGCTCGCACGCTATCCGCCGAGATCGAACTCGGCACGCGGCTGCAACCAAAATTTGGCCCCGAGGGTCTTATCCCGTGCATCACGATCGATCACGCGACGAACGAGGTGCTGATGTTCGCGTTCATGAACGCCGAGGCGCTCGGACACACCATTCAGACGAAAAAGGCGACGTATTGGAGCCGCTCGCGGCAAAAGCTTTGGGTCAAAGGTGAGGAATCGGGCAATGCCCAGCTCGTGAAAGAGCTCCTGGTCGACTGCGATCAGGATGTGATTCTGCTGAAGGTGGAGAACGTCGGCGGTGCCGCCTGCCACAACGGGTACAAGTCGTGTTTTTATCGCAAGCTCGCCCCTTCGGCGAATGCCGCCGACCCGGCGTCGATGGCGCTCGAGTTTGCCGCGCGTCGCGTTTTCGATCCGGCGACCGTCTACCGGAAGAAGTGAGTCGCGGGGCGGCAACCGGGCGCGCCCTACCGGCCGCCCGGCGCGAGGCCGCGCTCGCTCCGCTGGGCGAATTGCAGCATCCGGTGAAACTCGGTGCTGCCCGCCTGCGGATGCGCCGCGAGTTTTTCCAGCGCCTGCGTCCGGTTCAAGCCGTCGCGGTAAAGGATGCGGTGGATCTGCTTCACGCGATCCAACTGCTCGGCGGTGAATCCACGGCGCTCGAGTCCCACGCGATTAATCGCCCGCACCTCGGCCGGCTTCCCATCGGCAATGAAGAATGGCGGCAGGTCGTGGACCAGCTTGGCCGTGGCCGACAGCATCGCATAGGCACCCACCCGGCAGAATTGATGAATGCCACCGAAGCCGCCAATCAGCGCGTAATCTTCGATCGTCACATGGCCGGCCAGCACCGCGCCATTGCTCATCACGACATGACTGCCCAGCACGCAATCGTGCGCCACGTGACACATGGCCAGGAGCACGTTGTCGGTGCCGATGCGCGTCATATCACCGTCACGCGTCGCCGTGTGCACGGTGACGTATTCCCGGAAAATATTCCGATCGCCAATCCGCAGCCCGGGGCTGCCCCCCTGAAACTTCAGGTCCTGCGTTTTGCCGCCGATACACGCGTATGGAAAAATTTCACAACCATCGCCGAGCGTGGTGTTGCCCTCGACCGATGCATGGTGATGCAGCCGGGTGCCCGCCCCAAGCGTCACCCCTGCCCCCACGTAGCAGTAGGCCCCCAGTTCGACGTCGGCGCCGAGCTGCGCGCCCGTTTCAACGATGGCGGTGGAATGTATTCTGGCCATGCACGTTACTCGACGTCGGCGTTATCCACCACGGCGAACATCAACTCCGCCGACGAGGTGACCTGGCCGTTCACCAGGCACTGGCCCTCGGCGACGCCGATCTTGCTGCCGCGGCTCCTGGTCATCTTCACCTCGATAATCAGCTGGTCGCCTGGACGGACGGCCCGTCGAAACTTCACCTTGTCGCAGCTCATGAACAACGCGGTCTTACCCTCCGCCGAGATGCGTCGCAGCATCAGAATCCCCGCCGCCTGGGCCATCGCCTCGATTTGCAGCACACCCGGCATGACCGGATTGCCCGGATAGTGTCCTTGGAAAAACGGTTCGTTGATCGTCACGTTCTTGAGGGCCGTGAGTTCCGCGTCGTTCTTCACGTCCACCACCCGGTCGATCATCAGAAACGGATAACGGTGGGGCATCATGTCGAGGATCCGCCGGATATCGAGGGCGGTCTCTGTCTCCAACACCATCGCGGGCGCGGGCGGCCGCTCTTTCTTGCGGGCACCGCCGCTCCTCCGTTCCTGGAGCTTGGCGAAAAGGACTTTGGTCAACTCGGCATTGATGGCATGACCGGGGCGCGTCGCCACCAGGTGCGCCTTCAGCGGCAGCCCCAGCAGCATGACATCTCCCACTATATCCAGAATCTTGTGACGTACGAACTCGTCCTTGAAGCGCAGAGGCTCCTTGGAGATGATCTTGTCACCGCGAATCACCACGGCGCAATCCAGGGAGCCGCCGCGAATCTTCCCGAGTTTCAACAATTCCTCGATGTCCTCGTAGATGGTGAAGGTTCGCGCCGCGGCGATCTGGGCCTGGTAAGTCTCCGGATCGATCGTGAGCGACAGATGTTGCGTGTGAATGCCGCGATCGTCGGCCGAGGTGCACGAAATTTTGAATTCGTCCGAGGGCAGCGCGATGATGGACGAGTTGCCGCGCGTTACGGAAACGGGCGCATCGAGCTCGAAATACTCGCGGTCCTTATCCTGTTCGACCGGCTCGCCCTGCACGATCAGGTTCACAAAAGGTCGCGCGGATCCGTCGAGAATCGGCGGTTCGGAGCCATCCATCTCGATCAGCACGTTGTCGATCCCACAGCCATGCAGAGCGCTGAGCACATGCTCCACCGTCTGAATCTTCGCATGTCCGGATTGAATGGTCGTGGCCCGAACGAGATCGGTCACTTGATCAACGCGCGGGCGCAATTCGGGCGCGCCGTGGAGATCCATGCGTTTGAAGACGATGCCGTGATCGACCGGCGCGGGTTTCATCGTCAAGGTGACCGCGTCGCCAGTGTGCAGCGCGCTGCCCTTGATCGAGACGTCCCGCGCGAGGGTGCGTTGTTTCATTGGTGAACGGTTATTTCGACCACCGCCGCGCGGCAGCGCAAGCGTGGAGAGGCCGGCGGCGTTCGGAACACGGCATCCGCGGGCACGAACCACATTCTCCTTGAACAAACTCAGGGCGGCGCCAGCGACAGCGAGGCCCAAACTGCCGCCCGGCTTGACACGCCCAAGCCCGGTTGCCCACTCTCAACCTTTTCGATCGAATCTACGCCCCCCCGCAACGACCTTACGTCATGCCCGCTGCCAACGATATCCGCAAAGGCCAAGTCATCAAATTCAACGGGGAGCCCCATCTGGTCATGGAAACCCAGCACCGGACGCCTGGAAATCTCCGCGCATTCGTGCAAATCAAAATGCGGAACCTCCGTTACGGCAAAGCGCTGGACCAGCGCTTTGCGTCGACCGACACCATCGAAGTGATGCCGACGGACCGGAAAACGCTCGAGTTCAGTTACGCCGACCGCGGCTCTTTCGCCTTCATGGATCCGGAGTCCTTTGAGCAAATCGAGCTCACGGAAACGCAACTGGGCGACGTGAGGAACTTCCTCGCGGTGGGTGGCAAGGTTGACGTCCTGTTTGTCGAAGAACGCCCCCTGTCCGTTGACCTGCCCGCTTCGGTTGCCCTGAAAATCGTCGAGTCCGCTGACGGCGTGAAAGGCGATACGGCCAGCAACGTGCAAAAACCCGCGAAGCTCGAGACCGGGCTGATTGTTCAGGTGCCGCTCTTCATCAAGGAAGGCGAAGTCATCCGAGTTTCCACGGCCGACGGCAGCTATCTCGGCCGGGTCTGACGTATTCACGGTTCGATCCGTCTCGTAAGCGTACTTTACTTCCAACCCGGACGAACGAGCAACGATCGCGAGCGCCCCATTGAGTGCAAAGGATCCACCGCGTTTCCAGCCACGCGGTCAGCTTCGCACTTCGGGTGAATCGGAGTGATTGCGCTTGCCGATCTCCTGCATCAATTCGGCCCGGGCGGAGTCGGGCAAGGCGTTCAATTTTTCGAGAAAGAGCTCACCCGGCAGCAAGGTCAGATGTTTCTCCTCGGCCAGATCGCGCGCGGCGACGCTGAATTTTCCGCTCGTGAAGACGTAACCGCGCCGGATGTCTTCCGCGGCGAGGGCGGCCGCCAGTCGCTGAATGGGAGAGACATCCACCAACCCGTTCGGCTGCGCGATGCATTGCACGAGCGCAAATGGCCGGGCCTCGCCCTTCCATGAAATCTTGATGTGCACCGCGCTCGCCTGCCCCGTGCGCGTATGTGAGGCGACGACGCCCGTCTTCTCGAAATACGACGCCACGAGCTGCTCGAACTTGGCCCAATCGAGCGCCGACAATGTCGCCGCCGTAAAGTCCGCCCGGGCTTCACCGGTGACAGGTACGGCTTCAGAGAACGCTGCCGGTGTAACGGTCGTGGCGGCGGGTTCGAGCTGCCGGTGTCGGCGACGCCAAACGGCAAATCCTGCACCGCCGGCAATCAAAATGAAAACGATGACGTAGCTGGTCACCGAGAAGGAGCTTTCAGGCGGGCCCGCAACCACGGGCGTGATCTTGCGGGGCGGCGTGGCCTTTTGCGGTACGCTCGTCGTCACCGGCACAGGTTTCTGGGGCGTGGGCTTCACCGCCGGTAGCGGCGCGCCGGGCGGCGCCGGTGCTGCATCGGTGGACGCCCTGGGCTCCACCACGGGCGCGGTAATTGGTGGGGATGTCACGTCTGCCGATGACGATCCCGTGGTCCCCGTTACCAGTGGTGATACCGGTGATTTTGCTCCAAGATCCGTGGGCGTGCCGCTTTCGCCGGACGATGCGCCTCCCGAGGCGGGATCCTTGGATGGCGCCACGGGCGCCGGTGGAGGTGGCGGCACATAGGTGCCGGTCGGAGGGCGAACCAGTTTGATGGATACAGATCCACTTCGAGCAGCAGGTGGTGGGGTTCCCGCGGTTGCATTGGATCCGGAAGGTGCGGCGGGCGCTGGCGTTTGTTCGCGCGGAGTTGCGACAGGCGCCGGGTCCTGCTCCGGAGCCGTTGTCTTGGGCGCCGGGGCGGGGGCCGCCGCCGGAGGCGGGCTCGGCGTCGCGCGGGGCGGCGGCTCACTGTACAACGGCTCGATTTCGACGACCACCCCGTTGCGCAGGATGAAACGTTCCCGGGCGTAGAACAGAATCTCCCGCCCGCCCGCGGTCATGACACTGCGGGGCTCTCCGTGGCGCGTCTCGACCTGTTCGCGCGTCGCTCCGAGGAGCGAGGGTTTTTCCTCGGCCGCGAAGGCACACGCGATCATCAGCGACATCGCGAAACAGCATGCCCGCACGCTAAAAGCAAACGTCGATCGCATGAATTGCCGAACGCTTAAGGCATCCCATCCGCACATCAATGACGAACTTTGCGTCCCGCCACTCCGGTAGGGCTGATTTTTTCTAAATGGAGATCCAAGCGGTGGGGCGCGCGGCGGTGATCAAGGCGAAGGCGCAGGCAGCGTTGTGTGCGGTGAGGTGGTCCTGAAAGTCGCGCGTGCTCTTGCGACAGTTCTTTTTGTCGGCTTT
>JBBRCR010000365.1:0-8814 GCA_038204695.1 Opitutales bacterium | reverse complement strand
GGTTCGGGTGAAGCCACGATCATGGCCATGCGATTTTGCATTCTCGGCAGTGGCAGCTCGGGCAATTCCGCGCTGCCCATCAGCGAGAACACGCGGGTGCTGGTCGATGCCGGATTTTCGGCCCGCCGGCTGAACGCGCTGCTCGGCGCCGTCGGCGAATCGCTGGAACGGATCGATGCGGTTTTTCTCACGCACGAGCACAGCGACCACTCAGCCGGCCTGGAGGGGTTGAAAAAACACCCGCGCATCCAGGTGTTCGCCAACCACGCCACGGCCCGCGCCGTCCAGGCGGGATTGGAGCACAAGCCCGACTGGAAGATATTCGAGACCGGCGCGCGTTTTCGTTTCGGCGACTTCGAGATCGAGAGTTTCGCCGTGCCGCACGACGCGCAGGAACCGGTCGGCTTCCGTTTCACCGCCGGACATGAGGGCGATTTGTTTGCGCCGCGCCGGTCGCTCGCGTTGCTGACCGACCTCGGGTACGCGCCGCAGAACATCCGTGAATGTATCCGCGAATGTGATGTGGTGGTCGTCGAATCGAATCACTGCCCGGAGATGCTCAAGGCGGACCCGCGTCGTCCCTGGTCGTTGAAGCAGCGGATTGGCGGCCGGCACGGACACTTGTCGAATCTGGCCGCCTGCGAGCTACTCGCCACGGTGGCGAGTCCGCGCTGGCGGCGCGTTTATCTCACGCACCTGTCGCGGGAGTGCAATTCGCGGGCGGCGGTGGAAACCGCGTTTGCCTCAGTGCGGATCACGTTGAACGCGTGCGAATTTTCGATCGTCGAGCAGGGCCAGAGCACGCCGATCTACGATCTGTGATTTCCGCTCAGCGGAAAATCCGGCGAGTCCACCGATTCAGGCGCGGCTGTGCCGCAACCGAAGAAAACGGGTGATTCACCGGCGCACGGAGTCCGGGGGGTAAAAACATGAAGACGGCGAGCAGGTAAGACGCGGAAGATTCCAAGGGCTTCCGAGTCTCGCGTTCTCCCCTGTCTCGCGTTCTTCGATCGCGTTCCTCCCTCTATCGCCCGCCCTTTTTCAGGCTGTGCCGGTCGGAAATTGAATACATGAGGATCGCGCCGAGCAGCCCGAACGGGATCATATAGTAGAAATAATAGCCCCAGCCGTAGTGATCCAATACCCAGCCAAGGATCTTCATCCCGAGCGCGGCTCCGAAATATTGAAATGCATCGATGCAGCCCGACGCAAACGCCGCCATTTTCCGCCCGCCAATATCCATCGCCGCGGCCGGCCCCAGCAATGAATGCGTCGAGTTCACCGTGAATGAAATCATGACGAAGTACGCGATGGCCCAATTCACCGAATGCACCTGGGTCGCGGCCAGGATGACGACCACCTCGATGATGTAAACCGCGGCGGCCACCGGCGCGCGGCGCGAATGGAAGAACCGATCGGAGATCCAGCCGGAAAGGAACGACCCGCAAGACGCGACCAACGGGATCATATAGCCCAGCCATTGGAATTTCGCGCCGGTCATCTGGAGATGGTGCACCTCCTGAAAATACACGGGAAACCATTGGTCCACGGCCTGCCGCACGGCGCCCGTGCACGCGTACGCGAGGGCGATAACCCAGACCATGGGGTTTGTGACGATGTGCTTGAAGACGACGCTCAGCTGACTGCGCACATCCTGATCCGCATGGTCGGCCTCGCCGTGAAAAAGCCCGGTGTAGCCCGCCTGTTCCGGCGTGTCCTTCACCACAAAGGCGAAAACGATTGCGACGATGGTGGCGATGATGGCGGGAATCCAAAACAGCCACCGCCAATGCTGCGGCGGTATATGAATGAGGCCAAAAATGACAAAGCCCGCCAGCAGCAAAGGCAGGAGCTTGTTGGCCGCGAGCCGGCCCAGGTTGATCATGAACCCAAAGATGCCGGCGAACGTGCCGCGCTGCTTTTCGCTGTACCACGCGCAGTTGATCTTGATGAATCCGGGCGCGCCGAACGACTGCACGTATCCGTTCAGCCCCCACAAAAAAGTGAACAGCGACAACTGGCCCCAAAACGAGGCGATGCCGAAAAGGAGGTTCACCGAGATCGTTCCGCCCGCGCCAATCAGCATCGCGCGCTTGCCGCCTATCCGATCCGTCAAAAGACCGTTGAGCATCTGCCCGCAACCGTAAGCCACGAACTGCATCGACAGAATCGTGCTCATGTCGGACTTCGAGTACCCGAACTCGTCCGCGATGGCCTTGTTGGCGTAGGCGAAATTATACCGGCAGAAATAATAGCTGGTATACATCAGGCCGACCGTCGCCCAGTTCAGCCCCCGGCGGCGGCGCATGCCCGGCGGGAGATGATGCACGGGCCGCTTAACCGCGGCCGCGGAGGAATCGCTCATGGTGCGGGGGGTTGTAGTGGAATTGTCATCACCTGCACGGAAATTCTCGAAGGAAGCACTCCGAAGCGAACCGAGTCGCCATTCGTGGCGCCGAGCGCCAGCGCGTGGATTCGGGTATGCATTTCTTTCCCCTCGAGGCACTGCCTCAGACCCATTCAGCCACCGATTTCACAGATCGGCACAGATTCAGAGCGCTGCCTTTATCTGTGTTTATCCGGGCCATCTGTGGTTGGATTGGGATTGGAAAAACTCGACCTGTTCACAACGAGTTTCGGAGTTCAAGGATTCTAACCGCGAATTTCTCCTGTTCAACGCACTGCCAGTGCCCATTCCTACGGGCTGGACTTGAGATCAGAGCCCTGGCGGAGGTTGTCGGCGGCGGCCCAGAGGTCGGCTCTCTGAGTCAGCGCGGTTTGACCGACGTCGGCGGCGGTTCAGCCCAACCCCAAATCACCATAGATGGTATCCGTTCGGCGAAGATGATGACTCCACCAGAGGAACTTCGGGTGCAGTTTAACTCATCCGTAGAGAGTCTTCATTCGCTCGCTTGGTCACTGGAGGAATCCAATGCCAACCTCACCCGCACCCGCGACCTCCTCCTCCCCCGCCTGATCTCCGGCCAGCTCCGGGTCGACGACCTCGACATCCGGTTCCCGCCCAGCATGGCGGACGCCGAGCCAGCACCCACCGCGCGCTGACGCCGGATGGGTTCGGTCGAAGCGCCGCGAAGATCTGGCGAATCTAGAGCGACGCTAAAATCGCTTCGCGCGTCGTCCGCTTGGCGGCGGCGACAGCGCGCAGGATGCCATTGAGCGTGCCAATCCGCAGCGGCTTGTGATCCGGCACCGCCAGGCGTTGGTGCTCGGGTGTTTCCGTCTGGAGGATGATGTGGCTGCCCACTTGGTTCACCTTCCGATATCCCCAATGGCGGCACAAAATGGCCGCCAGCTCGCGCCCATAAAGGTCGCGCGGCAGCTTCATACAATCACTTCGTCGCGCACCAGGCGCAGGCGAATGCGAGTGGGCATGGGCTGGTCGAAATAAAACGCCTTCACCGCTTCCTGCACATTGCCCCGCAATTCGTCCCACGAATCCGCCTGGGTAAAGATACTCTCACCCAGCGCCTCGGCGACAAATCCACCGTCGCCTTCCTGGGTGACTTCAAAAACGAGTTCGTTCATGTCCTCAACTTGGCGTAGCGGACAACCATCGCAAGCCCGCGACACCGTGGCTGGCGGCTTTACGAGGGGTCGTTTCGCAGTATCTTTCGTCTCATGAGCACTATCACCGTGATCCTCGAGCCGCAATCGGACGGCACGCTGCATCTTCCGATCCCGGCAGGTTTGCCGCGCGGCAAGGTGAAAGTCACCGCGACGCTGGCGGCCGCCGACGAACCAAACAAGATCGTGCGCGCAACACCGGAGATGGTGCGGCAGCGCGTTTAAGCGTTGGAGCGACTCCGCCAATTAAATCCGTTCCAGGAGATTGCCGACCCCGTGGCTTGGCAGCGCGAAATCCGTCAGGAGCGGCCGCTCCCTGGTCGGGACTGACATGGTTTTGGACACCAATATCCTGATTTACGCCGTCGGAGCCGATGGTCCGAAGTTGCAGCCCTGGCTAGCCCTGCGCTTGCCCCACAATTCCTGCCAAGCACGTCGGCATTCGCACCGGAGCGGCGGCTTTCCTGCCGCCGAAGTACGTTCGGTCGACCGGTCTCGGGCGACTGGAAAGTCGCCCTTCCCGTCAACCGCGCCCTTGGCGTGACGCCATACGCGATGGCGAATTTGTGGGGCAAGCGCAGGGCTAGCCGACCCTGGCGCTGCGATGAGCGTCGTGTCCCGGATCGAAACTCTTGGGTTTCCCAGAATCACCCCGGCACAATCGAGCGCTCTGAACGCGCTGTTGAAGACATTGCCGGAGTTGCCCCTGACAGAATCAGTTATCGGGAGCGCAATCGCGCTGCGGCAACAGCGCAGGATGGGACTGGCGGACGCGATCATCGCGGCGACCGCTTTGGTTCACGGGTTGCCGCTCGTCACGCGGAACACTGAGGATTTCAAACACGTGGCCGGCCTCCGGCTCATCGACCCGTTCGCCACGGCTCCCTCGCTCGCAAGAGATTTCGCCAACAGCCCCTTGGCCGCACGCAGGAGCCGCACGCGCCTTGACGCCAGGCGGAGCGTGATACAACTTCGTCTCACGATGCCTGCCACCGCCTCCATCCGCGATCTGCGCAATTCATTTCCCAAGATTCGGAAGCTCGTCGAGGCGGAGGGCGAGGTGCTGCTTTCCGAAAGTGGCCAGACCAAGTACCGGCTCGTGCTGCACACGCCCCGGCCGGCAAAGCCGGCTCCGGCGGTGGATTACTGGTCCCGGCTGACATCCTATCAGCCCACGCCATTGACCCGAGCGCAGGCGCAGACTCTTCACGACGACAACCGTGGCGACCGTTGATCAGCTCTACGCGGATCCGAGTGCGCTGCTAAAGCTCTACCTCAACGAGCCCGAATCGCGGGCGATGACCGGGTGGCGCGCCAGGTATTCCGGCCCGCTGCCCGTGACCCACCACGGCCGCGTCGAGCTCGTCAACGGCATCGCGCTGGCGGCACACCGGAAGTTCATCTCCGCAGCCGTGCTGAGCGCCGCCCTCGCCGCTCTCGACGACGATTTCGAGACCGGCCGGTATCGCCAGACCGACCTGCTCTGGCGTTCCGCTCTCAAACGCGCGAGCGAACTCTCCCGTCAGCATACCCCGGCGCTCGGCACCCGGTCCCTCGATGTGCTGCATGTGGCTTCAGCCCTCGAGCTGGGCCTGCGCCGATTCGTCAGCTTCGACGAACGACAGCAGAAACTTGCCCGCGCCGTCGGGCTGAAGGTGGTCGTGCCCAACACGTAGCCTGGCCGAGTTTCTTTAGGACAAAGAAGGGGAAGGCGTGGAAATTTCGCCGACGAAACTCAGATGCGATGGCGGAACCCGTGTTGACGAAATGGCCTGCTCCGCTGGGCGAGGCCTGGATCGCATCGACGGCATCATCGATTTCCTGCTGAAAGCGTTGGGCCAGTCCCGGTGAACTCTCTGCGTAGTCCGCTTGGAATTTCCGCTGGTCGCGGGGAAACTCCGGGTGGAAGATAACCTTCATCGCATGGCGCGATATTGCCCTTCGGTCATGCCCGCGATCCGACCTGTCTCCACCTCCTCGATGCGTCGAATGCCATCCTTCACCGCGGCCGTAAGTGGCGCGGGTTCCACGACGCTTTCGACCAATCGGCGCGCCAGTTCGAGACGGTCTGCCGGGAGCAACTCCAAATCACCATGGCACCAAAAAACGCTGGCAAACGCGGCCGACACCGAACCCGTCGATGCGCCGAAGTTGGCCGGGGTCACGAATCCGTGGAAAGTTCCTCGCTCAGCTCGCTTGCAGCGGCCTTCACCCCTTCAAGAATGCTGTTTGCAATCTCCTCTGGAAATTTTCCGGGAACTATATCGCGCACGCGATCCAGCAACGGCGGTGTCTGGTGGATGATATCGCGCACGATCATTTCTATCTGCGGCACGCCGCCGCGCCTGGCCGTTTCCAGCCAGTGTCGCAGTCGAATGCTGTTCCAGTGATAGCCGCGATTCTTTCCTTCCACTGCCATTGCCATCGTTATTTTTTGCGGTGAAAGCCGGCCACGGCCAGGTCCGAGCATCGGGTAAGCGGAAACAATATCGATTTCACGCAACAGATCGAACGCTCCAGCCGACTCGGTTTGGAACCGCCGCTGATTTTTTGGCCCGGCCCATGGTTCACCAGTCGGCTTTTTTCGGTTCCGCTACTGCTAATGAGATGGGGGTTGAGTGGCGGACTCGATTGATTCCGTCGGTTTGGTCCGCGACTGAATCGTAAACGACGAGGCGCATGCCCCGAAGCGCACCACGCTGGCGGCAGCCGCGTCATCCAGCGAGCAATACCTCGGGATGCTTGCGGGCAATGTCGAGCAAGCGCAGGGCGGCGCCGGTCGGCTTCCTCCGCCCGCGCTCCCAACTGGCGGCGGTGACGGTCGGGATGTTCATCATGGCGGCAAACACGGGCTGACTCACGTTGAGCTTTCGGCGAATGGATCGCACTTGTGAGGGCGTGAGCGGTTTGACCGGCGGCGGCAGCGGCCGCGTTGCCGTGCGCAGGGTGAGTTTTTCCTTGCCCGAAACGTGGCGTGCGAACGCCTCGACGCTGCCGACGAGATCGTCGGCGTTGAATTCAATGGCCTTGGTTTTCATGTCTGAATTCTCGTTTGATTGTTTGGACGGCGGCCCTCAGCCGTTTCTCCTGATCCGGCGTGAGGTTCTCCGACTTGGCCTTCGTGTAGACGTAGAAGAAAATGATCGTGTCGTGCTGAGGGAGGCAGAGATAGATGACACGTGCCCCGCCGGCTCGACTGCGCCCTTGCAAGGCCATCCGCACCTATGCAGGCCCTGCAATCGCGGCGTAATGTCACCTTTTCCCGGGTCTTGCAGGAGGTCGTTTTGAAGTTGGTTGAGAAAATTGTCATCGGTGACCTGCGTGACGAGTCTGGTGAACAGCGGCAACTCGATGAACGTGAGTTTCATGTTACCCTTACACTGTAAGGGACGCTTTTCAAGCCGGGTCAACCCCCTTATGAGGTAGGCCCGCTTGCCGCCTGAAATTGCCCGCCGGTGGCGCTTGCGCGCGCCATCCAATTGCGGCAGGTAGACCCGTTCTCATGAGCGTTACCGAATCATTTCGCCGCACGAAGATCATCTTCACCCTCGGCCCGGCCACCGAAAGCGAGGACATGCTCGCAAAACTGATTGGCGCCGGCGCCGACATCGTCCGGCTCAACATGGCTCACGCATCCCACGAATGGACACGCACCGTGATCCGCCGGATTCGGCTCGTCAGCCAGCGGGTTGGCCGCGACGTGGCGATCATGATGGACATCAAAGGTCCGGAAATTCGCACCGGTGATCTCAACGTGCCGATCGAACTTAAAGCCGGCGAAATTTTCGATTTCACGGTCAAACCGGGGGGCGGTGACGAAGGTGCCGGCAGCGCCCAGGAAGTCCGGTCGGTGGATGTTAATTACAAGGACCTCGTCAACGACATCACGGTCGGCGACACCGTGCTTGTCGACAATGGGCTCCTCCGGCTCGAGGTGCTCGAGAAGGATGCCGCGCGGATCCGCTGCCGCGTGCTGATTCCGGGCGAGCTGAAATCGCGCCGCCATATCAATCTGCCGGGCGTCAAGGTGAACCTGCCATCGTTCACCGAGAAGGATCGCGCGGACACCACGGTAGGACTCGAGGAAGGGATCGACTTCGTTGCACTTTCCTTCGTGCGCGAAGCGGCGGACATCGAGCTGCTGCGCACGTTTCTCGAAATGAAAAAGTCGAAGGCGCGCATCATCGCGAAAATCGAGGACCAGTCCGCCATCACGAATCTTCATGAAATCGTGGTCGCCTGCGACGGGCTGATGGTGGCGCGCGGAGATCTCGGCATCGAGTGTCCGTTCGAAGAGTTGCCCGTGATTCAGCGCCGCGCGGTGCGCAGCTGTCTGGCGCAGGGGCGGCCCGTGATCGTGGCCACGCACATGCTCGAATCGATGATTTCCCAGCCTGTGCCGACGCGCGCGGAAATCACCGACGTGGCCAACGCGGTGTACGAACTGGCCGACTGCGTGATGCTGTCGGGGGAGACAACGATTGGGAAATATCCGCTGGAGTGCGTGCGCATGCTGGACGTCATCGCGCGCCGGATTGAGCAGGAGGCGGACGACGACTGGAAGGAGCCGGCCAAGTTCACGGGCGAACGGATGAAGGTGCTGCATTCCGCCGTCGTGCTCGCGAACGAACTGCCGCGCTCGAAGCTCGTCACGTTCACGCGGCACGGATTCATGGCGCAGGGGCTGGCGCTGCTGCGACCGGCGCACTCGCCGATCCTGGCGTTCACGCCGAGTGTGGCGGTCTTCCGTCAGCTGCGAATCCTGCGCGCGGTCGAGCCCTTCCTGATGCCGCTCGCGGCTGATCCGAATACCACGATCGAAAACGCGATTGGGCTCTTGCAGCGGGAAGGCCGCATCGTGACCGGAGACAAGTTGATCATCGCGACGGACATCCTCGCGCAGGACCGGCTGGTCGACAGCGTGCAGTTACGGACGGTGCGCTGACGCGAGAGGTTCGTGTTCTGACAAAAGCTGCGGGGAGAAGGGCGCCCGGAAGGGGTATTCAGGAATGTAATTCACGGGCGGGACGCCCGTGCCACATCAAACCCACGGGCGGGACGCCTAATGTCACGCCGACCACGTTCTGCCGGCTGAATGAAATGGAACTGGAATCCCGCGCGATCGCGACGGCGACGCTCGATCGTGGCGGGGGGCGCCACCCCGGGGAATGCCCTGTCCGCCCAGGTGGTGTGGGGGTGGGGAGGGGTGGAAAACTCAACAACCCGGGG
>JBBRCR010000364.1:0-8819 GCA_038204695.1 Opitutales bacterium | reverse complement strand
TCAAAGGCAGCCGAGCCGCCGCCAGAGCACGCGATCTCGCAACGAAATCTATGTGACATTAGGCGGGACGCCCGTGCCACTCACGCCGCCAACCGGCAGATGCGCCCCTTCCGCCGCGCGCTGTCGTATTGCAATCGCCATGACGAGACACATGCCGGTCAACTCTGCTTCGGCTGCTTTTCGTATTCATTTTTTCGGTCCGGCAACTGGCGGAAGTGCACCGAGCTCACCCGGCGGATTCTCGCCACCCGACACTCGCCGGTGGCATCGCGGTGCGTGGCGGCCGGTGTGCTCGCACTGGTCCAGATCCACCGCGGAGAGCTCAAGCCGGCCGCGCGCAATCTCACCCTCGCATCGGCCGGGGCGCGGCAGACGGGGATCGCGGCCATGGACTTCTTCTGCGGCTGGGCCGAGGCGCTCGGGCACGAACTGGCGGGCAACGCCGACGGAGCGGCGGCCAGTTACCGGCGCGTGATGGACTGTGGCTGAATCGGTCTGAGACAGTGCCTCGCCGGGCTTTGGTCTGCCGCCGCGGGCGCTGTGAGGACGACAGCAATCCCGGACAGGGCAGCACATAGATTTCGATCAGCGCAACGCCCGTGGTGCCACCCACGCCGCTGGCCTGCACGGTATAATTTCCCGGCGGCAGCGTGGCCACGGGCGCGAAGCCGGTGATCAAGAGATCGCCACCGGTGCCCACCAATCCACGCGTCGCGATGTCACTCGCCGGCGCTCGCATCCACACTCGACGTCGCCGCGCGACTCAACGGCCCAGTGCACTGCCGCGATTATTCCGTTGGCGAAATCGCGCCCCACGTTATTTTCCCGTCATACAAAACAATGCCCGCAACGTCTGGATTGATCACTGTGACTTCGAGAAGTCGTACGACGGCATCGCCGACGCCCAACTCGAAGCCGACTTGATCACGCTCTCCTGGGGCCGGCTCGGGGGTGATACCGAAGGCGCCGTCGTGCGACAGGTCGCTTACCTCGAGCAACTCTACCAGGGCCAGTTTACCGACAGCCGGATTTCCTATAAGTTTTATCAGGGGCTCCGTGATGGCGCCTATGCCGCGGAGGGTGTCCCACGCCAGAGCGTCGCTGCGATTGTGGCGCAGGGCCGATACGGAGACGATCTCCATTGGCCCTAGCCTCGCGTAACCGCTCCGTTTCGGTCTCATCCCTTCCGCCTTCATCCCCATGAAAACCCCGCGCCAGTTTCTCCTTTCCACCGTGCTCGCGGCCGTTGCCGCCGCGCAAACGACTCCGGCACCGCAGGCGCCGGCGGCGGGGGAATCCGACGACAACACGACCATGCTCTCGCCCTTCGAGGTCACCACGTCAAAGGACGTTGGATACGCCGCCTCGAACACCCTTGCCGGCACGCGACTCAATGCCGAGCTCTGGGAAACCCCCGCCGCCATCTCGGTCTTCACCAAGGAATTCATGGATGATGCCGGGCTGCTGAACATGCGCGACGCGCTCGATTACGCGCTCAACTCCTCGGAGGAATTCACCGACTACACCGGCCTCAACAACCTCGCCAACGATATCACCGCCCAGATTCGGGGGTTTGTCGGCGGTGCGGTGGGTCGCAATTATTTCCAATGGCGGCTGGTCAACATCGATCGCTTCAACCTGGAGCGCATCGATCTTTCGCGCGGCCCCAACTCGGTGCTCTTCGGGATCGGCGCGCCGGGCGGCATCATCAACGCGTCCACCAAGCGCGCGCGTTTCGGCCGTGAACTCAATGAAGTCGGCGTGCGCTACGGCAGCTGGAGCGATCACCGGGCCGAGTTCGATCTCGGCCGTACGCTCGTCCGCGATCGGCTGGCGGTCCGGGCGAATGTCGTCGCGCAGGACAAGGGCGACTGGCGGGAATTCAAACAGTACCGGCTCTTCGCCGGGGCGCTCGCGCTGGCGTATCGCCCGTTCAAGCACACGGAAATCCGCATCGAGGGTGAATACGGCGATGTCGATCAAATCATCGCGCAGCCGTGGCCGGCCGGCGAGAGTTACCTCGGCTGGTACAACAACCCGCAGAACTGGACCGACCCCAACAATCCCAACAGTCCGCGCCGAATGCCGACCGCCGCCAGCGCGCCGTATGGTTACAGCCCCGGCGGTCCCGCCAACGGCATCCTCGCAGTCGGGCGAAGCACCTCCGTAAATTATATATGGGATCCGTTCGCCGGCACCGGGCCGGTGACCTGGAACGGGAGCGCGGTGACGAACGGCGGCGACCGCGCGCCGGCGCTGAACAACCTCCGGGCGGCAATTCTCGACCCGTCGATCATGCCGCTCAATGCCTCCATTCACGGGCCAGGCTTCACGCGCGATTATCGCTATCATAATATCGCCGCGTTCATCGAGCAGCGGATCGGGGCGAACCTGGCGTTCGAGGCGGCCTTCAACCAGCAGGCGGTCGCCGATTTTCACTATCGCGTGATGACGTTCGGCGCCCACGCGCTATCCGTGGATCTCAACCGCTTCCGGCCCACGGCGAGCGACCGCACCGGCGTCGTGACGGCCAGCGAACTCAATCCGAATTTCGGCAAGTTTTATGCGCAGACCGCCAGCCAGCTGGCCGTCACGGATCGCAAGACCGATGATTACCGGCTGACCGGCTCGTACCGCCTGGACCTCGTTAAAAAACGCCACTGGCTCGGCCGCCACGAGATCGCCGGCCTCGTGACCCGGACCAACGCCTACACGTATGATGATGCGTTTTCGTCGCAGAACGTCACTCCCGCAGGCAACGCCCAATATCCACTCGATCTCACCAATGGTAACAATCAGATCCTGCGCCGCGCCTATATAGATTTTTCGACTGACGATCCGCACCGGCACGGCCTGTTCAATCCGCTGGAGTACCCACTCACGGGACAAAATGGCGTGACGGAAGGCTACGTGCGCACCGGCGACAGCGCGCGCGACAACCTCTCGCAACTCGATACGCAGATGCTGGTGGTGCAGAGTCGCTGGCTCGACAACAGCGTGATCCTCACCGGTGGCCTGCGGCACGACCGCCGCCGCATCTGGAACGACACCGCTGATTTCAACGGCAACGGCAGCACCAACGACGAGCGCGATCCGGTCACCCGACTGTTCCCGCGGCGGGTCCGCAGTGACGTGAAGCAATTTGCCCAGGGCGATACCAGGACCTTCGGCGCGGTGGTGAGCCCGTTCGGATGGAAATGGCTGGCTCTGGTATATAACAAGTCGGACAGCTTTCAGCCGCAGGCCGCCCTCGACATCAATGACCAGGCGCTCGGCAACCGACGCGGCGACGGCACTGACTATAGCGTCCGGCTGCGGCTCTGGGACAATAAACTCAACGTGGCGATCTCCCGCTATGAGCTGACCGATTCCAACCAGTCGGTGGGCCGCGACAACAACTTCATCAACTTCATCAATGCAATTTGGGAAACAATCAACGGCGGGGTGTCGGACCGGAATCGCGACACCGCGTCGCGCGATGGCCAGAGTCTCGCCGGCGAGGGCTGGGAACTGGAAGTCACCGCCAATCCCACGCGAAACTGGCGGATCCGGTTGAATGCGGCCCAAACGATGCAAGTGGCGTCGACGATCCAGCCGACCAATGGCGCGTATCTCGAGGCGAACCGCGCGCTCTGGATGCAGAATGCAAACCTGCCGATTCCCGATGGTATCCGGGCGAAGTATCCCGGAATCCCGGCGGGCGAGACGGTCACGGGCACGCTCGCTCGCGTCGACAGCATCTACCGTTTGATTCAGGCCGGCGCCGGGCAGACGCGGCGTCAGCTGCGCGAGTACACCGGAAATGTTTTCGGCACGTACACGTTTCGCAATGTGCAGTCGAAGTGGCTGCGCGGCCTGAGCGTCGGTGGCGGCGCCCGTTATTACGGCGACGGAGTGCTGGGTTATGATTCCGCCAACAACAACAAGCCAATCGTCGGCGGCGGCTATACACTGACAAGCGCCATGATGGGGCGGGACTGGTCGCTGAAGAATGGCCGGCGGCTGCGGCTGCAACTCAACGTCGACAATGTCCTGAACGAGACCGACCCGATCGTCACCGACACCGACCAAAGCGAGGATTACCGCTTTGTGTTGCAGAACCCGCGACGCTTCGGGTTGAGCGCCACGCTCACGTTTTAGTCGGGAAATTTTCGATCGCGGCGCAGCCGCAGCCGAAGGAAACGTTTGGATTAGACACAGAGGTCACGGAGGGGGGAGTGGAGGTCACAGAGAAAGGCAGATGTTGGTATGTCCGGACTCCTCTGTGTCCTCTGGTTCGACCTCTGTTCACTTTCCTTGAGCATGTTGTTCTCTTGCGAGCGTCCTCGGAGCACCCTACGGGGGGGCCCTTTCCCTTGCATTCGCACGGGCGCGAGCGAGTGGAACCGTGGCTGCGCCAGCGAGTGGATGAAGCACAATTGCAGACGCCGTCCACTCGCTGGCGCTCGCAGCCACTACAGGCTCAAGCCGGTGTTAAGACATGCACGCAAGATGAAGACTTGGCAGACGCGGAAGACGCGGAAGATTCCGAAGTCTTCCGAGTCTCGCGTTCTTCCATGTCTCGCGTTCTTCATCGGCGGCCGCGTTCCGCGATCCAGCATTGCCTCGCGCCTATTTTCCTCCCTTGTTCACCACCCGTCTGCGCCCCACCCCATTGTCATCCTATATGAAGCTTTGCCATTTTCTCGCAGCGTTCGCCGGCGGTACGCTTGCCTTTTCACTGTTCGGCCCATCGACCAGCCGCGCGGCGGAAATGCCCGCGGGCGTCTGGGTGCGCGATGGCTACCAACTCACCGTTGCCGTCGACGGCATCAAGATGCCGCGCTTCCTCGCCTTCGGCCCGAACAGCACCCTGTTCGTCAGTGTGCCCAAGGAAGGAAAGATTATCGCGTGCCGCGACACCGATGGTGACGGCGCGTTCGAAACCCAGACGCCATTTGTCGCGGGCAAGGAGCCACCGACGATTTTGCAGGGTCTGCAGTGGCATGATGGCTGGCTCTGGTTTGCGCAGTTGAACGACATCTCGAAGGCGCGCGACACCGACGGCGACGGCAAGGCCGATGAAGTCGTGCAGGTTCTCGGGGCTGAACAGCTGCCAACGGGAGCACGCGGTGGTCACATGTGGCGGGCGCTGTTGATTCACCAAGGAAGAATCTACACCGCGGTCGGCGATCAAACCAATGTGACCGACGAGCCGATCGAGGCATCCGAACGCAAGAAAATCTGGAGCTTCGCGCTGGATGGTTCGGACAAGAAGCTGTTCGCCTCCGGTCTGCGCAACACGGAGAAGCTGGCCGTGCGTCCAGGCACCGATGAAATTTGGGGCGTGGACCACGACATCGACTTGATGGCCACGAAGCTGGAGGGCGACAAAAAGTTCGGCCAGCCGATCACCGACCACAATCCCCCGGCAGAGCTCAACCACTATATGGAGGGCAAATTCTACGGGCACCCCTGGATCCTCGGAAAAAACCAACCCAACCTCGGCCTCCTGAGCGAACCGAGACTGGTCGAGTACGCCAGCATGACCACCATTCCGGAATGGCTGATGCCGGCACACTGTTCAGCGAATTCGCTGACATTCTATAGTGGCGATAAGATTCCCCAGGCCCACGGTGACATCTTCGTGGCGCAGCGGGGCGGCTGGAATGCAACGGCCAAGGTGGGTTATTGTCTGTCCCGGATCCTGTTCGAGAACGGACATCCTTACGGCGAATTGAAGATGGTGAGCTTCCTAAATAATGGAACCGAGATCCTCGGCCGGCCGGTCGATTGCACCCAAGCCCCCGATGGATCACTTCTCTTCAGCGATGACTTCGGGAACAAAGTCTACCGGCTGAAATATGTCGGGAAGTGAGCCTTGATCGGACTTGGGCATGGAAATTTTCTGCTGCGACCCAGGAGAGCGGCTGATTGACGTGTGCCCCCTATTCTTCTGGTTCGTGTTTTTTTGCGACGATCTCAAAACCCTGAGTTCTTACAGGAGGCCGCGGAGGGAGCAGAGGGAAATGCAATTGATGGGTTGTCCCTGCTACCTCCGCGACCTTCGGTAAAAGGCTTGGGTTTGATTGTGGCGCTGCGGTTTTTGCGACGATTCTTTCCAATCCATCAACCGCACATTACGCAGATTTTCGCAGGTGGACTTGTTCGAGTTATCCGCGCTATCTGCGCCCTCGGCGGTTAAAAGTTTGGCATCCTTCGTCGGTTGCGGCGGAGTTGCGGCAGGTGAATATGCCGGCCAGGGCTGCGCTTCACCGCGACGATGAGCGTACGGGCACCCCGTCTCCTTTTCGCGCTGCGGATATGGTATCGTGGGGCTGCGCGCGGGCTACTCGGTGAAAAGCGGGTAGCGTTCTTGTTGCCGGCTAACGTTCACGGCGGTCGGCAACCTCTACAAACGCTCCCGGCCGTCAGCCGCGCGAGGCCGCCGTGCCGGGCAACGATCGGACGCAGAGTGCGGGCCCCGAAAGCCCGCACTCCCCAAACGTAACAGATACACGGGGAATTTCCTACCGCGGCCTCCGGCCGCAACCGAAGGTCTTGTGGATGAGACACAGAGGTCACAGAGGAGGACGAAGACATGGGAGATGGGGAAGACGGGGAAGAGAATAAGACGCGGAAGATTCCGAAGTCTTCCGAGTCTCGCGTTCTTCCCTGTCTCGCGTTCTTCATCGGGTGCGCTCTGTGACCAAAGGATTGGGCGCTCAAAATCGTCGCAAACATGCACGATCCGGATCGATATCAGCACCCCCTCTGTGCGCGCGTTTTCGCCCGTAGCGCCAGTCTCCGACTGGCGGAACGCCGGTCAAAGACCGGCGCCACTCCCGGCGGCTGCCCCAGCGTGCGGGATGTTATCATAGGAGCTGTGAATTCTCCGGGCTAGCGCTCCGCGTGCCCCACAATTCTTGCCAAGCACGTCGGCATTCGCCGGAGCGGCGGCTTTCCAGCCGCCGAAGCACGTTCGGTCGACCGGTCTCGGGCGACTGGAAAGTCGCCCTTCCGGTCAACCGCGCCCTTGGCGCGACGCCATACGTGGTGGCAAATCTGTGGGGCAAGCGCAGGGTTAGCGGAGACGCGTCCGACGCGCTGCGCTCAGGTCATCTCCCAGCCCTTGCGGTATGGACGATGGATGATGGCCGCGGCTTCGGGCGCGTTCTTCGCCGTGAGGGTCCTGGCATCCCACTGCACTTTCTTGCCGAGCCGAAGGGCGAGGTTGCCGAGCAGCACCGTTTCGCTGAAGGGGCCGGAAGCGGCGAAATTCGAGAGGGCCGGCTTGCCGGTCTTGATCGCGTTGAGCCATTCCACGTATGGCCCGCCACCTTCGTCTCCCTTGCCCTCGGCCGGATCGGCTGGATTTTCGCCCTTGACGCGTGGGATGGTTTTGGGCGGCGCGGTGAAATTTGCCGTAAGCGACTCGGGCATGAAGACCCAGTCCTGCCGGGCGCGACCGAAAAACATCCGGCCCTTGTCGCCGACCAGCAGCATATCGAAGCGGCGGAAAACATGGTCGGCGGTCGGAAAGTCCGCTTTCCACAGCTCTTCCGGCGCAGTGTGTTGGTAGACTCCTTCCTTGGAAGTCACGCCATCGTACCACACGAACTTGACCGGCGACTTGAAGAAGCTGGTTGGGAAACGGTAAGTGATCGTGGACCAAAGCGGTCCGGCGATGGCGGTGCCGCCATCCTGCTGCGCTTCGACCGATTCGGGCGCGGTCAACCCGAGCGCCCAGTACGGCATGTCCATGATATGACAGCCCATGTCGCCCAGAGCTCCCGCCCCAAAATCCCACCAGCCGCGCCAGTTGAAGGGAGCGATCGCGCGGCTATATTCATGAAAGGGCGCCGGCCCGATCCATTGGTTCCAGTCGAGGCCCTTGGGAACGGGCTCCGCCTTCGGCCACTCCGCCATGCCCTGCGGCCAGATCGGGCGGTTCGTCCACGCGTGCACTTCGGTGACCTTGCCGATGACACCCGCGCGCACCAGTTCCACGCCGCGCCGAATCGGTTCGCCGGCATGCGCCTGATTTCCCATCTGCGTCTGCACCTTGTACTGCGCGGCGGTCTCCGCCATTCGACGGGCCTCCCAAATCGAGTGCGAGATCGGCTTCTGGCAATAGACATGTTTCCCCTTCCGCATCGCCGTCATCGAAGCATGGAAATGATGATGGTCGGGGGTCGACACGGTGACGGCGTCGATGCCCGGCATGGCCGCAATCATTTCCCGGTAGTCGGTGAAGAGTCGCGCGTCCGGAAAGTCGTCCAGAATCGTGCGCTCCGCCTTGCCGTCCTTTCCGCTCTTGGCGCTTTTCTTTCGTCCGAGGCCCGGCTGGCGCGGGTTGGCGACATCGCAGAGCGCGATGATCTCCGCGCCGGCCGCCGACGTGGCCATCGTATCCGAATGCCCCTTACCTCCAACGCCGATGCAGCCGACCTGAATGCGGTTGTTGGCCCCGCGCGCCGAGGCGGGCAGGATCTGGAAAGCAAACGCAGCCGCGGCGGAAGCCCGGACAAATTCGCGTCGAGTCAAGGGGGTGTTTTTTATTTCCATCATCCCCTCGTGACAAAAATCACGCGCGTTGTCAGCCGGGAACTTGTTCTTGCTCGGCCCGAGCAGCCGGCGACGCCGCGCCGGGACACCGCGCCTCGGAGGACACGCCCGCCAAGGGCGCCTGGTTAGCGCTGCGCTGGCCCCACAATTCCTGCCAAGCACGTCGGCATTTGCCGGAGCGGCGGCTTTCCAGCCGCCGAAGTACGTTCGGTCGACCGGTCTCGGGCGACTGGAAAGTCGCCCTTCCCGTCAACCGCGCCCTTGGCGTGACG
>JBBRCR010000363.1:0-8825 GCA_038204695.1 Opitutales bacterium | reverse complement strand
ATCGTCCCGTGAGGAGCGCGGCCCGGCTGGGCGTACACACTTCCGCCGCAGCATAGAAATCCGTGAAGCGCAGTCCTTGGGCCGCCATCGCGTCCAAGTGCGGCGTGCGAATGCTCGGATGCCCATAGCAGCCGAGGTCTCCGTAGCCGAGGTCGTCGGCAAAAATGATGACAACGTTCGGTGGCGCCGCCGCGCCAGCGGATTTCCCCGACTGAGCCGAATGAAGCGCGGGGGCGGCGACCGCGAGAAGCAGGGCCACGGTGATGGAGACAACGCGCATGACTGGAAGGGGTGAGCAGCGGAGAAACGTCACGTATTTCGATGGCGCCCCGCCGCCGGAATTTCAAGCCACGCCGCCAAACCCGGCGGGCGAGTGAGTCGCTCGAGGGGAAACGCGCTGCCTCCAGAGGTTAGCGTCTTCACGCATGCCTGCCCAAGGACTGGGGGTTCTGGCAGGAGCCGGTGGAGTTGCGGACCAGCAATTCAGGGGCGCCGACTTGCCGGTCTCCTTACTCCCTACAGAGTTCTCATATTAATCCCCGATGGCGGCATTCACGCTTTTTCAACTAATCTTTACACCCGGTCGGGAGCGGATGTCGGGGGCCTCGCCTCCTCGTACACTCGCGCCAACCGGCACGCCGTTTGCCCGCAACATCTAAATTCATGAGTGATCCCAGAGACATCAACGACGTGGCACAAAGCCACGGCACACCGTTACCCCCTTGGAAACGCGTTTTGGATTTCACCTGCTGTCTGGCCGCCCTGCCCGTCTTCGCTCTGTGCACGCTCGGCGCCGCCCTGGTCCTCCGGACCTTGTCACCATCGGTGCTGTTTTTTCGCCAGGAGCGCGTCGGGCATTTGGGTCGGCGATTTTCGCTCTACAAGTTTCGCACCATGCATTTTGGCGCGGACACTGTCTCTCATCAGGCGCACTTGTCCGAATTGATTAAAAATAATGCTCCGATGCAAAAATTGGATGCCAGAGGCGATGCGCGCCTGATCCGCGGCGCCTGGCTGGCGCGGGCCACGGGCCTCGATGAGTTGCCTCAAATCATCAACATCCTGCGCGGCGAAATGAGCGTGGTGGGACCCCGTCCGTGCATTCCATACGAATACGAAAACTACACTGACGCCCAACGTAAGCGCACTTCTGCTGTGCCGGGTTTGACGGGTCTGTGGCAAGTTTCAGGCAAGAACCGGACAACCTTTGAGGAAATGGTCTCTCTCGATGTCAAATACGCTCAAACCCGATCCCTCTGGCTCGATCTCAAGATCATCGTGCGCACCGTTCCGGCACTTGCCGTCCAAGTGGCGGAGACCCGGCGCGGCCGCCGCCCCGCGCACGCGACGCCGGCAGCTAATTTCGCTCCAGGCACCGCTCAGCTCAGTCCGGTCAACGGAGGCGTTGTCCTCCATGCATGGGCGGAATCGACGAACGCCTTGGAACAACCGACTCGAACCGGGGAATTTGCCGGTCAGATTGGCTGAGGGAAAACAGCTCGGCCGGCATCATGGCGCACGATAGAACCGGGAATTTCTGATTGGGCGAGTTCAATGGCGCTCGGCCGGGAGCTGGGCCCGGTGAGTCACCGCGAAGGGATGGGGTGTTTCAAATTATTTCACACGCGCCGCCGGCGCAGGCCACCGTCTGCTTCAGTTGCGTCTCATCCGAGTATTCGCGCATTTGCGTGTAGTCGACGCGGCCTGGACGCAGCGAATTCCACTTCACAACGTCGCCCTCGGTCGAGACCTCCTCGCGCGGCGCCTGCGCGTAGGCCTTGTCTCCCGCATCCTGCAGGAGCGAAATCCCGGTGAAGAACCGCCGGTTCGCCCAGATGAACTCCGCGACCTCGTCCCACTCTTCCGGCCGCACGGTGCATGTATTCGAAACGTTGTGATGCAGGTCGGGTGAGCGCGACTGGGGATCGCCGCCCGGAATCACCCAACACGTCTGGACCAGTTTCACCAGTTCGAGAAACTGAATCGCAGTCAGATCCTTCCTGAGAATGGCCTTTTTCGGCGCCTCCACCGGGAACGTGATCACGTCATCGGTCTCCGGATTGTACACCGACGTCTCGGTCATCTGCGGGTTGGCGCCCTTGAAGAAGGCGTAGACCGGCTCCTTGCGGTTGGCCTGCACCCGGCGGAAGTAGCGCCGCGCGTGATGCGGATGAATTCCAGAGGCGGCGTTGAGGATCAAGCTGGCCGTGCCTTCGGGTTTGCAGGTCGCTATCTTCGCCGCCGGCCGGATCCCGATCACGGCCGCCATCATCCGGTTGGTCGCACGGCACAGGCGCGCGCCTCGCGTGAGGATCTCCTGGTCGAACAACACTCCGGGATTATCCATGAACCCGCAGATCGAGACGCCCAGCAGCGCATCGTGCTCGTTGAGCAGCCGCGTCACGGCGCCGAGATAGGGCATGTCCGTGTAGGCGGCCTGCAGCGTGCCGATGACACTCGCGGCGATGCACGCGTTGTAGAACATCGTCTCGGACGTGGCCGCGTGGCCGTTGATCGTCGTCAGGTTGCAGTGTTGGAAGCCGGAGAGCCGCGTCGTGCCGGGCAGGTCGCCCTGGTATCCCCAGGCGAAAAGTTTGCTCATCTCGTCCGAGGAGAGCTCCCAATCGACGACCGGCAGCAGGCTGATTTCCGCGCAGGGATTGCAGCCGGCGTCCGGACGATCGCAGAAATAAAAACCGGGCTCGCCGAATTCCTTTTGGGCGCGGAACAGCTTGCGAAAATGCTCGCCGTTGCGTTCGTGCCGTGGGAGCACGGCCGAGTTGTTCGAGGCGGACCGCTGCGGATGCCGCTCGAACCACTTGCCCGTCTTCGCATTCATCATCTCCTCGTCATCCGGGGAAAAAAGACAGATTGTCGCAGAACGGCGGATACCGCCGGCGAGGACCGCCTTCGCGATGAACATGTTGATGTCGTACACCTCGATCGGCCGCAGTGCCCGGCCCGCCGCCTGCTCGAGGATTTCCTCGACTCGCTGCAGCGCCTTTTTGAGCGGCAGGTGCCCGGGCGCCTTGCCGCCCGATGTCCGCAGCGGTTCGCCCCGGGCGCGGATGGCGGAGTAGTCGAATTCGGCCTTCTTCCCCTCGTAAAACGACATGACCAACGCGTGCAGCGCGTCCGCCCAGCCCTCCACCGTGTCGGCGACGTGCACATGCCAGACCGGCAGGTCGTTTTCGGCCGCGCGCGCAGGCAGCGGCGGCAGCATCGCGACGTGGTGCTTCTGGACGGAAAACCCGACGCCGCATCCACTCAGGAGCAGGAAGAAGTACTCGCGAAAGAACTCCACGCGGTCGACGTTGCCGAAGCTGCAATTGAACATGCGGCTGTGATTCTTCAGGATGGCTTCCCCGCCAAACTGCATGGAGCGCATGCTCGGCAGCACCTTCTTCGCGGCGACTTGCGCGAAGGCCTGGGTGATGACGTGGGAAAGTTGTTCGCCGCCGAGCGCATGGAGCAGGAGTTCAGCCCGTTCGCCCGCCAGTTCGGCGACTTCCGGCGAAAGCAGCGTGGGAAAGCGCCGCTCCAGCTTTTCGGCAAAGAAGCCGAGGTGCATGTCACGCACGCGTTCGACGCCTTCGACGAAAACCTCCCGGCGCCGGAGGTCCGGCCGATAGCGGGCGTATTTCGCCATCGCGATGTAATCAGCCATGCCATTATCGGAATAATGCACGAGCCGACGCTCCGACTGCCGGGCGCGATAAAGGACAAAAGCGCGCGCCACCTCCCAATCACCGGCCGCCGCGATCGCTTTTTCGGCTGCATCCTGGACCTGCTCGATCGTCGGATGGCGCCCATCGCGATAGTACAGCTCCAGCATTTGCGAGACCGACGCCGCAATTTTCGTGACGGCAATGAACGCCTCACTCTCGAGCCCAAAGCACGCCAGAATGTCGTCGCGATAGGGATTCGCCGCGTTCTCCGTCCGCACCTCGTGAAACGCGAGTGCGATGGCCCGCGTGACCTTGTGCAGATCGAAACGCGCCTTGGAACCATCTCTTTTCAACACCATCCGCGCCTCCGGGGGGATTGCGCGGTTGAGCAAATGGGCGCCGTGAACGCGGGGCTGGAGCGGGCGGGTCGTCGGAGTGGTCGCAACGGAGGCCGGGGGCGTCGGGTGCGCGGAGGCGCCGGCGGACGCGGACTCGGCAACGGCGGACGAAACGGGCAGCATGGTAGCGGACATGGCGAAAGGAAAACCGGTTAAAAACGGGGCGGCCGTCACCGCAGTAAAGTTGCGACAACGGCCAAAGATCGAACGGGACGCCACTACGGCTAGTGGGGCTTTGCCGGTCAACCACTACCTGTTGTGGTAGCCAAACTATTACCGGAGATCATCAAATATTCGTACGCCACGCGCCCTGTCGCCTTGGAAACCCGTGTTTTGCACGGCGCGGCCGGCAAGATATGCGCAGCAACAAACGCCCGACGCAGTCGTCCTGGTGGTCTCCGCGGACGAGCGAGGCGGGGCTTCGGCCATCCCGATTGCCACCACCGAGAAGGGCGCTGAAACACCCGGTGGCACGAGGCACGCCCGGGCGGTGCCGAGCGATCTTCGGTGAATCAGTACATTGAATACTACGGCCCGGTGTTGTGTCGGCGGATACGCCGGCCCCGTCACGAGTTCTGCGGTCAGGGCCGCCGTCGAGCGGCCCGGCGGGACACGCCCAGCCCTGCGCGGGGAAACTCCCGGCGCACCATT
Organism: Opitutales bacterium; assembly: GCA_038204695.1. Classification (GTDB taxonomy): domain Bacteria; phylum Verrucomicrobiota; class Verrucomicrobiia; order Opitutales; family Opitutaceae; genus ER46. Next base: position 4,108 of record JBBRCR010000363.1, on the reverse strand, counting down.
GGCCGTGCCGCCGGTCTTTCCCGCCATGCGCACGGTCACGACCGACCCCATGACGGCAGAGCCCTTCCTCCCCAAGCGGAGGTCGCTCTCGTCCCTGCGAGAGGGCGGCCCGGCGTGGTCGCGGCTGCCCGTTATGGAGAATCGGAACACAGACGGTCTGTGGCGAGGGGCCTGCTCGCTTCGCCATGGGTGCGACCGCGGCGCAAACCTTCAAGGCGGCGAAGTTTCGCGTCACGCGCGATCGGGAAAAGTTTTTCATGACGTGGCCGGCCCCGGCGCGTTCGTCGCCACGATTCACCCGTCATCAATCCTGCGCATGGACCCGGCCGAGCGCACCACTGCGCTCCAACTGCTCGTGGCGGATCTCGCAGCTGCCGCGAAATTACTGACGTAGTCCGCCCCGCCGGCACGCGGGATGGCGATTCTTGTGGCCAGTGGCGTTTCACCGGCAAACCCGTGCGTACAGAGCAGCCTACAAGCGATGCAGATGAAAACCGCCATCGACATCGAAAACCGCGCCGGTCGAAAAAGGAAAACGGTCCTCGGCGATCGCGCGGACGGCACGCCCAACGTCTTCCGGTTTTCCCCAGCGGCGGATCGGGGTGATGCCCTGCTCCAGGATCAGCTTGTCGTATTTTTCCTTCACGCCTCCAGTCATGTCCGTGGCGATTATACCCGGCCGAATCTCGTAAACGTTTACCCCGTCGTTGGCCAGCCGGTCAGCAAGCAGCTTTGTCATCATGGCGAGTCCCGCCTTCACGATGCAATAATCACCGCGGTTGATCGACGCAGTATATACAGAGATCGACGTGATGGTTACGATCCGGCCGCGAAAGCCCTCTTCGTCGCGGTCCTGCCGGAGCATTTGTCGCGCAACGAGCTGGGACAAAAAAAACGGTCCCTTCAGGTTGATCGCAAACAACCGGTCGAAACTCTCCTCCCCTGCCTCGAGTACATCCGCGCGGACCTTGGGCGCCACGCCGGCATTGTTGACCAGCAAGTCGATCCGGCCGAAACGCGCGACGGTTTCGTGCACCAGCCGCTCGCGGTCCGCCGCCACCGCCACGTCACCCTGTACGATAAAACCCTCTCCACCCGCGGCTCTCACCAAAGCAAGCGCCTCCTGGGCAGCTTCGACATTGGCGGCGTAATTGATCGCGACCTGGCAGCCCGTACGGGCGAGTTCAATCGCAATTCCGCGGCCGATGCCGCGCGAGGCGCCGGTAACGAGAGCAAATTTTGTGGCCATGCCCACAGGTGAAACCATGCGGAACGCACGACGCCAGAAAAATACCCCGTGAACCGCTCACGCCGGCAGCGGTCAGTCGGCAAGCAACTCAAATTCACCTATGAAAACGACACTGTTATTTTCCACCCTCCTGGCCGGCCTTGCCCTTGCTGGCTGCAACAAATCAACCCGCACGTCCACCGCGTCGACTGATCCGGCCGTGGATCCGACCGTGACCACCCGCACCGACACGTACGGCACCACGGCTGGTACGACGAGCGGCGCAGTCGCAGCCGATGTGCGCCGGGGCACGAGCAACGCGGCCGATACCACGCGCGAAGCGGGCCGCGATGTCCGCGATGCGGCGCGGAGCGCAGGCGCCGAGATGCGCGAAGCCGGCCGGGACGCGTCCGCCGCACTCTCCCGCACGGGTGACAAGATGGAGGCGAAATTCACCGAGTGGAAGCTCGACGCGAAGGACATCGATGCCGACCTCGCCGCGAAACGACCGATCGTCCGCACGAAGGACACCGCGGGTTCGCCCACCGGCAATATGGTCAAGTCCACGCTGCAGAGCGCAGTCGAAGGCCGGATCAAGGCGGACGCTGAGCTCTCCAACCTGAAGCTCGACATCAATGCCGACCGCAAGGGCGAGATTCAACTTGAGGGCAAGGCCCTGAACGCGGGCCAGATTGCCCGGGCCATGGCGCTCGCGCTCGACACCGACGGAGTGCACAAGGTCACGTCGAAGATTCGCATTGATGACGATGCGGTGAAGAACAAATAAGCGCACCCATCAAGTCTAAGTGTATTGCAGCCGCCATCGGCGGCTGGCGCTGGCGGAACGTTCACCCGTTTCGCCAGCGCCTTTTTATATATATACCCAAACGGCAGCAGCGCGAATATCATGTCACCTCCCCCCCCGATGATTTTGCGATCCGCCATCCAATCTCCGCCCGCGAGCCGCCCCTGGCATATAGTATATATAGTGTGCGAGCGCCCCAAGGGGAAAAAATATTAGCGACTCGTTTGACCTCGAGAGCGAACCGATCGGCCCGCCCGGGGTCAGTCCCACCGCAACTCAATTCGCCTATGAAAAACACAATCTTCATTGCAGCACTCGTGGGATTAATCCTCAGCGGCTGCAGCCACACGACCCGCTCCTCGACTGATCCGGAAACGGGTACGTCGACGACGGCGTCCTCCACGTCCGTCGCACCAAGCACACCGACCGATACCACTTATGGCGCCCAATCGGGTTCCACCAGCGGCACCACAAGCGCGAGCGGCAGCGGCACTATGTCGTCGCAAAGTTCGCCGTACGGCACGAACTCCTCGAGTTCGACCTCGCCGTCCACGAGCGCGAGCACGTCGAGCACCCCCAGCACAGACAACACGTCGTTCGGCGCCGCCAGCTCCACGTCGGGCTCGACAGCCGGGAGCGGCTCGGCCTACGGCTCGACCTCGAACCAGCCCGCCACGAGCAGCGCATCGACGGACAGCGGCACCAGCTCCACCTATGGTTCGGCTGCCGGCAGCCAAAGCACCCAGAGTGGCTCCACCTACGGTAGCGGCTCGACCAACACTAATTCCGGGCTGAGCAGCAGCGGTGCAATGTCGTCCGACTCCACCTCCACCAGCCCCGCCAGCTCGAGCACGAGCGTGACGGGTTCAGGCTCCGGGAGTGGATCCGCGCTATACGGTTCGAGCAGCACACAAAGCACCGACACCGCCTCGGCTTCCGGGCAGTCTGGTTCGACGACGGCTTCAACCGACAGCTCGATCACGCCATCCACCAACTCGACGTCGCGTGACATCTCGGGAACGACCGGGAGTTCGACCGCCGGCAGTAGCAGTACGGCGGATCAATCAACCAACGTCGCTGGAACCTCGGGTACCACGAGCGAAACCTCGAAAGCCACGGACAGCGCAACGGCCCAGACGCCGAGCAGCACGGGATCGACTTCGTCGAGTAACGTGGCCGGCACCACCGGCGCGGGCAGCTCGTCTTCCGCCACGGCGTCCAGCGGCAGCTCTAACGTGACGACCCGAATCACGGAGTGGAAGCTCTCCGCATCGGACATCCAGGCGGATCTCGACAGCGGTGCCGCGATCGTTCGCTCCAAGGACACGGTGGTCGGCGCGCCGACTGGCTCGACCGACGACTCGGTGATCGAGAACATGGTCAAGGGCAAGCTTCAGGCTGATGCTGAGACCTCGAAGGCGATGATCGAAGTAGACGCCAACAAGGGCGAAGTGAGCCTCAAGGGTTCTGCTGAAAGCGCCAACGTCGTAGGCCGCGCCATGGCCCTCGCACTTGATACGCAGGGCGTCACCAAGGTCTCCTCCGAGGTGAAGGTGGGCGCACATTCCAACAAGTAAGCCAGGACAGTTTCTCTGCGAAAACCTCCGCCCGAAATGGCGGAGGTTTTTTATGCCCCAAAATCCACCCCGTGGCCGGCGGCGATGTGAGCGATAGAGAGTTTTCCTCCTTCGGCGGTGAAACCGCCCGAAAACGGATTCGCTGACATGAACCAATGCGTATCCAGATCCGCCCAACGGAAGCCGCCCAGCCCGGCGGCGAAACACGCCGACGTGGTCAGCCCAAGAATCGTTTCCACATTGCCGCCAATCATGAGGTCAAGTCCGCGCGCCCGGGCCGCCCGTACCACATCAAGGGCCGCGCCGATCCCGCCCTTCATCAGCTTCACATTCACCACCTGTGCGGCGCCGGCATCGGCGATTCGCGTCACGTCGTCCACGGTCGCCGCGCTCTCATCCGCCGCCACCGTCCAGCCCGAGTCACGCGCGAGCGTCGCCAGTCCGGCGAGGTCCTCCTTCGGCAGCCACTGTTCGAGGAGGGCGGGTTTGATTCCCTCG
>JBBRCR010000362.1:0-8832 GCA_038204695.1 Opitutales bacterium | reverse complement strand
GGCGAGGGGCAGCAGGCTGGCAAAAAGAACGGCAAGCTTGTTGTTCATAAAGACACTGGCAGATGGTTCGGTGAGACTGCGGGTCACCACTTAAGTTCGCTGAAAAATACGACCGTATCGCGGTCGGTGGCAGGGACATTGATCGTGATCCGCTGGGTGCGGCGCTCGAGCACCGCGCCGTCGCGATCGAGGAATTCGATGCGCCCGGCATGGTCGCCGGGCGGAAGCTTCAACGCGGAAAAACTCAGCCGCTGCGGCAGATTGTTCCACTGGCGGGTGTCGGCTTGGGTCTGCGTGGCCGCGGAGGCGACCTTGCTCAACACGCCGAGCACACCCAGGCCAATCGCGGTGCGCTCCGCATCGTTGTCATTGCGACCCTGCCGATCGCGGCGCCGCGCCTGATCGCTCGCAATCACCGAGCCGACCAGCGCCACATCCCCCGCCATGCTGGCACCCGTTTTGAAATAGGCCTTGTTGCCGAGCACGTGATCCATCACGCGACCGCCGCGCGTCGAAGCCTGGAATCCGAGATCATCGTACGTCGGCAGCGGCACAATCTTCCTGCCGCCATCGAGCACGAGCCGCGCGGAATGCGACGGTGAGTCGTCCGTGTAAAAGCGGAGTTGTTGGCCATTTTCGCCGGCGGCGTATTTGCGCGGCCCGTACCCGTATTCGGCAAACACGAGGACGTTGGCGTCGGGGTTGTAAGGCGGCAGCGGCGTCTGGGGGCTGGCGTGCGCATTGGCGCGCGCGAAGGCGTCACTCCCATCCGCGCCCAGTTTCGCCGAGGCGAAGCCCTCCAGGTAGTCGAGCAGAACGTAGTCCGCCTCGTAGCGTTCATTGTAGGGATCGCTATCAATCACCTGCCCGGAACGAAAACACGCGCGGGCGTTATCGGGCTCGCCATCGCGCCAGTACAGCACGCCGCGATAATAATATGCCATGACCCGCTCGTAGGGTTCGCCGATGAACGGCTTCGTGCTCTCGGCGGAAAACAGGCTGCGAGCGCGGGCGGCTTCCGCATCGTTGGTGATGATTCCGCCGATCCGGGTGATGGCGTCGTCGAAACGCGCCTTCGCCTCCGCGTCGTCACCGCGCCGCAAGGCGGCAAGCCCGAGCCGGTAATTGTAGAGGACTCGCTCACGATCGGGGATCGCGGCCACCCGGCGATCCGCCTCGGTGGCTGGAGTGCCGCGGCCGTTCGCATTCGCCGCCTGCCGCCGGGGTGATTCGGTCACGCAGCCCGTGAAAAGGAGAGCAGCGATCATCGAAAGCGCGAGCGAGTGAATCCGGCCGTGGCGATACTGCACCGGGAATCGGTGGGCAGCCTTTGGCCGGCGGATTTTGTGCGTTCGACTGGATGGCGTGATGCCCACCGGTGGATTGGCGGTCCCAGGGAGGAGACGCGAGCCGCCGCTAACCGGAGACGCGGTTGCGTTCAACGGTAGGCCGCGTCTTCAAGACCCTGCTTTTTTACTTCAGCAGTGTCTTCCCAAACGATCTCGCTCGTGCGCGCATTCGTGAGCCGGAAGCTATAGAGCACGTAGTCACTGGTCCCGGCGGTGGTGCGCGTGGTCATGCCATCGAGCTTGCCCGTCAGGAAAAAATCGGCTCCGCGAAATTCCACCACATTGGGATCACTGCTCGCCGTCACCTGGCCCGACTGCTTCAAGGCGCGCTCGCGCTCGAGCGTCTTCATCATTTCGCGATCGAGAAAGCTGACGCGGCCGGCCGCCTTGGAATTCAGCTGCGTGCGAATGCGCGTCAGAAAGATGTCCTTGTTAATCGGAAAACGCGTGTTGTTCACCACCGGCTCGAGCACGACAAACGGCCGGGCGGGGGCGCGCGCGATTTCCGGGATGCCCAGGATGCTGCGCGCCATCTTGTCCGTGACGCTGACCATGTCTTGCGACTCGATGCCGGTGCCGGCGACGAAACCGCGCTCATCCGGGCGCATTTCAGTCACCGGAACGCCGGTGGGATTGCGCACGCCCGCGTCGGTCGCGCAACCCGCGAGAATCGCCGTACTCGCAGTGAGGCCGGCGAGGAGAAATCGAGAAGTCTGGTTCATGGTGCGAGAAGAAAGGAGACGCTGGCGGGGAAGACGCCGAAAGTGACGCTTTGTTTTGCCACTCCTTGGTCGTTCGGAGCCGACCATATATTCAGCGCGGAAAAGCGAAACGCGTTCAACGCCGCTCAATTGCGGCCAAACATGCCATTGGCGGCGCTCATCGGCGTGGCCGGCGCGTTGTAATAATTGTTGATGATCGTCACCGGCTGCGGCGCTTGGGCGGCCGGTTGCACCTGCGTCGGCGCTGGCTGCACCGTCACGGGAGCCTGCGTGTAAACGCGGCGGTTGCTGTCGGCGACCGCGCCCAACAGCCAGCCAACCCCCGCGCCCCAGGCGGCGCCGCGCCAGGCATTATGGCGGAAGTCGCCGCTGTTGTTGCCAATGATGGCGCCCGCCAGCCCGCCCCAGAACAAACCATCCGCCGCATACGAGCCGTAACCGGTATTGTAATACGGATAGCCCGCCCCGTAACCCGGATAATAGCCGGGGCTGTAACCAGAGCCGTAACCATAGCCGATATAACCGCCATGACGGGAGCCATGGCCGTGGCGGCCATAGCCCGGATAGCCGCCGCGATAGCCGGCGTAAACGACCGGACTGTGGCGCTGAACATATCCCCCGTGGGCGGCATACGAATCCGCCCGCGGATCGTTCCGGCGCCCAACCGCGTCGCCCATCAGCAGTCCGGCGCCGGCGCCAATCGCCGCGCCTTTCCAGGCGTTGTGCCTTAAATCACCACTGTTGTGTCCAATCACCGCCCCCGCAACGCCCCCGAGCAGCGCGCCATTGACAGCTGCCGGGCGTAGAACCTGTGCGTGCGCGGCGGCGGCCGCGAGCAAGGCGAAGCTGATCGAAATGATGGTCTTCATGGAAGTCAGGCTGTTGCGACATGAGCATCCGGGCAAGGTTTCACCACATCGGTGCAAGTGAATGACAGCAAGCACTCCGGCGGAAAGACTCCTGCCGATCGGCTGCTTCCGTGAGAGCAGAGCGGTGGCGTTCCGCCGGAAAATTCTCAGGCGGGCGTGAGGGCCGCCCTCGCCGGAGCGACTTTCCTACCGCAGCTTGGCAAACGTTGCCTGGAGCAACGCAAGATCCGGCGCGTTCTTCGTCCGCTCTTTCGATTTCGCGATCAAGCCCGCCTCGAGTGCATTCTTCGTCGGGCGTTTCTTGTTCTCGTAAAACACCCCGAAAGCGCCGGGCCAGGCGAGGTTCGCCAGCTTGAACGCAGCCACTTCGTCGGTCACGTCGTGACGCTTCTCGTCCTCCGGCGAGCCGTCATTCTTTTTTTCCTCGATCAACGTCCAGCTTCCGCCCTTGCGCGGATTCGCGGCGTCGAACGCGCCTTCATAAAATTCCACACACTCCGACAGAATCTCGACCACCGAAAACCCGTCGTGCTTCGACGCCCGCAGCATCATGTCGATCATGTGGTTCACCTGCGTGGCGTGGCTCCGCGCCACGAACGTCGCTCCGGTGTTCAGCAGCGTGCGCATGGGATTGATCGGCTGATCCATCGCGCCCGTCGGATCCGTCTTGGTCTTGAAACCGAGCGGGGAGGTGGGCGAGGTCTGCTTTTTCGTCAGGCCATACACCGAGTTGTCCATGATTACATACGTGATTCGCACGTTCTTGCGCGCGGTATGAACCAGGTGGTTTCCGCCAATGGAGAACCCATCGCCGTCGCCGCCAAAGACGAACACGTGCAGATCGTCGCCGCCGAGGCTGATGCCAGCCGCAAACGGCAGCGCCCGGCCATGGATGAAATGGCCACCGTGGGTGTTGACGAAGTACGGGAACCGCGACGAGCACCCGATGCCTGCCATCGTGACGATGTTCTGATGCGGGTAATTCAGCTTCTCGAGCACGCGGTAAAACGAGGCGAGCACGGCGAAGTCACCGCAGCCGGGGCACCACGTCGGGTGGTCGGCGGTGAGGGCTTTTTTTGTGAGCTGTGGGGACGCCGGCACGGGAGCGGCAGGGGCGGGAGCAACAGCGGGAACAGCGGAGGACATGAGGAGCGGAAAGGACGTTGGAAAGACAGGGGTTTGGGCGGGCGGTCAGCGGGGCAGGGCGAGCGGGCTCTGCACGGCGACGCCAATACTCGCGTGGAGCTGGGTGCTCTCGATATGCCTGGAGATTCCATCGACGATCTCGCTGATCTTGAACGTGAGTCCGTCGGTCTTGGTCACGCTGACGATGTTGGGATTCGCGTAGCGCGCGCGGAGCATCATCGCGAACTGACCGAAGCCATAGAGGCCTTCGTCGTTCAACTCGGCGACCACGATGCGATGGTAACGCGCAAAGGTTTCCTCGAGGCCGTTGGGCAGCGGATGGAGATGCCGCAAGTGCATGTGCGCCGCCTTCACCCCGGCGTTGCGCACGCGCCCGAGCGCTTCGCGGCCCGGCCCCCAACTCGAACCCCAGGTGACGAGCAGCACTTCACCCGCGCTGTCGCCGGAAATCTCTGGAGCGGGCAGCGAGGCGCCGAGCGTTTTGATTTTTTCGCGCCGCTTCACGGTCATCTGCTGGTGCATCTTCGGACTGCCGGTCGGATGCCCAAGTTCATCGTGCTCCAGCCCCGTGACCGTGGGGAACTTGCCTGACGCCATCTTGGATCCCGGCGGCGCATGCCGCGTGACCTGGTCCAGTGGATACGGTTTGAAATCGACCCCGCGCTCGCTGCGATCGGGCTTCAGATCCGCCATCAAGTGCGGCAAATCGGGTTCATCGAAAGCCTCGATCCGGCTGGAGAGCGCCATGTCGGTCAGGATGAGAACGGGCGTGCTGTAGTCGCGGGCGATGCGCACCGCTTCGATGGCGATGTAGAAGCAATCCTCCACGTTCTTCGGGGCCAGGACCACACGCGGCGTGTCGCCGTGGCTGCCATAAATCGCCTGCATCAAATCACTTTGTTCGACATTCGTGGGCATGCCCGTCGACGGACCGCCCCGCTGTACGTTCACCACGATGAGCGGAATCTCGGCCATCGTGCCCCAGCCGAGCGCCTCCATCTTCAACGAGAGCCCCGGCCCGGCGCTGCCCGTGATCGCGAGCCGGCCAGAGTACGAAAAGCCCAGCGCGGTCGAGACGGCGGCGATTTCGTCTTCGCACTGCACGAATATGCCGCCGTATTTCGGCAGTTCGGCCCGCAGAATCTCCATGATGGAGGACCAGGGGGTGATCGGATAACCGGCGCCATGCCGCACACCGGCGGCAATCAGTCCGTAGGCGACGGCCGCGTTGCCATCGAGCGTGATTTGCGGCCGGCTTCGCGCATCGGGAGCCCGGTCAGCCGCCTCAAACCGATAAAACAGATCCCGCAGATTGTTCTGCGGCCAGCCGTAGCCGGCGTCAAAGGCGAGCATCGCGTTGCGGACGATATCTTCGGTTTTCCCGCCGAATCGCTCCTTGATCAACGCGGAGAGCTTTTCGACATCGAGGTCGAAGACTCGCGCGATCAGTCCCAGGATGAAAATGTTCTTGCCCTTGTCCTTCGCGGTGCCGCCAACCGCCTCGACGGTGGCCGTCGTGATTGGCACCCCGACATTCGTGAACCGGTTGTCGTCCGGATTGGGCTTAACGTGATCCGAGTCGTAAACGAGCACGCCACCCGGCCGCAGCGAACCGATGTGCGCCTCATAGCTGTGCTGATAGAAGGCCACGAGCATGTCCGCCCGATCCCCCGCGGAAAGAATATCGCCCGTGCCCATCCGCACTTGGAAAATCGACGGCCCGCCCGAGATCGTCGAGGGGATCGTCATGTACGTCATCACGTCCTGATCACTGCGGCCCGCCAGCCGGGCCAGGAATCCGCCGACGGACTGAATGCCGTCCTGCGAATTGCCGGCGAGTCGAATGACGACGTCTTGAATTGAGCGGGTAGTGCCACCGTTTGCGGCAGGCATCCCGCCCGGGATTTCGGGGGTGTGAGGGCTCACCATGAAGGGGAGCAACGTGCTCCACCGGGAGGAAAGGTCAACGGGTGGGTGGCGCCGCCCATTCGTGATTAGGCGGGTGCCATCGATGGGTCCGCGTCAGAAGGAATCATTATGCCTCCGCTGGCGCCAAAACGGTTTGGAAAGCCGCCGATTCGACGGAGCGAACCTTGGCGAACATGTTGTTGCGGGTGGGCTCACGTGTTGATCCGCGGTGGCGTCTCTGGTGTGTCTGCGACCGCCGCGAGTGGATGGCTGCGGAGGGGCGAGTTTCCAGTCGCCCGAGACCGGTCGGGCGAACGAAAGTCGGCGGCTGAAAAGCCGCCGATCCGAAAGGCGTCAGCTATGGAACAGCACGCAGACACCCATCGGCACGCTGGCACCATGGGGCGTCGGCGTCAGCCGGCCGGTCGCGGCATCCACCCGAAAAACCGTGAGGTTGTTCGAATCCTGATGGGCGCACACCAGCCATTTGCCGTCGGGTGAAAGCGCAAAGTTGCGCGGCGTCTGGCCGCGGGACGAAACAATCTCGATCGGCGTGAGCCGGCCGCTGCCGCCTTCGATGGCGAACACGGCAATGCTGTCGTGACCGCGATTCGACCCGTACAGGAAGTTGCCGTTTGGATGAACCCGAACTTCGGCGGTCGTGTTCTCGCCCTTGAAATCGGCGGGCAGCGTCGGGACGTTTTGCTGCGTGGTAAGCGCGCCGGTCGCGGCATCGTAGGCAAAAACCGTCACCGTGTTGTTCAGCTCGTTGATGACATAGCCATGGCGCCCGTCGGCGCCGAATTTGAAATGCCGCGGCCCGGCGCCGGACTCTGTTGCGACGAATGGAGGCTCGGCGGGCGTCAGCTTTGCCGCGGCCGCGTCGAGCCGGTAAGAAAACACTCGGTCAACTCCCAAATCGCACACGATCACGAAACGGTTGTCCGGCGAAACAGTGACCGAATGGACATACGGTTTCCCCTGCCGCGTCGGGTGCGTGCCGCGGCCCTCGTGGCGGGTGATGACGGGAGCACCGAGTGCGCCGTTCTCGCGTATTGGGATAACGGCGACAAAGCCGTCGCGGTAGTTCGCCGAGAGGAGCGCCCGGCCCGTGGAATCCACGGCGAGATGGCTCGGCGGGTTCGCTGGAACAGTTTCCAGTGACGTACCTCCGGCGGCGGGCGCCGGCAGTCGTGTCAATCGCGCCTGCGTCGCATCAACCGAAAATCCGATCGCCTGCGCAGCTGAATCGTGGATGGCGTAAAGATACTTTTTGTCCGGGGAGAACGTGATCCAGTTTGGATTGCCAGCCTCCGCGGCGAGGGTGGGTGAATCGAGGGCGCCGGTTTCAACGTCAAGTCGGACCGCGTATATGCCGCGGCTGCCGTTCCGGGTGTAGGTGCCGAGGAAAATCAGGTGCGAAGCCATGGCGAAAGCCACACCGTGCACGACAAACTCGCCGAGGAAAAGCGTGACGACGAGATCACTGCGAGCTCGAGTGCTCGCAGCGATCTAAATTCCAACGCGCCGTTGATTCGTCGACGCTCATTCACGGGCAAAATGCCCGTGCCGCCCCATCACGCGGCAGCCGGCGCGGGGAAATTTCTCACGCCACACAGATCCCGGCGCAGCTCGGCGCGGAAATCCGGATGCGCGATCGAGATCAGCGCGTCGCCGCGTTCCCGCAACGACATGCCGTGAACGTTTACGGCGCCATATTCCGTCACGATCCAATGCACGTGCCCGCGGGTGGTCACCACGCCAGCGCCCGGATTGAGCTGGGTGACGAGACGCGAATATTTTCCGCCGCCTGCCGTCGACGGGAGTGCAATGATGGGTTTTCCGCCGGGCGACAGGGCGGCGCCACGAATGAAGTCCATCTGTCCTCCGATGCCGGAATAGATCCGATGCCCAATCGAATCGGCGCAGACCTGCCCCGTGAGGTCCACCTGAATGGCGGAATTCATCGCGACCACCTTGGGATTGCGGCGAATGTTGGCCGTATCGTTGGTCCAATCACACGGGTAAAAAACGACGTTCGGGTTGTCGTTCACGAAATCGAACAACCGTTTCGTCCCATTGATGAAGCTGGTGACAAGACGGTTTCGGCCGATGCTCTTCTTGCGGTTGGTGACGGCGCCGGATTCGACGAGATCGACCACGCGGTCCGAAAACATCTCGGTGTGGATGCCAAGATCGCGTTTGTTGTGCAACCGGCTGAGCACGGCGTCGGGGATGCCACCGATGCCCATTTGCAGGGTCGAGCCATCTTCCACCAGCGCCGCGATGATGCGGCCAATTTCCGCCTCGACCGGTGTTTCCGGCTCCATGTGATGTTCGTGCAGCGGCCGGTCCGAATGAATGAAGGCATTGATTCGCGAAAACGGCAGAATGCTATCGCCGTGCGTGCGCGGCATTTGCTCGTTGATTTCCGCAATCACGATTTTCGCCGTGTCAGCGGCGGCGCGGGCGGCATCGACTGACGTTCCGAGCGAGCACATACCGTGTCGATCAGGCGGGGAAATGTGGAGAATCGCGACGTCCAGCGGAACCTGTCGCGTCAGGAACAAACCGGGAATGTCCGAGAGGAAAATCGGCACGTGGTCGGCGCGTCCTTCGGCGACTGGCTTGCGCAGCGGCGCACCGGTGAAAAGCGAAACGGCGCGAAAGTGGCCTTCCGCCTCCTTTTCCGCCCAGGGAGCCGGCCCTGCGGTGTGCAGGTGGTAAAGGCGGACGTTCTCGACGTCGCGCCGCGCTGCGAGTGCTTGCGCGAGAGGAGTCGGCGTCGCCGCAGCTCCATGAAGAAAAATTCGGTCTCCGCTTTTGACGGCGGCGACC
>JBBRCR010000361.1:0-8836 GCA_038204695.1 Opitutales bacterium | reverse complement strand
CAAGAACAGCGCGCGGCCGGCCGCGCGCAGGCCGGCGTCCGGCTGGGGTGGCGCAAGAGTGCGGGCGTCGTGGAACTGTTCGTCGAGGATGACGGGCCCGGGATTGCCCAGGCCACGAATCTGTTCGTGCCGTTCTTCACCACGAAGCCCGAGGGCAGTGGCATCGGGCTCGTTCTCTGCCGCCAGATTGCCGAGAACCATGGCGGCACCCTGACGCTCGTGAATCGCAAAAACGCGTCCGGCTGCATTGCGACGTTGCGGCTGCCGGCGTGACCCCGCGGCAGTTCGTCGCTTTTCCTCATTCCCTACGGGCGGGGATCCGGAGGGCCCAGACTGCGCTCGAAGAGCGCGGCGTCATCGGGCGTGTCGACGCCGATGGTCGGATCCTCGGTGATATCGCAGGCAATCTCGTAGCCGTTCTCGAGCACGCGGAGCTGTTCCAATTTTTCGATCTGTTCCAACCGCCCCGCGGGGAGGGTGGCGTATTTCTGCAACAGCTCAGCCGTATAGCCATATAGGCCGAGGTGCTTGTAGCACGGGTGAGTTGCCACCCAGCTGTCGTCGACCGTTCCGGCCCGATCGCGCGAATACGGGATGGCCGAGCGGGAGAAGAAGAGTGCCCGGCGGGCCGCGGTCGCGAGCACCACCTTCACTTGATTCGGGTTGGAAAAATCGACCGACCGTTTGAACGGCGTGGCCAGGGTTGCCATCGGCGCCCCACTCGTGAGGAGCCGGGCGAGCATCCGAATCTGGTTACCCGTCACCAGCGGCTCGTCGCCCTGCACGTTTACGACGAAGTCGGCTCGCACCAATCGATTGGCCTCGGCCAGACGGTCCGTGCCGGTCTGATGGGCTGAATTCGTCATCAACACATTGAATCCGGCGGCCGAGACAACCTGCTGCAACAACTCATGATCGACCGCGAACCAGAGCGGAAATTCCGGCGCTTCCCGTGCAATCCGCTCCGCGACCCAGAGGACCAACGGTTTCCCTTTGACGTTGTGCAACAACTTGCGGGGGAACCGCGTGGATTCCAGGCGACACGGGACGATGATTGCGGTCAGTGCCATCCGGCGCAGCGTGACTCGCGGTTTTTGGGTTGCAAGCCACCGCCACCACCCGGAATTTGGCGGGTCTTTTCTGCCTTCATGAACAAAAGCGACGCATCACCTGCTCTCCAGCCGATTATCAAGGAGTTGGTGGTGCAGAACAAAATGGGCATTCACGCCCGCCCGGCCGCGATGATTGTGCGGGTGACGAACAAGTTTAAGTCCGAAGTATTCGTGGAGAAGGACGAGGAGCAGGTAAACGGAAAGAGCATCATGGGCTTGATGATGCTCGCGGCCGGAAGGGGATCGAAGGTCAAGTTCATCGCCACCGGCGAGGATGCGACTTCAATGCTTGGCGAGATCGAGGCCCTTTTTACCCGTAAGTTCGACGAAGCATAAGCGGGTCGGACGCTGGTCGGAGATACGGTGCCACTCGCTTCTGGCGCGAGGTGCTGCCCATCGCGCAATCGTGATTGCGAACGCCAGCGAACGGAGGAAGCACGATCCGCTCGTTCGACAAGCTTGATTCCGAACAAATCCACTCGCTGTCGCTCGCAGCCACCGACTCACAGCGCGAAAAATCGCCGCGCATTTGCCGTCGACGTCGCTTCCAGTTCTTCGAGCGGAATGCGAAATACTTCCGTCGCCGCAAACTCTGCCGTATGCCGCACAAACGCAGGTTCGTTTGGTTTACCGCGATGCGGGAGCGGAGTCAGGTACGGCGCGTCCGTCTCGAGCATGAATCGATCGAGGCCCTGAGCTTTCGCCGCGGCGCGAATTGCTTCGGCATTCTTGTAGGTGAGAATGCCCGTGAAGGAACCCAACCCACCCCGGCGGATTAGCTCCCCCATCTCGGCCTCTCCTTCGGTGAAGCAATGGAAAACCACTCTCCCCCACTCCACGCTGCTGGCATCGATCATCTCCACACATTCGCGAAACGCACCGCGAGAGTGGACCACGAGCGGACACGCCAGCCGCCGCGCGATCGCCAGCTGCGCCATAAACGCATCCTGTTGCCAACGGAAAACCTGCTCGGCCTCACCCGTGTCTTTCGGCAGGTGAAACCGATCGAGTCCACATTCTCCGAGCGCCACCGGCGCCAGCGAGACGCGAGCGGCTCGTGCGAGTTCCTGATTGGGCGCAGCGTCCTGCCCGGACATCGTCCAGAACGCCTCGATCTGCGTGACGGCCGGCGCCCAATTCGCATCCACTGAACACGGATGCAATCCGACCGAATAGTGAACAAACCCACGGTGTTTCACCGCCAGGTCTCGATACACGGCCCAATCGTCGGGGGCCGTCCCAATTGTAATCATCGCGCTCACTCCCGCCGCGCGTGCGCGCTCGAGTGTGCCCTCGATCATGCCTTTGCGGATGAACGACTCCAGATGCGTGTGCGTGTCGATGACAGCCATCGCGGCGGATTGAACAACCGCCGAGAAGAGAAGCCAGCGGTTTCGCATCCGCGATCCGTCGTGCTCACGATGGCTCGCGTCCGCGTCCGGTCGCGGGCGTTTGCCGAAGCGTGCTGCGAACGCGCGCGGCGAGCGGATGACTTTCCACCTCGACGGCCGTGTCAGCGACTAATTGTGATTCTTATGCGCGTCGCTCTCTTTCGTACCTTTGGCCGCGGCGCCGGGCTTCGGGGGATTGATCATGATATGGGCACGATGCGTACCCGGGTTCATGATCCAGGGCGCGCCATCCGTCGCCGGCACGAGCGGGATGCCCGTGCTTTCCGGCGTGGCATACGGAATGTAGATGACGTACCGCGTGTACAGTTCGCTCACTTCACCCGTCGCCTCGTCGACTTTGCCTGTCGTGACATTCAGGATACTCTTGTCGGGCAGCGGCAGCCGGCCGGACTTGACCTCCTCTTCGCGGATCTTGAAGACCTCGTTGGCGTTTTTGCCCTCCGCCGTAAGCGCCCGGCCGCGGGCCATGAACGGGTTCAGGTCCTTGTGATAGCAGGCGACGCTGAAACCCTTCTGCTTGGGATCGTCAGCCAGACACACGAAGCTGCCGGTGCCTTTACGCAGCTCGACCAGAGCGCCGCTCGCATCGTAACCCAAAACCGTCGCCGTTTCGCGTTCGGCTTTGGGGGCGGCGAGAACCGCGGTTTTGATCTGCCATTCCGGCGATGCCAGGTCGGCAGCCGAGGCGGCGGAGGTTATACAGAATAATATAAGGATCCGGCGATTCATATGGGTATGGAGTTGGGCGGAAAACGCAGCAGCGGGGCAAGGGGTTGGGGAAACGAGTTGGCGAGGGGACGCCAGCTCGAGTCGTTGCCACGGACCGTGGCGGCCTTACGCCCCGACTGCAAGCCGCTTAGAACGATAGACCGATTGTCAGGCTCGTCTGCCGCGGAGCCACGCGCAGAAACTCGAATGGGCGCCCAGCGTAATCGGAACGCGCCGCCTCGAGCTCGTCTTCATCGAACAGATTCCGCACGTTGAGCTGGATCCGCCACGCAAGCTTGGTGCTCCCGACGACAAACGGCCGGCGGTAGGCCGCCATCACGTCGACGAAGAGCTGGCTGCGCGCATTGCGATAGAGAATGCTTGGATCCACAACAGGAGCAGCAATGCCCGGCAGGAAGATGCCACCGTTGCCCGTGTTGGCCGGCCCCCACCAGCGAACGCCGCCACCCACATTCAGTCCCTTTGCCCAGCCACTCGTGAAGCGGTAATTCGTGAACGCGTTGCTGCGCCATTCGCGTTCCCGGAATCGCTGCGTGCCGACCGCAGTTTGCAATGACGCAATCTCGGGCACGATCGACTGATCGTAGTATTGATGGATTGTCCGGTTGTTCGAACTCGAGACCGTGACGTTGTCCCAGCCGAGTCCGCCCGCTTCCCGCCACACCGGAAGACGCTGCTCAATCCAGTCCATCCATGCCCTGCTCCGCGACATCACGACGTTGCGCTGGTGCCCGACGGTCAGCCGCAAATCCCAGTGGTTCGTCAGATTCGCCACCAGGACGGCATCACCGCCTTTCGCGGTCTTTTCCGACACTGAGCGGTACATGGAAACTGGATACCGATTGGGATCGAACGTCGATTCGGGCACCGGTCCCATTCCCGCCGGACGATCGTCGCCGCGGAGCCGCCGCTCAATGTTGGCGGCGGTGTCGCGCAGCCCCTGAAACGGATTCGACCAGAAATCGGTCTGGTTGTCCTCGTACACGTTCAGTCGCAGCGCGAGCCGATCGCGCAAGAGCGAAAAGCGCACGCCCCAGTCGAATCCGTGACTCGACACACCCGGCAGCTGCGCGCCGAATGGATCAAGTTTGCCCGGCGGGAGCGAGGTGTTTTCTGAGCGGTTGTAGAACAACGAGAGCCAGGGCAGCGGATGCACGACGATGCCGTAGGTGCCCATCACCGTCGCGGCTTCCGCCCCGGCTGCGGTTGAAAACCGGGCCTGCTCGAACGGGCGGTAAAGCCCACGGCCATCTCCCGGCGTCAACTGGTCCAGCCTTCCCAAATCGTCTTCCCTGAAGCTGTACGTTTTCACGGCATCCCGACGCAGTCCGACAAAGCCCACCACGCGGTTGCGCAGGAAGTAACTCTGCCACGCCACCATCCGCGCATCGTCCTCGAGTTTCGCGCCAACCGGGACGTAAAACTGGCCTTCGGGGTTGTCGAAGAGCGCGACTTGATAGGGCGCGCCCGTGGCAGGATCGGTCAATGCCCACGGACCAAACACGCCGCTACCCGGCACCGGAAGCGCCTGGAAGTTGCCGCGGTTGTTCGCATCCGACGGCGAGTCGAGATAGTAACGCACGCGCAGCAGCCGGCTGTTGTTCAGCTTGTCGCCTGTGGTGAAGGGTGTCTCACCGACGACGACCGCGCGCGCATCCTGCGACTTGCTGATATCCTGGCGAAGTGACCAGTGAACGGCGAGTCGGTGCCGACCGAGCCAGCCGCGCTTTTCGCCGAGCTTCCGGGCGGCGTCGAAGTCGTAAACGCCGGTGAAGCGCATCTCACGCGTTTGATCGAAGCTGCGCGAACCGTGCGGAAACGTTTCGAGAAAGAGTCTGCCGGCGTTCGGATTGAGCACGGTTTGCGGACGCGCGGCGGTGCCGCCAGGCAGAAAGCGGTTGGGATCGGCGCGAATCTCAATCGATTCGACGTTGTTGAACGTGCCGCCCGAGCGCTCGCGCCGCCGCTCGAAGTTTGCCGCAAATTCCACGAAGAGATCCGGCGAGATTTTCTGCTCCACAAAAGCGCGCACGATGTACCCGTTGATGTCATTCTCGCGCGCGCGAACCCGGGGATCGACCGACACGGGAAAGATCGCGTTGTCGAGCAGCGATGGGCGGCGCGGGTCAACGACCCCAGGCAACTGGTGCGGCCCAAGTGTGTGCGCAGTACCGTTCCATACCTGAAGCGAGCCGTCGTCAGTGCCGTACGCGAGCACGCGGAGCGCATTCGTGTTTCGAGAGAAAAGTGGATCGTCGGCCGTGATGCTGCCGTTGCCGCGTGAGTTGTCGAAGAGGGGGCGGCCTGCAGCGAACCATGGCGTGACAAAGTCGTACGAAACGTAATTCGTGGCCGTCTGCACCTTCTGGTCGATCCGTTCATAACTCGCGCGGACCGTGGTGCGCTGGAACGGCCGGTACGTGACCGTGCCGAAGAGTCGCTCCTGGCGGTTCCGCCCGCCCTCGGTGAAATGCCGCTGATCGGCGTCGAGCCCGACCAGGCGGACGGCGACGAGCCCGGGAACGACCTCGCGGTTCACATCGAGCATGACCCGGCGTGAATCCCACGAATCGCCGCGCCACTCGAGTGAGCCGGAGTTCTTCATCTGCGCGCGCTTGGTGGCGGCATCGAGCACGCCACCGGCGTTGCCCAGTCCGAACAGAACCGATTGCGCACCGTAGGCCAGGTTCAGTCGCTCGACGTTGTAGAAATCGCTCGGCAGATTGGTCGCGAAAAAATCGGACGAAAGCGTGGCCTGGTCCATGCCCCGGGCACGGGCCTCGATCTTCGTCGAGCCGACGCCGTCATTCGCATTGATGTTCTGATCGTTTGGTCCGCCGAAGTTCGACGAATAGACGACCGCGTCGGCGATGTTCTGCGCGCCGATGTCCTGGAGGAATTCCGGAGTGAGCACATCGATCTGCGAGGCAATGTCCTTGAGATCAGTCTTGACGCGGCTCCCGGCGAGCGAGCTGGTTGCGACGTAGCCAATCTCGTCGCTCTCCTGCACGAGGAACGGCGAGAGTTCGACGACGTCCTTGCTGGTGGCCGCAGATATCGCCGGTGCGGGCGGCACCGATTGCGCGATGGCGGTTGAAATCGCCAGCCAGCCGAAGCACAAGGAGCCGGTGACACGTGGGTAGAGATTCGAGCGCGGACGGTAAAAAGTTTGCATAGGTGCAGCCGAGTGACTGGCACAAAACAGTCGGGTAGTCGCAGCGATCGTGACGAATGACTCGGCCGAAGAGAAGGCGCGATTTATCGCAGAGTCGGAGCATCGTCGGACTTGGCAGCAGAAATGTTCGAACGAGGTTGAAACGTCGGCGGCGTTTTGCGTGTTCTCCCGCGAGTGGACATCCTTGCCAGCGAGCTTCAGGCAGTTTTTGGCTACCGCACCTTCCGACCGCTTCAACGCGAGATCATGGAAGCATCGCTGGCGGGGCGTGATGTGTTCGCGTTGCTGCCGACGGGCGGCGGCAAATCGCTCTGTTTTCAGCTTCCGGCACTCGTGCGCGGGGGACTCACCGTCGTCGTTTCGCCGCTCATCGCACTGATGAAGGATCAAGTGGATCAACTTCAGGCGGCCGGTGTCGCCGCGACTTTTCTCAACTCCACGTTGGACGAAGCTGAGGCGCGCTCGCGGTTGCGCGGTCTACATCGCGGCGAATACAAACTTCTCTATGTCGCGCCGGAGCGGCTCATGCTCGAAGGCTGGGCCGAAAACCTGAAAAAATGGAAAGTGACGTGCCTCGCGATCGACGAGGCGCACTGCGTTTCCGAATGGGGCCACGACTTTCGTCCCGAATACCGGCAGTTGGTGAAGCTGCGGACGCTGCTGCCGGAAGTCCCGGCGATGGCGCTCACGGCGACGGCGACAGAACGCGTTCGCCGGGACGTCATCACCCACCTGCGGTTGCACGATCCGGCATTGTTCGTGGCCAGTTTCAACCGGCCCAACCTCACCTATCGCGTCATCCCCAAGGATCAGCCGCTGAAGCAAATCATCGAGTTCGTGCGCCGGCGCGAACACGAGAGCGGAATCATTTATTGCGCCAGCCGCGCCGCGACGGAGCGCGTGGCCGAGGCGCTCTCGACCCGTGGTTTTTTGGCGCGGCCGTATCACGCCGGGCTGGCGGGTGACGAACGCGCGCGAAACCAGGAGCAGTTCCTGCGCGACGACACGCGGATCATTTGCGCGACCATCGCGTTCGGCATGGGCATCAACAAACCGAACGTCCGTTGGATCATTCACCACGATCTGCCGAAAAACATCGAAGGTTACTACCAGGAGACCGGCCGCGCCGGGCGCGACGGCCTGCCCGGGGATTGCCTGCTGTTGTTCAGCGCCGGCGACGTGGCGAAACAAACGCATTTCCTGGACGAGATGACTGACCAGCACGAGCGCGAGGTCGCCCGGGCGCAGTTGCGGCAGATGGTCCACTACGCGGAAAACGCGGCCTGCCGCCGGGCGGAGTTGCTCGAGTACTTCGGCGAGGCTTTCCCGTTGGACAACTGCGGCGCGTGTGACAACTGCGCCGAGCCGCGCGAGACCTATGATGGCACGCTTGTCGCGCAGAAATTTCTTTCGTGCATCTACCGCATTGCGCAAAACAGCCGCTTCCGCGTGGGCATGAACCACGTGATCGAAGTGCTGACCGGGGCCGAGACGGACAAAATCCGGCGCTGGAATCATGATCGGCTGAGCACCTATGGCATCGGCCGTGAGCTTTCGCGCACGGCATGGTCGGCGGTCGGGCGCGAGCTGATGCGCATGAATTACGTGACCGTGGCCTCGGGCGAGTTTGCCACCCTCGAGCTGACGCCGGAGGGGATGAGCCTCCTGCGGGCGCGCACGCCGGTCACCCTGACCAAACCAATTGCCACGCCGAACACGCCAAAGGCGAAGCGCGTCGCCCGCCGCGAAGGCGAGATCGCGTGCGACGAAATCCTGTTTGAGCGGCTGCGCACTCTGCGCAAAAAAGTCGCCGACGAACGCCGCGTGCCGGCGTATATCGTTTTTGGTGATACGACGCTGCGATCGATGGCCCGGTACTATCCGAGGACGGTTGCGGAAATGGAGGATATTCCGGGCATGGGCGCAAAGAAGCGTGCCGAATTCGGCGCGCTGTTTGCGGCGGAGATTGCCGCTTACCTGAAGACAAATTCACGCATCGAATTCAGCTAGTTCACCACGTCCACTCCACACTGGCGAAGCCACCGAATCCAACCGCTGGATACCCGTTCACTTCCTCGTACCGTTCGTTGAATAGGTTTTCCAGACGGGCCTTCAGCGCCACCTGCGGCGTGACCTGCCAGGCTCCATAGACTCGCGCCACGAGATAATCCTCCCCATCGACGCGCGCGAACGTACTGGCATTGACGTCCTCCCGCTGCGCGACCCAGCCGGCGCCGGTCCCGAGACTGACGCCGTGGCCGAACTCATGCCAGAGATCGACCGACGCGTGCTGTCGAGGCCGGCGCAGCAACCGCGTGCCAGACGTGACATTTTCCGCTTCCAAATAAGTGTAGCTCGTCCGCGCCGTCACCGCCGGTAGCGCAAATTGAGCCGAGCACTCGAGCCCG
>JBBRCR010000360.1:0-8869 GCA_038204695.1 Opitutales bacterium | reverse complement strand
CCCGGTTCAGAATACGACGTCGTGGACAAGATCGCGGCGGACTTGCGGCTAGATGGCTGGTTTCGCTGGGCTCGTCCAGCCAGCGAAACCACGCCGACGGTATCGGAGGAAGGGAGTTCGAATCCCGAACTCCTCGCCATGAAATCACCGGCCGCGGTATTCTACTTTCTCGAAATCTTGAAGCGTCTCGACGGCATGGACGCAAAAACGGTCGAACGGAGTGGCGCCGAAGCCGCGCTGGCGGGAAAGGATGGCCTCGATTACGCCAGTCCTGAAAAAGTGTATCGAGTGCCGGCCTACGGCGAAGAAATGCTCTCCAGCCTTGAGGTCATGTGCATCATGTTCGCTGCCTTTCAGCGTTTCGCGCCGCAGCATGACCTCGCCATCGATCTCCACGATGCTTACCAAAAAGCCCTCGCGCTGCACAAAGCGAGCAAGCGTGAAGGCCAGTGAGTAAATCGGATTCACGATGAACCTGGTCGTCTACCAGTTCCGTCGCTCGAAAGTGGAACGCGGCGACTTCACGCATTTCCTCGACCTCTACGCGCCGGAGAAACTTCCCCAAGGACGCCGGCTGCGTGAAATGAAGAACACCATGGCGTTCATGGTCGAAGGGTTCGACGACGATCCCCGCGAGGTTCACTCGATTCCCGAGGTGCGGGCTTTCTACGCCGCGTTTCGGGCCGCGTGGCCGTATTGGCTGTACTTCTGCAATCTGGATTCCGAGGAATTCCAAATGATGGTGTTGTGCTGCCTGCCATCCATCGCGGTCATGAAAGTCGATCAGCAGCCGAACGTCGCGGTCGAATACGACCGCCCCGAGCTCCTCGAATTCTTGCGGGCGAATTTTCCCCCGATGAACGCCATGTGCGAACGCGGTGGCATGTTTGAGCGCCTGATCTACGAGCGCACCAAGGCGATCTTCGCGTATTTCAGCCTGCCGTTCGACACTCCTCCTCCGCCATAACTTGCCGGGGAAAGGCCTTTCCCCGCGCGCGAGCCGAAGTCTCGCGCTCCCCTTTCCAGCGGGGACACCCCGCAACGCCCCGATGCCGGCTTGCGCCGGAGTTTTCCAGCGCGAGCGATCACGTTCACCGCTCCGGTGCTCCCGCTTCGATTCCGGCTTCCGTCTATTCGCTGCGGTCGGAGACGGCTTGGTTTCCGCGCTGACGGCCGCCTCTGGCGGATTCGTCGCCCGAGCGCGACCATTCGCCGCCGCTGCGCTCCATCGGTTTACGCCGACCACGCCCGGCCCGGCGTTTCCTCCCGCTATACGTTTGTTTCCACCGTGCAGGTCGTTGCCCTGCTCGGAGCCGAAGGGTGGGAGCCCGTCAAAACCTCCGAGCAACGCGTGCGGTTGGAATCGCGCGTGGGTTTCCAGATGCGCGAGATTCGTTTCACGCGTCGCGCCGACCTTGAGGCAGGTTCGTTTGACGTGGGCAGCGCCCGCGCGGAAATGATTCTACAGAACGCGCACGACGGCAGCCGCGCCTATCGGATTGATGCGGGGCTCTACCGCTTGGTTTGCCGCAACGGCTTGACCCTGGCCGACGCTGACTTCGCCCACGTTTCCATTCGTCACGTGGACGTTTCTGCCGACGCGTTTGCGAAAGCCGCGCAATCCGTGGCCGAGAACACCCCGCGTGTGTTGGAAGTCATCTCCAAGTGGCAGGCCGTGTCGCTTCCGCAGGCGACGCGAGTCGAGTTCGCTCGCCGTGCGGCGACACTGCGTTGGGATGCCGACCAGCCGGTGATGAAGCTTCTCAGCCCCGAGAAATTGCTGACACCCGTCCGCTACGGCGATGCCGCAACCGATCTCTGGACGACCTTCAACGTCGTGCAGGACCTTGGTTCGCGGGGGCGACCGTTACCTGGGTTACACCGAGGGCATGGGAATCCGGCGCAACCGGACACGCGCCGTCGCTGGCCTCGGCGAGGGTCGGAATCTCAATGAGTCGCTGTGGGCGCTCGCGGGCGAGTTCGCCCAAAACTGAGCGGGAGATGTCGGGAGCGGCGGCGGTCGCCGCTCCCTTTTTTCTCAATCCCGAAGCGGTGCGGCTACCGCGTTTTCGGTAGGCGCGCGCGGGTGCGCGTAACGCTAGGTCGCGTTTCCTATGAGCAGTAACATTTCGTCCGGCGTTCGGACGAAAAAACCAAAACACACAACTCAATGTGCGATGAACTCTACACTCACCGATCCCATCCACGACACCGCCGAAGCTGAACGCGAAGCCGCGCTGAAAGAATTTTTCGCCGCGGTGCGCACGGCGGCGAAGGAAACCGACGCTGCGGTTGACGCGGCCAAACCGGCCCTCGCTCGGCTTGCGGCCGCAGTCGCCGGACATGACAACGGACAGGCGCTGCGCATCCGCGCGATTCTGATTTCGCTCTATACCGGCGGCTCCGCGCTGGCCGACGTTTCCGACCTCATGGCTCTGGACTGGCCCCTCCGCAAGGACCTCTGTGCTGTCATGCTCGCCTTCGGTCACGGTGAATTTGGATACGACTACATGAAGTCCGCCTTCGAGCAGGCCGGGGATTGCGACGCACGTTGGTTTCTCGGCGCGGCGCACGATCCGCGCGAGCGCCTCGGTGAAGCGCTTGCCTTCGCCAAGTCCGGTCCCGTGACCGAACCGCGAACGCTGAGCGAGAAAGGCGTCGCGCTCGTTTTGCTCAGCCTCTTCGCCGGTGTGCCGGCCGATCTTCAATTCGTCCTGCGCGGCCTCGACGCGGTCCGTGCCGATCTCGTGAGCGGTTTGGTCTCCGACTACGTCGCGGGACGCTTCGATTTCACGGACGGGGAGACGGTGCGAGAGCACTTCGGATTCGCCGAGTAAAGAAATCATGGCCCTCCGTGATGGTTCTTCTCTTCCAAGACGCCCGAGTGTTGCCTTCAAAGCTATCCCTCCCGCCATAAAATTTCCGGTTTAGCCAAGCTCCCGGAAATTTGAGCCCACTCTCACGCGTGGGCTTTTTTATGTCGGCAAAGGGCGCGTCGCCACCCAAGGCGAATCTGCGCGCAGACCTCGGCCACGCGGTGAACATCTATCCTGCCGGCCTACCGCGTTTCCGGTAGACGCACGCCGCTGCAATCAGCGGCGCGCATTGTTTGCTGATGGTGAATCGGCCAGCTGGCTGACCGAAGTTTCCAAAAACAATAAAACAACCATATCATGAATAACGGAACTCTAGAGACCTTGCAGGCTGATCGCTCAACGGCGTCGACACGGGCGGCGCGGCCGGCGGTCAATGCGGGAGAACTCGCCGGACTAAAACGCGAACTCCTTCAGGCCGAAATGCGACTGGCAAAGGCGCGCGCCACCATCGCTGGCGCGGAAGTAGACGTGAAGGTTCTTACCGCTCAACTGAAGGCGTTCACGAAATAAACCTCCGTTAGCGCTTCGGAAAAAAAGGGTCAGGCTTTGTGGTTTGCGCTCGGAATGTCCGGCCCCGAACGGGCCGGGACATCGAGGCCGTCTACCCCAAGCTCCAAAGCCTGACCCCTGCTACGCACCCCGCTCCCGTGCGTGGTGCGAATCACCACCACGTTATCGACCTGACGGGTGTGAGACAAATTTCTTCTGTTAGGCCGCCGCGAGTGAGAGGGAGTCGTTGCGGGCGGCCTGGGCATTGAGGTGGTGCATCCAGAACTCGTCCAGCCGGCGGCTGCTGTGGATGCAGCGCAGGGCCAAAATGTTCTCGGCCCTCGTTTCGGACCAGAACATTCCCGATTGTTTGCAGCGCGCGCCGATGACGGTCTTGCAACCGGCTTCGACGACGCCCGAACCAATGAAGTAGCCCGCCTTCCGGAATGTTCCATACTGCATCCGGCTGACGTTGGACACGAAGTAGTGCAGGGTTTTTTCGACGGCCTGCTCTTGGGGCTTGCCCGCGCATTCCCGGCGCGTCTCTACGATCAAGTCCGCCACCTTGTCCTTGAGCAGCCATTTGGCCCAGTGCGAAGCCGAGCCTTGTGGTCCGGATGCGCCTTGCCGATCAGGGCATCCAGCACCAGCCCCGCGTGCTCCATGGCATGAAAGAAATCGACGATTTGGGTGCAGTCTTTGAAGTTGAGTTTGCCCATGTTTTCCAGGCCGGTGGCTCCGTCGATGAGCACGACGACCTTGGCGGCCGTGCCGAAGCCGCGCCGGAGCGCCTCCTGGCGCAGAAACGGACCGAACTCGTCGATGGGCATGAAGCCGGAAACGTAGGTCGTCGATTCCCAGTCGCGCACCGGGTGGCCCTCTGCATCGACGCGGTGCTGGGTAAACACGCACCCCAAATAGACCTGCTTGGTCTTCGCTTTGCCGTCGGGCTGCTTGCCTTTGCGCCCGGCCAGTTCTTCCGGCACCATCGGCACCCCGGTGCCATCGGCGCTGACATACATGATGGGCGCGTCGCAGGGCTGGCCGCTTCCCGGTTTGGCTGGCCGCTCCTGCCATTGCTGCGCCGCACCACCCACGCGCTGGACCACCCGCTGAATCTGACGGCCCGACACCGTGATACCGCCGGTTTGTGCCAGATGCCGCTCAGCTTTCAGGTAAGTGGATTCGTCGGCGCCTTCCAAGCACATGAGTTTCGCCAAGGCCGGGGTGTAACTCACTTCCAATCCCAGCGCGTTGGCGGGCTTGAAAATGGCGGTGCGCACCAGCATTTCCAGTTTTTGCACGGCCACCCCGTTTGGCTCCCCGGCACCGAAGCGCGCCATCAACTGTTGGATTTCTTGCTCTTGGGCGAGGAGGAGTTGGGGCGTGGGCGCTTTTTTTTTGAGCTCTCCAGTCTCCCGGTCCGGGTCTTATCCACCATGAGTTGAACGTATTGATCGGCGAGTTGCTCGAAACGATGGTAACCCTCAATGGCGTCCTTGAGATCGGGCACCTGTTCACGGGGAACATACCGCGAAACATTCCGGCCGTGTTCGTAGCACTGGTGGTTGTAATAGGGGCCCTCCGGGCCTTGGCGCATAACGCTCATGGTACCTCGGTCCATGCGTTGGATTTGAGCGATGTCGTGGAGGATCGATTCAGGGGTAGCTTCGGTAGGCATAGTGCCGAGAATATATAGCATACACATATACGACAGCAACAAAATAGGGGCAGCCTTGGATTCCGGAAGAAATTTGTCGCACGCCCCGACCTGACATTGGGTAGACAACGAGCTTGACGTTGTCGATCGAGGCCCGTCCCGCAACCCGGCTTCTGTCAACTGCCAGCCTGATCCGCGATCCGCGACATGACCCCGTCCGGCTTGTCCGACCCCGTCCGGCTTGTCCCATCAACGATTTCAAACCGCGATGAGGTTTTCGTCACCCACAGGAGGTGACATCACAGTGACGAGGGTGACAAAATGTCGGCTAGAATTCGAACGTATTGGTGAGGTAGAGGCGTTTTTCAGGAGGAATGCGGGTAATGGCGGGTGAACCGTCGGGCTGCACCCTCATGCCGACAGGGATATCGTCGCCGATCAGGTTGCGCACATTGAGTTGAATCTTCCATTTAATGCGGTCGCGAGCGATTTTCCGCGCATAGCTGATCCAAGCGTCCACGTTAGTATCCGTCTTACTCCAGTACGGGTGCTTGATATCGATGAACACGCTGCCGTCGGGCTTGAGACTCGAGGGATAGCCCAGGATGAATTTGTCCTGCCAGCGCAGGCCGGCGCCCACCCCGAAACCCTTGAGCAGGCCCCGGTCAAAGGTGAAATTCGTGATGAGGTTCGCACGCCACTTGCGCTGTTCCGCCGACACCTGGCCCTCGCTGGCAAGGAGAGTGGCGTAGGGCACCAGGACGTTGGTCTGCATCCAGCTGCCCACGGTGGCGGTGCCGATCGGCAGCGGAGTGCCGGGCACATAGCCGGCCGGGTAATTGGCGCGCGGACGGTCGGCGAGCTGAGTCCAGACCGGCTTCATTTTCTCGATGAAATCGCGCGTGGCGGGGGCGATGTTGGATTGGACCGTCTCCTGTTTGGCGATGTTCAGCATGAGGCGCCAGCTACGCACGGGATTGTAGGTAAGTTCCACTTCGGTTCCCTTGGCGACGTAATCGGTGGTGTCGGCGATGCCGGGCGGATTCTCGTAGATGCTGTCGTAGGGCACGCTGCCCGTGCCGCCAGTGTATTTAAAGCCAAGGCCTTTGCGAAATTCCGGCACGGGGCTGAAGAGCAGCTCGATGTCGGCGGTGCGATCGATGCCGGGATTGATGTTGCGCTCCTGCGCCCAGAAGCTGGCCAGTTGGCGCACACCGTTGTTGTAGGCGTCAGAATAGACCTGGCTGGTGAAGCCCTGATTCTGGACGCTCGTCTCAAACCGGTTCACGCGCAGGTTCAGCTTATCGCCGAAGAGCGAAAAGTTCACCCCAAACTCCCTGGTTTTGCCCTGCGGAGAAGGAATCCGTTCCAGGAGCGCCGTGATGCGTGCGCCGGAGGGCGTGAAATTGGAGGATTCGTTGTAGAACACGCCGAGGTCCGTGCCCGGCGGGAGCGGGATGAGTTTACGCGGCCAGCGTAGGACCGCGCTGTAGGTTTTGATTTCGCCGGCATCGACGGGCGGCGGGGTGGAGGGAAAATCGAATTCGTGGAGACTGTAGCGAACGCGCGAAGGATTTTCGACGTAGGTCAGATTCCGGCGGAAGAGATAGTCCTGGTCGCGTCTCCAGCCGAAGGTCGTGATGACCTGTTCGTCGAGCCAGTAGCTTTGCAGCACCGCGGCCCGGGACTTGATGACCTCACGCGAGGCCTGGCCACCGCCGAACACATCGTTGAACGTGGTCAGGGCGGTGGTGAAATTTCCCTGGGTCGGCGAGTTCGCGGGGGCAGAAAAATAGGTCGTGGGCACGACGAGCCCCGCCTCGATGCGCGGGATGCGGACCGGCTGCAGTTTCAAGGGGGCGCCGTTCAGGATCGAATCACCGAGGTAGGCTACGACGGCGGGACGACGGCTGAAACCGGCGGGATTGGCGCTGACCAAATCTGCCACCGGCCCAAACATGGCCACGCGGGTGGAATAGCTGAGCTGCTCGGCGGCATATTCCTCGTAGAGACCGGTCATCGTGTGGCGGCCCAGCCAGCGGCCGAGCACGGGAAAGGCGTCCTTCAGGTTGTAGCGAAGGTAGGCCGTGGCACGCTTGGTCTCGCGATCCGAGTCATACCAGTTGGTCTGCGAACCCACGGCGCCGGTGACATAGGGCCGGCCCACGTTCGGGTTGGGCGTGCCATCCGTCAGCGACACATTGGGGTCGACGCGGATATGGTTGCCGTTGGCTTCGGAGAAAAACTGGTTGGAGGAGTAGCGGCTGAAGGCTTCGCGGTTGTAGGCGAGTTCCAAACCGACGCGGTTCACGCCGTTGGGATCGCGCCAGAAGGACTGCTCGATCGTGGTCGAATAGGTGCGGAAACTGTCGCCCTGATAGGAGGTCTCGTCGATCATCGCCTTGTTGAAAGGGAAGGCGTCATAATTGATGAAACCCTGCTGTTTGATGCCGGCGGGTTTGATGCCGCCGGGGAAGGCGGACGCGGGCAGGTTGACTTCGCCGATGTTGATCGTCTCGTAGAATTGAATCCCGTCGACGGCGAAGTCGCGGTTGGCGGTCGGATGCAGCAGCTGATTGCGGATGGAGTTCGCCGCGAGGCTGCTCGATCCGGTGATGTTGGTGCTGGTGATCTGACTGCGGAACGCGGTTCCCGGCACCTGCGCGCCCGGGGCATACGGGATCACGATCGTGGTAAAAATCTGGCCCTGCTGCACGCCCACCGGGAGCATGGTGTTGGCGTTGGTCGTGGCAGCGGCGGGGTTGCGGGCGGGATCGTCATAAGAGGTCCAGTCGTAGCTGGGCCGGCCGGCGGCGTACCAGAATTTGCTGATGCTGTCGTAAGGCAGGACGGAGATGGGGCGGTTGGCGTGGGTGTTGCCGGACTCGAAGTTGGCGCGGATCGAGGTGGAGCGGTAGGGGCTCAGGGTGACGGTGCCGAAGATGCGCTTCTTGTCCTGGTAGGCCGGGTGCTGATCGTAACGCTCGCGATCGTGGAGGGCTGCGAGGCGGATGGCGAGTTTGCCCAGGACGATCACCTGGTTCGTCTCGAAGATGAAGCGGTTGCTGGAGTTGTCGCCGTAACGGTGTTCCACCTTGGTATTCGGCCGCGACAGATTGGCCTGAATCAGCCCGGTATCCACCACCCCGGCGGGGCTGCCTATTCCGAAGAGGATGGCGTTGGGCCCGCGATTAACGGTGACCGCGGTGGCGTTGTAGCCATCGGTCGCAATATTGGTGATGAAATAACCACGGGTTAAGGTGGGGCCGGCGAGACCGCGGGTGCGGGTGCTGCCTTGGGGGTTTGAGCGGGGGCCGTCGCCCACCACCTGCCAATCGCTGATTCCGGCGCCCGAACCGGAATAATTACCCTGAGATCCGGCGGCTTCCATATTGGTCGCGAAAACGAGGAGGTCATTGATGTTGGTGGCGCCGATGTCGGCGAGGAAATCTTTGGTATAGATAGAAATAGCGGCTCCGACGTCCTTGATCGGCGTGGCGAGGCGGGTGCCGGCGAGGGTGTTGGTGGCTTGGTAGCCGGTGTCGCGTTCGCTATTCACGACGAACGCGCTGAGTTCGATAATTTCGCTGGGGGCTTTGGCGGGCGCGGTGGGCGCTGGCGACTGAGCAAGGAGAGAGGAAGCGGAGGCCGAGGCGAGAAACCAGCAAACGACGCCGAGGGAAGATGGGCGGAGGAAGGCGCGGCGTGGAAATAACGCTACAACTATTTCTATCATAGCATTATACGAATCAGACGACCATGGGAAAGCAGACCAGGGTGATGAGCGCGATTTCATGGGATGAAGGGGCCGGAAACGAGGGGGAAAATGACGCGAGGAGCAGCC
>JBBRCR010000359.1:0-8884 GCA_038204695.1 Opitutales bacterium | reverse complement strand
CGTTGCCTTGCTGGTTGTTTCCGCTGACGGCGGCGTCATCGGTGGCGGCGTTGAGGCCGTATTCGTAAGCCTCCTTCACGGTCGTTACGCCGATGTCCTCGAGGAAGTCGGCCGTGAAGATGGAGAGTGCGGCGGGCGTGTCGCGGAGCTGGGTGTTGAAGCGCGTGCCGGCGAGCGTGCTGGAGGCGACGTAGCCGATGTCGCGCGAGGTGTTCACCTCGAACGGCGAGAGCTGGACGATGCCGTCTGCGGAGCCAGTGGGAGTGCGGGCGCGGGCGGCCGGGGAGTTTGCGGCGCGCGCCGTTGGCGAATCAGCGCGCGCCCCTTCTTTTTTTGCGGACGAGGGCGGCGCGGAAGTGCGCACTGCGATGGCGCCAGTGACGGGGTCGTGGGCGGCGGTGAGGCCGGTGGCGGCGAGCATCTTCTCGATTGCTTCGCGGGGCGTCATCGCGCCCTTGATGGCGTGGGTGCGGATGCCGTCGACAGATTCGACGGGAAACACGATTTCGGTTTTCGCCTGCGTGGCGAATTGACGGAGCATGGGGCGCGCATCACCGGCGGGGACGTCGAAGAGTCGCTTCGCGGCGTCGGCCGCGAGGGCGGCGACGCCGAGTGCAACGCTCCCCAGGACAGAGAGGAGGGCGCGAGCGGCGGGGACGCGCGGGAGCAGACGGATGGCTGAACGGGATGACGTGGGGAGGGTCATAAAGGGGGCAGGGCTGCATGTAAGAAACGCGACGACGCCAAATTCCCCAAAAGAAAAAGGTGAGAAACTCCGGACGGCCGACGGCCGGGCTGCGTCGGGCTGGCTCTACTCGCGTCGAAGGACCAATGCGTCGCCCCGAGATTCAACGTGGACGCCGTAGTTGCTTTCGATGAGTCGGACGAAGCTCGCCACGTGATCGGAACGAAAGGAGGCGGTTAACCGCACGGCAGCCAGCACGGGGTCGGCCACCACCATCGGCACGGGGTTGCGGAGATTGAAGGCCGCCACGATTTCCGCCAGCGCTACGTTGTCGAAATCGAGCATCCGCGGCTGCCAGGCCAGCTCCCGCTCGATCTCCGCCGGCAAGAGCGTGGTGACGAGGGGCGCGGTGGCCGGTGAATTTCCGGCGATCGCGACGTGCTGCCCGGCATCAAGCGTCAGCTCGGTGCGGGCGGCCGCTGCGTTCACCCTGACCACGCCTTCAGTAACGAGCACCTCTGTCCGCTCGCGACCAAGCCGGACATTGAATGCCGTGCCGACCGCGCGCACTTCGA
Organism: Opitutales bacterium; assembly: GCA_038204695.1. Taxonomy (GTDB): domain Bacteria; phylum Verrucomicrobiota; class Verrucomicrobiia; order Opitutales; family Opitutaceae; genus ER46. Next base: position 7,624 of record JBBRCR010000359.1, on the reverse strand, counting down.
CGCCACTTCCCACGACGATGAAGGGTCGGGCCGCATCCTTTGCGACCGTGAAACTCGCTTCGCCCCGCACGAGATGCACGCGCCGTTCGGCGCGACTGAAATCCACCGTCAACTCTGCGGCGCGGTTCAGCACGACGGTCGATCCATCGGACAACACGCGCTGCTCGCACGCGGCCGGAAGGGCGGCGCTGGCCACCTCGGTCCTCGCGGATGCCGGCGCGGTGGCAGGCGCGCGGAGGTAAATCCCCACGACCACGGCGGCCGCTGCCGCCAGGGCCGGCAGCCCGAAACGCAGGAGGGGCGCGAGTCTCCTCCGGGGCCGAAGCGAAGACCTCTTTCTGTCGGATTCACGAGTTTGCGGCGCGGTGGGAGCAAGGGCGGCGAGGGGGGCAAAGCGCGCCCATGCTTTCTGGTGTTCCGCCAGCACGGCGGCATGCCGCGGGTCGGAGGCGGTCCACTCCGCCAGATCGCGGTCCTCGTCTTTCGTCAGGCCCGACTCCAGGCGAATCACCCACGCCGCGGCAGCGCGATCGATCGCGGCATTCTTCGTGTCGTGGGCGTCCTGGTCACGCATGACGAACCTCCATTCGGTTGGGGCTAAATTCGCGTGGTGACGGACCTGCGGAGGAGGTGGCTGCGACCGTGCCGGCCTCGATGCGGCGGAAATATTCCACACATCTGGCCAGCGCCGTCACGTTGTGATTCTCCACGGTCTTTTCCGAAATGCCCAGTTGCGCCGCGATTTCCTTCTGCGACAACCCGTAAATCCGCCGCAGGGTGAAGACCTCGCGGCAGCGGGCGGGCAATGACTGGAGGGCGTGTTGCAAGAATTCGAGTTCCTGACGACGAGCCACCGATTCCGGCGTATCGACGTTCTCATCCAAGACACGCGAGGGGTCGATTTCCCCCATGCCTTTCGGATGTTCGCAGAGTCGGCGGCGGAGGTGATTGAGCGCGAGATTGCGCGCGGTGGCGAACAGGAAGCCCCGCACATTTGCAATCGGCGCTCTGGCCTGGAACCGCAACACGCGCACAAAACTCTCCTGCACGAGGTCGTCTCGATCGCCGAGCGATGGAAAACGGGCCTGGAGCCATCGACGCAAGTGCGCCTCATACGGCTGCACCTGCTCGGAGAACCAGCGGGTTTGATTGGCGGGGTCAAGGGGCATGGACCAATGCAACGAGGACAGCTGAATTGCGAACGATGCCTCGGGATGTCGAGCCGTTTTCCTGGCGTTCTGGGACAAGGGAGAAGAAGAAAACGTTGAGGTGAAACCCGGTGTTATCGATGACGAGGAAGCTCGCGTCGCAGCAGGCGGCGGGCGGCGTGACGTGCCGCGGTCGGCGAGGCTCGAGCATCACGACGGTCGGAGTGGGGGCTGATTGAGCCGAAGAGTTTTCGTGCGGCTCATCGTGTTCAGGTTTCGCGGTCGCGTTCTCGCGCAGCCCTGCATGTTCCAAAATGAACGCCGCAGCGCGCCCGGTGAGTGCGGGGCGGGCTGCGCCACCCGGCGTGCGCCACCGGCGTTTTCCGGATTCTGATGGGACCCTTTTGTCTGCAAAAGACCCAAACGGGCTCACGCGAAGGCGCGAGGTTCGCGACGATGAGCCTTTCGTCGCCGACGGGGATCGCGCCAGAGTTCGAAAAGAGGTTGGTCTCCCGTCTTCGCGAGCCTAGCAGCTTCGCGGGAGCCTCTGCTGGAAGGCGGTGACGATCCGGACAAAACCGACGGGCCAACCCACCAAGACGCAGCTGCAGGCGTTTTGGGTTATCCGTTTTTTGGAGAATTTTTCGCATCAGGCGTTTTCATGATAATCCGCTCGACATGCCGGGGGCGGAGGGCGATGCACTCGCGCTGAAGCCGTCCCCCGAATGCCTCCGTCCGAACAGGCCCGCTGGTTTGCCGAGGAAGTGCAGCCGCATGAACCGGCGCTGCGGGCGTACCTGCACGCCCGGTTTCCGTCGCTCGGGGATTATGACGACATCGTGCAGGAGAGCTATGAGCGCCTCCTCCGGGCGCAGGCGGCGGGGCAGGTGCGCTACGCGAAGGCGCTGCTCTTCACGACGGCGCGCAACGCGGCGCTCGATTTCTTCCGCCGCCGGCGCGTGCTGCCGATGGAGGCAGTAACCGATTTCAAGGAGTTGTCCGTCTTGGAGGAACAACCCGGCGTGGCCGAACGCGTCGACCAGCAGCACGAACTCGAGGTGCTGACCGACGCCATGCGGGCGCTCCCCGATCGCTGCCGCCAGGTGCTCATGCTCCGTTATCTCGACAATCTCTCCTACAAGGAAATCGCCGCCCAGCTCGGCATCTCGCCCGAGACGGTGAAGGTGCACATGGCAAAAGGCATGCGGCGGTGCGCGGCGTTTTTTGCGGAGCGGGGGCTGATGGCAGCGCCGCCGACCGCGGCAAAGGAAGGGTCCGCATGAGCACGGAACGCGAAGACACCGACATGATCGAGGAGATGGCCGCCGAATGGCTCGCGGAGCGCGAGGAGGGGTTGTCGACCGCGCGGGCGCGCGAATTCGAACGCTGGCGGCGCTCCGATCCGCGGCATGCCGCCGCCGTCGCGCGGCTGGAGCAGGCGTGTGCGTTGCTGGCAAAGATGCCGCTGGTGCGCGCGGAGCTGCAGCCGGTGGTGGAATTTCCCGCCCGCCCGTCGAAGGCAGGCGAAACGAAGACAGCACCGCCACGCCTGCCGTGGCTGCGTGTCGCCGTCGGGTTGGCCGCTGCCATCGCGGTGGCCGCGCTGGGCTGGTGGCAATGGCCTCGCGCGACGCCCGCGGCTGTGGTTCACAGCACCTCGGCCAGCGGCTACGAACGCGTGGTGCTCGCCGACGGCTCCGTCGTCGAACTCAACGCGAACTCAGAAGTGCGCGTCGATTTCGCGCCCGGCGAACGCCGCATCGCCCTCGTCGTCGGCGAGGCCCACTTCACCGTCGCGCACGACACCACGCGACCGTTCATCGTGAGCGCCGGCCATGTCGTCGTCCGCGCCGTCGGCACTGCCTTCAACGTCCGCCGTGCCGCCACCGCCGTCGAGGTGCTCGTGACGGAAGGGAAAGTGCAGCTGGCTCAAGCCGTCGGGCCGGCGCTCTTGTCGCGTCGTAGCGGAGCGAAGACGGACGCCGCCGTGCCGTCCCGCGACGACCCCGTTATCCGCACCGGCGTGCCGAAAAGCGGCAGCCCTACGTTCCTTTCCGCCAACGAGCGCCTCCTCGTCCCCGACGTCGCCACGCCGCTCGTGTCCGCGTCGCAACCCGGCGCCGCGCCTCCCGTCGTCGAAAAAATCTCCCCCGACCTTGTCCGCGCCGCGCTCGCCTGGCAGGAGCGCAAGCTCGTCTTCGCCGACACGCCGCTGCGCGAAGTCGTCGCGCAGTTCAACCGCCGCAACCGCCTCCAGCTCATCCTCGCCGACCCCACGCTCGCCGAGCGCCCCGTCGGCGGGACGTTCGCCGCCGATAACGCGGAGGGCTTCGCGCGCCTCCTCGAAAACAGCGGTGCGATCACCGTGGAGCGCCGGGGTGAATTCGAGATCGTGCTGCGGTCCGCGCGCTGACGCGATGCTTTGGCTCGCGCGAAAAAGATGGCCGGGCGGATAACCCATTTCGTCCGGGGTCTCGTCTTAGGGGCACTCCACCTGCTCCCCATGACCAACCCCCAAGTCCCCGCCACGTTCACCTTGGCTGCCGTATCCGGATTCGTCCTGAGTATCGGAACCGCGTCCGGTCAAACTAAAAGTCCGCGTCGGTACTACGATATAGACCACGGAGAGGCTGCGACCGCTCTTAAGCGCTTTTCCGAGGAATCCGGACAACAGGTGGTCTACCTTGTGGACAGCGCGCGGGGTCTCACGACCAATCAGGTAAAGGGAGAATTTACCGCTCGCGAGGCGCTCGAACGCCTCATTGCCAACACCGTTCTGATCGTGGTCGAGGACCGAACGAGCGGGGCACTCATGATAGAGCGAGTAATCGAGAAACCGTCGTCCAAGCAGGCAAATCCGCCACCGAAAGACCTCGGGACAACGCGGAACCCCGTGGCGCGCAAAACCCCCCTTGCCATCCTCGGCGCGTGGCTCGCCCTCGCCGTCACTCCGCTCTCTCCCGCCCATGCCGCCGACGGCACGTCGGAAGCGCCGGGCGCGAAGTCGGATCCCATCGGCGCGGGTATTATTGAGGGAGCCGTTTACAATAGTGCCACAGGCAACATGCTCGAGGGAGCGAAGATCGAACTCCAAGGACTGGGTCTTGCGACCGTAACGGACAACACCGGCCGCTTTGTGTTCGCCGACGTTCCAGTCGGCACTTACAACATTGTCACCTCTTACACCGGGCTGGATCCCATGCGGATAACCGTGATCGTTGGCCAAGGACAACGCAAAATCCAAGATTTCGCTCTGACCGCTGAAGTCTACCGCATGCAAGCATTCACTGTCACCGGGGAGCGAGAAGGCGATGCCGCCGCCATCACCGCCCAGCGCAATTCCTCAAACGTCAAGAACGTGGTCGCCATGGACTCGTTCGGCAACCTGCCAAACATGAATGCCGCGGAGGTGGCAATTCGGCTGGCCGGTGTTGCCGGCACTCTCGACGGCAGCGGAATGGTTACCGGCTTCAGTGTGCGCGGAGCTCCGTCGGGATTGAATGTAGTTACGATGGACGGAGGCTTGCTTACGAGTGCAAACGCGTCGAGTCGTGCGGGCTCGGTCAACAACATCACGGGCTCGATGTTCGATCAGGTCGAAGTCATCAAGGGGCACACTCCCGACAAAGGGGCCGATTCACTTGGAGGGACAATCAATTTCAAGAGCCGTTCGCCGCTGAGTATGCGGGAAAAGCGCCGCGTCACATACAATTTCTTGGCCCGCACCGCGCCTTCGTTCACCCAGCAAATCCCGCTGCGCGAGGCAAGGCGGACCCATGCGTCGGGGAATGTCGCTTACCAAGAGGTATTCGACGCCTTCGGCGGAGAACGCAACCTCGGCGTGAGTGTGAATCTCTTCAGTAGCGAACAGGGGATTGGGTATTTCAACACAACCCGCGACTATCAGAACACCCCCACTTCTCCGGCCTACCTGTGGGATTACCGCACGCGGGATGTTTACAACCATCGTCGGCAGCATAGCGTGAACGTGAAAAGCGAGTACCGGTATTCGCCGAGCACAAAGCTCACGTTCCTCGCCATGTTTAGCGACCACTCGGAGGGTTATGGACGCTCATATATTACCCGCGCTTACACGACCCAGCAGGTCGGCACCAGCGGCACCGCGGGTATCCTCCCGGGTTTTACGGACCACATCACCCAAGTGCGCGCAGCACCCGGGTCAACGATTAACATGACTTCGACCGGCCCAAACAACAACTTCAATCGGCTGCGTCGGATTGATCTCGGGGCGGAACATGAGTGGGGTCCGCTCAAAGTCGACTATAACGCCCGTTACACCCAAACGCACCTAAACGGGGCTGGAAGTGGTGGCAACCTATTGAATAGTCTCTCCGGCATCGGCTGGATTCTGGACCGCACTCAGTCGGATCTTTATCCTCGCTTCATCCAGACCGAGGGCCCCGATTTTACCGATCCAGCCAATTATCGCCCGGCTCCAAATGGCCTGAACTATGTGAACACCAAGCAGTATCACAAGGTCACCGAACTACTCGGCAACCTCCGCTACGATTTGCCGGTAAGTCTGCCGGTCTTCATCAAGACCGGCTTCCAATGGCGGGAGCAGGTGGTGGGAGTCGGCTCAGCCTCGCGTCGGTGGAACTACACCGGGACGACGGCTCTCCCCGCCAATCAATCGATTGTCGTATGGGACGCGCTAAAAACGGGTCGGCGCATCCCGCAATGGCAAGCCTCGGATTTCATTCAGGCGGGGTCGGGCGAGGTGATCAATCCTTCCCTGTGGCGCGAGGATCTCTACTTTCGCGAGCAGGGCAAGTTTACCGGCACGGGCGAAACCACTGAAACGGTCGCCGCTGGCTATGTGATGGCACAGGGGCGGCTTGGGCGTGAAGGTCTGCTGGGGCGCACGGGCTTTATCGGTGGCGTGCGCACGGAAAAAACCGATACAGAAGGCTGGGGTTGGACCCGCGCGCGAACTCTCAGCACCCCCGCGCAGCAGGTCGCCGATCCAATTGGATCGGCGCAGCGGGACTATGCCAACACACGGCGCGAAATCAGCGGCAGCTACACCAAGTCGTTTCCGAGTGTGCATCTCACGCACGATGTGAATCGAAACCTGAAGGCGCGCATGAGCTGGTCCACGAGCTTCGGCCGACCTGCTTTTACCAACGCCCGGCCCACGGAAACCCCGAACGAGGCACAACAGACGCTCAGTGTCAGTAATCCAGGCTTGCTTCCCCAAAATGCCAAGAACTGGGATGCCACGCTGGAGTATTATTTCGAGCCGGTAGGATCCCTTTCCGTGGGCTGGTTTCATAAGACGATCAAGGACTACATTGTGACTGGAATCAATTCGGGCACGGTTGGCAGTGGCACCGACAACGGCTATAATGGCGAGTATGGCGGATTCACTCTCCTCCGCGCAGCCAACGCCGGTACGGCCGTCGTGCAGGGGTGGGAGTTCGGTTATCAGCAACAGTTCACTTTTCTGCCGAGGTTCCTCAAGGGTCTGAGAGGTTTTGCGAACCTGGCGGTGATTGACACACAGGGGAACTTCGGCGGTCAGACCAATCTGTCGACCGGTCAGGTGGCCGATTTTATCCCGCGAACGGGCAATGCCGGTCTTACTTGGAGCTATAAGCGATTCAGCACGCGATTGCTGTACAACTACACCGGCACCTACCTCAACAACTATTCCGCCATTGGTCCCCACCGGAACATCTACCGCGCTAAACGCAGCATCACTAACCTCGGTCTCGCTTACCAGGTGCGCCCTTCGTTGAGCGTAACCCTCGACATCGACAATCTCTTCAATGAGCCCCAGTCGCTTTACTTCGGCATCGCAGACCGACTGCAGGACGTGAAATATCCTGGCATCGGCATCAGTGTCGGTCTCAATGGCCGGTTTTGAAAGCCGGCAGACGAACAGCTCAATAAACCTACAAACCCCGTTTCGAAACATCACTGTAAACCACCTGATATGTACACATTTCCTCTTCGACAGACCATGAGAACGAAAATGAAAGCCCTGTGGCTATTGAGCTTGTGGGGCGCCTCGGGCCTCGTTTGCCCCGTGTTCGGCGCGGAGCAGACGCCCGGCGTGCCGGTCAAGAAATCCAAAGCGGCCGGGTCCGAGAAGTCGACCGAGCCTCGTAAGAGGATTTCCAACGAGGAGATGGCGGCGATGGCCGGGGTGGGGCCGGATGGGACCTTTGGTCCATCAGACAATTTTGGGAGGGTGCTGAACGAAGCTCTCAAGCGTGAGCCGGTGGCCAACAACGGAAGGCGAGCTGCGCACATCAACGTCAAGTACGGCGACCACGAAAGAAACACCTTCGATCTTTGGATGTCCGACTCGCGCGACCCCGCTCCCCTCGTCATCTTTATCCATGGCGGCGGTTTCCGGCGGGGCGACAAGGCCTTGCTGTATAATTCCAGTGTCCTGGCCGACCTGCTCGACGCGGGGTTCTCCGTCGCCGGGATCAACTATCGCTTCG
>JBBRCR010000358.1:0-8885 GCA_038204695.1 Opitutales bacterium | reverse complement strand
TCCTCGTCCAAACCTTCGAGCCGCAGCTCACCGACCTCCAACGCCAAATCGCTCAACTTCTCGGTATTCCACTCTCGGCCTTCGAAATTTCACCCTGAATCTGTGGCGCGATATCGCATTTCAAAAGTGCGGAAAGTAAGTCAAGTACTTAACCAAGGAGGAAAAAGGCAAAGTCAGTGCCTACGGTTTCCTCCGGGATGAGGTAGCCCGGAACACCGGCGGCGTCCCGCATCAGTTGGCGAACGAAGCTCGGGTCGCAGCCTGTAAGAAGGTCTGGGAAGACCTGATCGAGCGCCATGGTGAGGTCAAAAAATATGCATACAAATATGTCTACAGTTTGGACCCCCGGTTCTGCGAATTGATGGTGGCGGCTGGCAAGGACATCGATGCCCTTTTGATCCACGGATCGCGGGGTGTGATGCGCAACTTTCAGGAAAAATATTACCCCGACGATAAGGTCGGGTACCTCGTCGGGATTCACCATGACCGGCAGCACATTCACGCGCATCTCCTGTTGTTCCCCTACACTGCGAACGGTGTGCCACTGCGAGTTACCGACGAGAAGATCCGCGATCCGAACGGTCGCTTTGCGGAATTCCGCAAGGTCGCGAACAAGCATGTCCGGGACTATTTCACCAGGGAGTTCGACCGCCCAACCAAGGCCAGCGATCCGGGGTTTGAGCAGGTTATGCAGACCCGGATGGTCTCCTCCATCGCAAGCAAGGGTTTCCCCAAAACGCAGGTCGCTGCTGCTGACCGATTCCAGTGGCTGGCGGAAGAAAAGCGCAGGCTTCAAGCCTTGGCAGACGCCGAATTGCGCCAGCTCCTGGTCAAGCGCCTCGAAGCATTATTGAAGATGTTCCAACCGTCACGGGACGGGGATGAAAGCCGGGCTGGGGAGTACAAGGACATGCTGACCATGAATGGTCGCAGTCAGGTCGAGCTGAAGCAAAAGCTGGAGCAGTTGGAGGGAGTAATCAAGGCCGCCAGGGCGAAGCAGGATGCTAACCGGCAGGAATTCAATACGGCCCAAAAGGCGCTGACTAACTGCCGGTACTATTCAGCGCATGCCCGCGGGCACGGCACGCTGGCGCTGGAGGCCGAAACCAGGGAGGAGCGCAAATGGCTAACCGATCTGATGGCCAATCCTGCGCTGGCGGCGACCGCCCGGACCGCGCTGACCAAGCAACCGCTCGGAGAGGTTGGTTGCCTGCGCAGGCGTCAGCGCGGCCTGCAGCGCTGACGCTGGGGGGTTGGCCGAAGCTCTCCCTACGCCTCCCAATCGATTCAACTCCGCCGCACACTTAATTGTCCCGGCACTGCCGGTAGTGTTGGCCGAATCAGGCCCACGGCATCTTGCAGCAGCATGATGCTTACCTCCCATGGCCGGACATTTCCAGTCACATCATACTTTCGCCCCCGGCGCCTCGGCGCCGGCCGGGAAGGCGCTGACTGGTGCAGCGGTCGGCGATGTGGCGTCGGCTCCGTCCCCGGTGTGGTTGCTGTTTTCCACGGCCCAGGGGCGCCTTTCGCCAAAGTTCAGCTTTACCACCAAGGAGGCCGAATTTGCGATCGGATCGCCGCGCATTTTCAAACGACTCCGCCACCATGGCTGGCTTAAACCCCTCCAAGAGTCCCAGGACGCCCTGTATCCCTGCAGCCGGGTAATGGCTGTCCAGCAGCGCATGGAGGCCGGCGAATTCCCTCCATTCCTGCCCTCCGAAATCAAGGAACTGGCGAAACGGCGTCCTGCGCAAAAACCAGCCGCCTGATCCCGCGTTCGATTACGCCGCCGGTGTCGCCACGGCAGCCGGCTTCAAGGCATAGAACTTCACGGCATCGTCCTTGGTCGCCGCTCCGCGATAATTCTCCTCGATCACGACGGGGCTGTTTCCCGCCCAAGCGGCGGTGCCGGCGAGGTCGCCCGTCAGCGCATCGCGGTAGGTGATGGCGGTGTGGCGGAGCACATTCTTCGGCAGGTCCACGTTCGCCGCCGCCGCGACCTGAGACAGCCGGTAGGTGTAAGAATCCTCCACGTTGCGCGTGTCGTCGGCATCGAAGGGCACGTCGTCTGGGGCGAAAATCCGACCGGTCCGCGTGCGGAAGGGAGCGAGCCATTCCAGGAGCGCGCCGCTCAACTCCACCGCGCGTTTTTTCCTGATCTTAGTTTTCTCCAGTCGCAGATAGCGGTCCCGGATCCAGCTCCAATGCAGGTGAGGAATCTCGGAGCGGCGGGGGGCGGCAAAAAGCTGGACCAGCAGGGCGGGGAAGATGTCGGCGAATTCGGGCTGGCTTGCCACCGTGAGGAGCTTCCGCGCGTCCTCCGGACTCAGGATGGCGATCTCCACTTCATCCAGCTTGGGGCGCCGCAGCGTGGCGGCCGGGTTTTCTCCGCGCCAGCCCTGCCCCACGGCGAAGTTGAACAGCGCGGTGAGCGTGATGATAAAATTGACGCGTGACTTCGGGGAGGCCGGCGTGTCGCCGTCCTTGCCCGTCAGTCCCTTGATGAAGATTTCCAAGTGCGCCTTGGTGATGGCATCGACCATGGTCACCTCGCCCAAATCCTCCTTCACCTGCTTAAACTGGCTTTCGAGGTTGGCGAGGTAGCGCTCCTTGCAGTTCGCCTCCTCCCGGGACTTGCAGAAGTCCGTGCACGCCTTCTTGAGTGTCACGGGCTCCCCCTTGTTGGGCGCGTGGGACAGGGCGTATTCCAAGGCCTGGGTGACGCTCATGCCCTTGGCCCGGAGCTGCTGGACGATGTCCTGGCCCGCATCCTGGCGGGCGGCGAGCAGTCCCGCGGCATATTCCTTGGCCTTGGCCTCCGAGTCGAAGAACTTCCGCTCCTTCTTTAAACCGGTGATGGAGGCCGGCACGTTGAGCCGCCAGGCGTGGGCCCGGACTCGGGGGTTCTTGATGACGCGGCCCTCCTGGTCGATCTTCACGGGCGGTCTGATGCGTTGCTTCACGGTGTTTTTTGGCGGGTCGAAATGGACAGTTTTTGGACAGTAAGCCATTTCCCGGGTGCCACAACCCCAAACATAAAAACCCCGCTAAGCGTTGGCTTAACGGGCTTTCAAATTGGGTGCAGGGGTTGGATTTGAACCAACGACCTTCAGGTTATGAGCCTGACGAGCTACCAGGCTGCTCCACCCTGCAACAAGTGAGGGGGCAACGTCATTTACGGGTTTTCTTCTGTCAACAAGCTTTCTCAAGAAAGGGTCGATTCCTTCGTTTCCCATTCGCGAATGCAATCGCGCGCGCGGAACTTCGCGCGAAAAGCGCGCATAATTCCGCTGCCGCTCACAGCTCAGGCGCAGGATTGCTCCGGCGCGCAGCACCGCCACTCTCGCCGACGCTGCCACTCGCGGGGTTCACCTCGGCTCGCGTTTGGCGCACCTCATCTCCGCTTCATGAAAATCCACACCCCGCTCACTGTTGCGCTCCTTGCGCTCCTGCTTTCGTCCATCGGCCCACAGTCCTCGCTCACCGCCGGCGAATCGTCGCGCTATCAATTGCCCGCGACAGACGACGGCCTGCCCGGCGCCGGTCCGATCCGGCGCTATGATTGGTTTCAACGACTCTGGACCGAGCGGCGCTCCCAGTGGGCGGCGCAAACCAAGCGGGACCAAGGCGCGCTCGTGTTTCTCGGCGACTCCATCACTCAGGGCTGGGGCGCCGGACTCGCGGGTTATTTCTTCGGCCTCAAAACCGCCAATCGCGGCATCAGCGGCGACACCACTCGCGGCGTCCTCATCCGGCGCCAGGAGGACGTGATTGCGCTAAATCCCCGCGGCGTGATGCTCCTTATCGGCACAAACGATCTCGAAGAGCAGGCGGCACCCGAGACCATCGCCAGCAACCTCACACTGATCCTGGCCGCGCTCCGGCAGCACAACCCCACCCTGCCGGTCGTCCTCTGCAACGTGTTCCCCAGTTCCGAAACAAAGAAGCGGCCGGCCGCACAGATCAAAAAGATCAACCAGCTGTACTTCGACGCGCTCAAGGACCAGCCGCAGGTCACCTACCTCGACACGTGGGCGCTCTTCGCAGATCCCCATGGCGATGCGAAGCCCGACGAGTTTCCCGACCTACTCCATCCGAACAACGCCGGTTACGCCAAGTGGGCCGCCGCGCTGCGGCCGGTGCTCGAGACGCTTGGGCTCGCACCGACGTGGCCCGACGACTTCACGCCCGAGGCAGGCTTTGAGAGCTTGTTCAACGGTCGCGATCTCACCGGATGGGGCTACGCCGACGGGCCCGCCTTCGATGGCCGGAGCGACAGCCCCGACGGGCGTTATGCCGTCCGCAACGGCCGGCTCGTCGTCACGGTTGCACGTATCCAGCGTGCTTACACCAAGCTTTGGACGACGCGAAAATTTCCACGCGACTTCGTGCTGAAGCTCGAGTTTCGCGCCAGCCCCAATGCCGACAGTGGTCTCTTCGTACGTGAGCCGCAGTTACAGGTGCGTGATTACGTGATCGCCGGACCGTTCTGGACGCTTAAAAATTACCGCCCGCTCGACTGGAACGAAATCGTGGTGGAAGTGAAAGGCGGTCTCGCCCACGCGACATGCAATGGCGAGACGCTGAGTGACGCCTTCGCCGTTCCCGCGACGGGGCCCATCGGCTTGGAGAGCGACCACGGGCAGATCGAATATCGCCGCATCCGCGTCCGGGAAAGTCGCTGAAGGAGTGTTCCCACTGAAGCGCCGAGACAGTCCGGCGTTGCAGCCGAGAGCTGATTCAACCGCTCCGCCGGTCGCGGCCTCCCCCACCCTCAGCTCGGCGGAATCTTTCACACTCAAACAATCCAAGGCATGGGCACAGATTCAGAGCGCTGCCTTTATCTGTGCCATCTGTGGTTGGCTTGGAATTGGAAAAACTTGACCTGTTCGCAACGAGTTTCGGAGTTCAAGGTTTCTAGGCGCGCACCGAACCCGCCGGCTTCTGCATCAAGTAATGACTCACGAGCCACTCCTCACCGCCGCGGTAGCCCCAGAGTTCGGCGCACGAGAGAAAGAACACGCGCCAGTACGCCCACCACTTCGTCTCCTGGCCCGGACCATACGTCGCGGCGAATAGTGGGAGGATTTCCGCGCGGGCCGCGTCCATGTTCCGCAGCCAGAATTCCGCCGTGCGCTGGTAATGCCGGCCATTCACGCGCCAGTGCTGACAGAGCGTCAGGTCATCCTGAAATCGCGTGAGGAGGTCATCGCTGGGCATCATGCCGCCGGTGAAAAAATACCGGCTCATCCAGTCCGTCTGATCCCGCGCCACAAAATGGTACGCGAGCCGGTGGTGCGTGAAGATGTGCAGGAAAAACAACCCGCCCGGACGCAGCCAGCGCGCAATCGACGCGAGCAACTGCGGCCAGTTCTTCATGTGCTCGAACATCTCGACCGACACCACGCGATCGTAGCGCGCGGCGTCCGCTTGAAAATCGTTCATGTCACACGTGATGATCGTGAGATTGTCCAGCCCGCGCACTTTCGCCGCCGCGTCGATGAACTCCTTCTGCGTCCGCGAGTGGGACACGCCGGTGATCCGAGCGCGTGGGAAGTGCTCGGCCATCCACAGCGAAAGCGAACCCCAGCCACATCCTAGTTCGAGAATCTCCTGGCCGTCCTTCAGCTGGGCTCGCTCGGCGTAGAGGCGGAGCATCGCTTCCTCCGCCTCGGACAGCGACTCCCGGCCGGTCTCGAACCAGCAGCACGAATACTTCAGCCGCGGGCCCAGGACGCGCTGATAAAAGGCGGTGGGCACTTCGTAATGCTGCGTCTTCGAATCCTGCGTGTTTATGGCAACCGGCATGGTCCGAAGCTCCGTGGCGAAATTTGCGCGCCGGGCGCACTGCGCGGCCTCCGTCGCGGCCGTTTCCCCCCGCAAGCGCTGCGTAAGCAATCGCCGGATACCAAATCGCAGCAGCGGGTCCGGCAGCAGATCCTTTTCAAGCAGTGAGTCGATCATAAGAATTTTGCGGTTGCCAGACGGCGGGGGAACCACGGCACGAACGCCGGGGTCCGCTGGCGGTATGCCCGGTAGGCTTCGCCTTTGGAACGTAGGAGCTGCTCCTCGGTGTACCGGATCCCGGTGACCCGCAGCAGGAGATAAAGCATGAACGCGGGACAGCCCAGCGCGAGCCAGCCGCCGGGTCCCGGCAGCGCGAACACGGCGAACGCCACCCACGTCAGCCATTCGAAAAAATAGTTGGGATGCCGGCTGTACCGCCACAGCCCGGTGTCACACACGCGTCCTCGATTCGCCGATACCCGCTTGAACGCCTCGAGTTGCGCATCGGACCAGGCTTCACCGGCCACGGCGATCGCCCACAGCAGCAGGCCGGCGTATTCGAACGCGCCGAGCAACGGCGCGGAATTGCGCACCGCCACCAGGAAAGGCCATGAGAGCAGCACGAGCACCACCGCCTGTCCCTGGAAGAACCAAAACATCCGGCGGCCCAGCGCGCCGGCCCAGTCGCGCCGCAGTTGTTGATAACGCCCGTCTTCCTCCGGGTGCATTCGGGCCACCCGCTGCCCCAGATGCCACGCGAGCCGCAGGCTCCACCCCGCCACCATCCCGGCCACGAGCTGCCGGCGCAACGGCTCGCCGTCACCAGCGAGTGAATACCAGAGCGCCACCGGCGTGAATCCGGCCGCCCACGCGACATCGACGATGCCGTAGTTGTCGAGCTTGCGCGCGAGAACATAAAGCGCCGCAAACGCGACGCTCGCGCAACCAAGGGCGCTGAGGAACAGATTGAGCACAGTCATCGGACGCGTCTCCTCATACCGCGGGTGATAAAAGCGCCGCCGCCGTGCTGACCGCGAACAAGGCCCCAATCAGGAGCGCCGGCAAAATCAGCGGGACCGGCTGACCGCGCAACAGCACCTGTTCCGGTCGCGCATCGAGCGGGAGACGCCACACCACGGCGAGTCCGTACGCCGCCATCGCCATATTACCCAGCAGAACGAGCGCGATGAACCACACGGCGCGGGCGGCCCAGGTGGTTTCCCGGTAGCACTGCCAGGCGTAAAACGTGAAAAATCCCCAGTACGCGTCGAACAGCGTCGCGATGAACCACGGGTGCGCACCGACAGCGCGCGGAATCGCCCAGAGCGGAACCTGGCTGGCCGCCCAGGACGTCACGGCCAGCATCGAGCCAAGCACCACCGCGAAGAAGATCCGGAGCAGGAAGATCATCGAAAACTCAGGTTGTTCGGCCGTGTGTGCACCGTCTGGACGGCACTGATGTTGCGCATCGCGAACGCCGCCTCGCAGTACGCGAGGTAGTAGTTCCATTTGCGGACGAAACGCGCGTCGAAGCCCAGCGCGCTCACCTCATCGAGCCGCTGGTTGAAATTCTCACGCCAGAGCCGGAGCGTTTGCGCATAGTCCTGCCCCATGTCGTCGAGTTCGTGCAGCACGAAGCCGCCCTCCCGGGTGAGCAACGCATTCAGCCGGTTGACCGACAGCAGAAGCGAGCCCGGGAAGACATGCTTCTGGATAAAATCGACGCCACGGCGCAGCACGTCGTATCGGGCATCTGGACACGTGATGAACTGGAGCGCCATGAGGCCGTCGGGTTTCAGCGCTCGCGCCACCACGCGGCACCAGTCGCGCAGATAACGATGGCCAACCGCCTCCAGCATTTCGATCGAAACGATCTTGTCGTAAACCTCGCCCGCCGGCAGCGCGCGATAATCCTGCAACCGCACTTCAATTCGGGCGCCGAGCCCCGCTGCCGCGATCCGCTCGATCGCCAAATCGCGCTGCCGCGGCGAGAGCGTGAGTGTGGTGACCCGGCAGCCGTATTCACGCGCGGCGTGAATCGACCAGCCGCCCCACCCGCTTCCAATCTCCAGCACGTGATCATCAGGCGTAAGTCGCAGCTTCTGGCAAAGCGCATCGTTCTTGGCGTGTTGCGCGGCCGCCAGCGTCGCACCCGGGCGCGCCCAAAGCGCGCTCGAATACATCATGGATGGATCCAGCCACAGGCGGAAGAACTCGTTCGACAGATCGTAATGCGCGCGAATATTGCGCGCTGCCGTCCGCATGGAATTGGGACGCGCGAGATGCGCGAGTCGATTGGCAAGGCGGAGCAGATTGACGCCTGTCGCTCTCACGGCGGAACCGGAAAGCGTGGGCGCCTGGTCGAGGTTCAACAGAAACCACGCCACGACCGCTTCGATGTTGGGCGTGTCCCAGTCCCCATCCACATAGGACTCCGCGAAACCGATGTCACCGTGCAGCACGCATTTTTCGAAGAACACCGGGCGGCGCACACTGATGTGCGCGCTCTCCGGCAGCCTCAATGCCGCGGTCGCGCGGACGCCTTGTTGCCAGTGCGCATCGTCGGCCGCACCGAACATCTGACGGGTGCCATCCGGCCGCTCGAGCGTCAGCCGTCCCCGGGGCATGCGCTCGAACAATCGCGCGATGCGATTCTCGTAGAATGACGGTGCGGTGCGGGTCGTTGCCGTGACCGGCGAGTGGACGTGAACGAGAGTAGTGCTCATGAGGTTCGCTCGACGAGAGAGGTGTGCGGCCGATAGAGATCGCGCTGGCGATCGGCGTCCGCGTTTTTGCGAAAGAAGGGCACGTTTTTCCGCCACAGCCGGAACGCTTCCCAGTGGATGAGCCCGATTACTTTCAGGGTCACCAACGGATATTTGATCAGAAACCACGCGAGCCGCGCGTTGGTCAGCGCGACCCGTTTGCCGGTGAGACTGGAATGTAGTGTCCGCTGGACGCCGGCAAAATCGTCGATCCGGATCGCCAGCCGCTCGTCGGGGCGGCGAAGTGAAAAATCGAATGCGAGGTCCACCGGCGAAAACGGCGAGACATAGAAGCCCTTGGGCGTACGTCGCTGATAAACAACGTCCGCC
>JBBRCR010000357.1:0-8896 GCA_038204695.1 Opitutales bacterium | reverse complement strand
GATGAAGGTGTCGGGGAGCGCATCGAGATTGGCGAGGGATTCGACGACCACGATTTCGACGTCGCGGGCGAGCAGGATGTGGTGCAGTTCGAGCCACTGCTTGCCGGGCGTGGGAATGTCCATGCCGAGCAGCCGGATCTTCCGGCCGGCCAGGTAGCGGGCCGCATCCAGGGTGAACGAAGGGAAGTCGCTGAAGAATTCCGGTGCGCCAAACCGCCGGTGCCAGCCGGTCTCGACAATGATGCGGGCGCCCGGCGTGAGCTGCGCGGCGTGTGGCTCCAGATCGGCGACCGAAATCTCGCTGTTCGGCTCCTTGGGCAGCCGCAGCCGCCGGGCCGGACCGTAAAACCAGTCGAGCGGCATCTGGTCGAGGGTGCGTCCGTCATCGAAAAAATGATACATCGCATCCAGGTGCGTCCCTTGATGCGTGCCCATCAGCACCTGTGAGATGTTGTAGCCGTGCGTGGCGACCCGGCCATGGGGGATGATGGCCATTTTCGGGTCGTTGGGAAACGCGGGTGCGCCGTGGACGAGTGGATGGGAGAGATCGATGATTTTCATGCGCGGGCGGCGGGTGACCCCGGCCGGCGGACTGGCGACGTGCATGCTGCCAAAAACGGGCGGTCCGGTCTTTAGCGACAGCGGAAAAACAGCACACTCAAACGGAACAGGCCGCGGACGGGTGCGGATAGATCGACGGGGCGCGAACTGCGTTTGCTTTTTTGCCGGCCCCGTTTTGCTTGTCGTGGCAAGCATTGAATCCAAGCGACTGCGCCCCGCCAGCACTGCTGGTGGGGCTTTTTTTGGGCGGCGCGTTTTACATCCCCCACGTTGCGGATAGACTTGCCGCATCGGCATCGGAGCGGCTTGCCGAGGCCCATTTCGCCGGCAGGGCACCCCGATTACGTTCCAACCATCGCAACCCAGAAGGAGGACAAAATGCCCGCAACCAAATTGAAGAGCTTCCTCGATTCCAAAAGCGTGAAGTATGTCACGATCAATCATTCGGCCGCGTTTACCGCGGCGGAAGTCGCGGCGTCGGCCCATGTGGCCGGTCGCGGGTTTGCCAAAACGGTGATCGTGAACCTGGACGATGAAATGGTCATGGTCGTGCTTCCCGCCAGCCGCCGGCTCCTGTTGCACGAATTGCGCGAGCTGCTGGAATCCGACCACGCCCGCCTGGCATCGGAAGCGGAGTTTCTGGACCGGTTCCCCGACTGCGAACTCGGGGCCATGCCACCGTTCGGCAATCTGTATCGGATGCGTGTATACGTCACGGCGGACCTGGCGCATCAACCCGAAATTGCCTTCAATGCGGGCACGCACACCGAGGTGATTCGGATGGCGTATGCCGATTTCGATCGGCTGGTCCGCCCGCAGATCGTCGATTTCGTCACCGCCTGAAGTGGCCGGTTTTTGTTATCTCCCGCTCCTGCGCCGTGTGGTGTCACGGCGCAGTCGGAACCGCATTGCGCGGACCGGGGCGCCAATCTGTCATGCTCAAGGCGCGCACAAATATCGACAAGCAACGCGCAGCAGGTTGCCTCCACCCGCTGCACATTGGGGTGCTATGGTTTCTCGGGATTACCGGAAAGAACTTGGTCTGAAATCCAGCACACGCACTGTGCCCCTGCCGTTCGCGATCGCGATTCTCATAACGGTTGGCGCGCTGGCCTGGCTTGGGGTCGCCCGGCTGCCCGCCGGAGCGTCGCACAGTCACAGCGACGATCCGGCCGCGAAGCCGGTCGCGGCCGAGGCAAAACACTAACCGCCCGTCGATTTATCATCGGCGACCGCGACGACGCGGAGCCAGCGTAAGGCTCACCGGAGGTGAGCGCCGCGAAGGCGGCTACAGTCCTTCCGCATTGATCCGATCCGCGCCCCGGCTGGCGCCGGCGGGAGAGCGGTAGTTTGCGTTACGCCGGCCGGGCAGTGGCTCGCCCGTTTCACGATTGAACATGTCGGGCGAAATTTCGTCCGGGACAGAGTCGCCGGTTTCCTGCATCCAGCGCCCGAGGACCGCAGACAGCCGCTTTTCGATGGCCGCATATTCAGGGCGCCCTGCCAGATTGCTGACCTGATGGGGATCCGCGCGCGTGTCGTAAAGTTCCACCTCGGGCCGCGGCGCCAGAAAGATGTCCTGCTGAATCGGGAGCAGCGGTTCCGGGCGGTTCCGCGCCGTCCGCAGCGCCTGGAACGAGGCTGACTTCACCGAGTCAGCGGGGCCCTGGAGCGCCAGTTGGGGCCGGAAGTTGCGGAGAAGCAGGAAACGTCCATCGCGCACCGAGCGACCGTGCGCCTCGTAGTCGTGCCAGTTGTGTTCAGAGAAGGCGAGGGGCCGGATGCGGGCGGCCGGGTTCCGCAGCACCGGGGCGAGGCTGCGCCCCTGGAACGTCTCGCTTTTCTGAATACCGGCGAATTCCGCGATCGTGGGCGCCAGGTCGATGACACTGGCGAGCGCATCCGAGGCGCCGCCCCGCACGGTGATCGCGGGACTGGTCACGATCAGATGGGTTTTCATGCCGTCATCGTGCAACCTGGTTTTGGCGCGGGGAAAAGGACGCCCGTTGTCCGCCAGCAGGAAAATATGGGTGTTTTCGAACCGGCCTTTTTGCTTCAGCCACGCAATGACGGTGCCGACATGATGGTCGAAACGCGTAACTTCATTGAGGTACGAGGCGAAATCAGCGCGGGTTTCCGGCGTGTCGATGAGCGCGGGAGGAAGGATGACCGTGGCCGGATCGTGCTTCGGCCCGTAGCGCGCCGCGTCCCACTCCTGGTCTCCATCCCAGGGACGATGCGCATCCATTGACGCGAGCCACAGAAAGAAGGGCGACTCGGGGGGGCATGCCTCGAGCGCGGCAAGCCAGTTGCCGTGGCCACCGGAGTTGCCCGGGACTTTCCCTTCATACACTTTGACGAACGGCGGGGTGGGCGCCGGGGTTCCGGCCGGAACCGCCGTCCATGACATATGGTGCTTTCCCGCGAGGGCAGTGTAATAACCGGCATCGCGCAGCAACCCCGCAATCGACGGGAGGTGCCCCGAGATCGGCCGATGCAACTCGGCCGCCTGACCCAGATTGTGGGGGTAACGTCCCGAGATGATGCTCGATCGGCTGGGACTGCAGCTGCTGGCGAGGAGGTACGCCTGGTTGAAACGCAGTCCGGCGGACGCCAGCCCGTCGATATTCGGCGTGCGCGCTGACAAGCTGCCGTAGCAGCCCAGATCGTTGTAACTCACGTCGTCCGAAATCAGGACAATGAAGTTGGGGCGAGCCGCCGCACCGGGTGATGAGCGGAACAGCAGTGTGCTGAGCAGGGCGAGGGAGAAAAGCCGGATCATGGAGAGAAACGGACGATCTGAACTGCGCCCGCGCACGCGACAAGAGCCAACGTGTTTCCCTCATAGGATCACCCGTGCGTTTCGATGTCCCGATCGGGACATCGTAACGCATCGGAAGGGCCGGCAAGCATGCGCTCGTCGGGGCAACACGCCACCTCCGTGCGGCAAGGCACGGCTTACTTGCGCTTGGGATCGGTCGGGTTGGTCTTGGTCCGCCCCGTCGGCTCCAATGGCCGTTCGACCTTTTCGTGTCGTGACGTCGCAAGTTTTTTCTCGGCCGGAGGAGGCGACGCAACCGTTACCTGAGCGCGAATTTGCTCCAGCCGCTCCGCGCTGATCCCCTGCACGCGATCGAGGTCATCAATCCGGGCGAAGGGGCGCGCGGCAATGATCGCCTTGGCGCCATCCGTCCCAATGCTTGGAATCGCCTCCAGCGCGTTCATGTTCGCCGTGTTCAGGTCAAGCTTGCCGGGATCGGGGCCACTGCGGTCGGGCGGACGCGCGCCGGTCAACTGAGTGGCCACCATCACCTCCGTCCGGATTTGTTCGAGTCGCTCGGTGCTGATGCCTTTCAGCCGGTTCAAATCGTCGAAACTCGCAAACGGACGGGCGGCGACGATTGCCTTTGCGACTTGTGGTCCGATGCTGGGGAGCGACGCCAAGGTGGCTTCGTCCGCTGTGTTGAGATCGACCTTGAATGTGGCCGCCGGGCGAGGTGAGGGATCGGTAACCTGCACCAATACCGTGGGCTTGCTCGGCGCGGACCGCGCTGCGGAAGCCGATGCCATCGGAGCGGACGGCACCTCGGCGTTCTCCTTCGGCCCGTCAGCCGCGCGCGCGATGAAAGCCGCAGTGCCGAGCGACAGCCCGGTCGTCATACGAACCAAATGGAAGAATTTCATGGCGCCTCCTGGTCGCGCCATTGACCCGCAGAATCGACTGCGGTGACAGGGATTCTATGTGCAGTCCGTGCACGCCCCATCATTGAGCGTGCGAACATGCCCCGCGACACCAAGCTGCATGCCAAGTGGTTGGGGCATGCAGTCGCACGCGCGATTCGGAGCTCAGGTTCCGAATCGTTTTTGAGGGTTCGCGGTGGTTCGCGAGTGCGAGGCGGCGATTACGCCAGCCACTTCTTCCGCTGCGGGAGATGGATCCAGCGATCGGCTGCGGGGCAGCCCTTCGCCTTGAGGTTCTTGCTGTCCCATTCAATGGTCTGGCCGACACGCAGGGCCACGATTCCGGTCATGCCAAACTCCGCCGCCTGCGCCGCAATCTCGAAGGGCTGGAAGGTCTTCGCTCCGCCCTTGCAGGCATCGAGCCACTCTTTCATGTGGTTCTGTCCGGGAGCGCGCGGATATTTCACCGCGATCGGCCTCGCTGCTTCGTGATCCAGCACGCCGCGGCACTTCGGGTTCGCATCGCTCTTGAGGCGCATCACGCCGCCTTTGCCCCACGCATCCGAACAGAGGATGCCTTTTTCGCCGACGAAAAGGCAGCCGTTGGTGGGCACCTTGCCGTAGGTGGCCATGAGGTCGCCAGTGAGGTCACGGGGCGGCGCCGCGTCGGGACCGTCATGCCACCAGACGGCCACCGGATCGAATTTGCCCCGGGCGGCGAAGTCCCAGCGGAAATCGTTTCTCGACGGGTAGCTGTCCTTTACCGGCTCGGAACTGTTGACGGAGATCCGGATGGGC
Organism: Opitutales bacterium; assembly: GCA_038204695.1. Lineage (GTDB taxonomy): Bacteria > Verrucomicrobiota > Verrucomicrobiia > Opitutales > Opitutaceae > ER46. The sequence continues at coordinate 3,856 of JBBRCR010000357.1, read as the reverse complement.
GGGCCGAGTTCCAAGGCGCGGAGCGGCAGGTTGTGGGCGTGGGCGCCCATGTCTGCGAGGTGGCCGTCGCCGTAGTCGAGCCAGCGTCCCCACGCGAGGCAGCCGCCCAGATAATATTTCTTGAATGGATGCACCGGGGACGGCCCGCACCAGGCGTCCCAGTTGAGTCCGGCCGGGATCGGATCCGCCACCTGGGCGATCGCCTCGCTGGGTGGAAACGTGCGGTTCATCCAGCAATGCACCTCGCGAATTTGCCCGAGCAGACCCGCCTGCATCACTTCCATGCTACGCCGGAACGTGTCGGTGGCGCCGCCCTGCGTGCCGATTTGCGTGACCAACTTTGATCCGCGCATCAGGGTCGCGATTTCGCGCGCCTCAGCGACGCTGTGCGCGAGCGGCTTTTCGCAGAACACGTGTTTGCCCGCCTGCAACGCCGCCTTGCTGATCGGCATGTGCCAGCGCTGGCCGCACGCGATCAGCACGGCGTCCACTGACTTCTCCCGCTCGAGCAAGCGACGGAAATCGTCGTACGCGGTCGCATTCGCAAGGCCGCTGCTCAGCGTGCTGTTCGACTTCTTGCTCTTCGTTTCCTTGGAACCGGACTGGCCGGCTTTGAGCGAGGCAATCTGGGCCGCATTCACGTCGCACATCGCCACAATCCGGTCACCTTCCTCCAACACCGGCGGGAGGATTTGGCGGCTGCGGTTGCCGCAGCCGATGAGGGCAACGTTGAGCCGGTTGTTCGCGGAGCCGGCGCCAAACGCGCTGGACGGGAGAATCTGCGGGAAGCCGATGGCGCCGGCGCCAACCGCACCGAGTTTGAGAAAGGTCCGACGGGACAACGGGGATTTATTCTTCATTATTCGTAAGGGGTGAGAGGCGAAAGCCAGCGTGGACGCACCGTGGCATCCCGCAAGGCTCAAGCGGTCGGAAGCACAATACCCGCAGTGATTTTGCCAATGAACGCGGAGTCGGCGCGGACGGCTGCCCGCTTCCGCCGCGAACATAGTAGAACTCGCACCGGCACGTTGGCCGGGCGATGCGTGGTGGGCGGGCTCCGCGCCCGGCCGCGCCCCTGGTCACGCTCGTCGAGGCGCGTCGCCGTCATGATTTCGATGTTGCGGCTGGCCACGCGCGAGGGTTTGCGATTCTTCCATCGCGCGACCCTGTGCCGCCAACATGCCCGCTTTTGCCCTGACGATATTCGCCGGAGCGTTCCTCCTGTTCCAAGTCCAGCCGCTGATCGGCAAGTACATCCTGCCGTGGTTTGGCGGCAGTCCGGGCGTGTGGACCACGTGCATGCTTTTTTTTCAGGTGCTGCTGCTCGGCGGTTATGCCTATGCCCACGCCGTCAGTCAGCGACTGAGGCCCCGCACCCAGGCGGTGGTCCACGTGATTCTGCTCGTGGCGGCGCTGGCGATGCTGCCGATCATTCCGGGTGATTCGTGGAAGCCGCAGCCGGGCGGCAACCCGGCCTGGCACATCCTCGCCCTCCTCACCGCCACGCTGGGACTGCCGTACCTCGTGCTCTCCGCCACCGGACCGCTGATGCAGGAATGGTTTCGACGGCTCACGCCCGGCGCCTCGCCGTACCGCTTGTATGCACTTTCCAACGTCGGCTCCTTGCTCGCGCTGATCAGTTACCCGTTCTACTTCGAAACGAATTTCACCCGGCAGGCCCAGGCGCAATTCTGGTCGTGGGGCCTGGCCGCGTACGCGCTCGCCTGCGGTTTCTGTGCCTGGCGCGTGTGGCAGCGCTCGCCCGCTGGTCCGGTGGCGTCCGCGCCGGCCGACGCCGCCAGTCCGGCGCCCACGCGATCGCTCCGCTTGCTCTGGCTCGCGCTGCCGGCATGTGCCTCCGTCCTGCTGCTCGCGGTCACGAACAAAATGTGTCAGGACGTGGCGGTCATCCCTTTCCTCTGGGTGCTGCCGCTCGCGCTTTACCTGCTGTCGTTCATCATCTCGTTCGACAGTCCGCGTTGGTATTCGCGCTTCTACTACACGCTCGCGTTGACGGCCGCGGCCGTCGCGATCTGCCAGGCGCTGCTCGAGGGCGCCGACATGCCGATCGTGCGGCAAATCCTCATTTACTCCGCCACGCTTTTTATCGGCTGCATGATCTGTCATGGGGAGCTGTACCGGCTGAAGCCCCATCCCCGGCAGCTCACGTCGTTTTACCTGATGATCGCGGCCGGTGGCGCCTGCGGTGGATTGTACGTCGCCCTCGTCGCGCCGGCGGTCTTCAGCAACTTCTACGAGTTGCATGTCAGCCTCGGGCTGATCGTCCTGCTGCTGCTGCTGGTTTCGTGGTCGGATGGGGGCGCGCTGAGCCCGCGGCGCTGGCAGGTTCTCTTCGGGTTGCTGGGTGTCGCCGCGCTGTACGGGGCCGATCGCGGCCTGCTCGCCGGAGCGGAATGGATACGCAGTCGCGAATGGGCGTGGCCGCCGTCCGGCGGGCCGGCCGGCACCTCCGCGCTGCTCCAGCGCTTTCACTGGGTCGTCTGGCCATTGGCCGGGGCGGTGCTCCTCGCCGGAAGCCGCTGGCAACTCCGGCGTGAGCGGCCGTTCGACTGGCATCGGCTGACCTGCGGACTGCTGATCGCCGGGCTGGGGGCACTCGTCGTGGCGCTGGGCGTGCAGATTAATATATCGCTGCGCGACTCCGTTCTGAGTGCGCGCAATTTCTACGGCGTGCTCTCGGTTTTCGAATACGCCGACGGCGGCCCCGAGGCGCGGTATCACCTTTTGCAGCACGGCCGGATCACGCACGGCCTGCAATTCACTTCGCCGGCGCGGGAGCGGATGGTCACTTCGTATTTCGGCCCGTCCAGCGGCCTCGGTCTCGCGTTCCGCCATTTTCCGCGCCAGCAAAACCGGCGGGTGGGCCTGCTTGGACTCGGCGTGGGCACCGTCACCGCCTATGGCCGCCCGGGTGACAATTTCCGGGTGTACGAAATCAATCCGCAGGTGAAGCAGATTGCCGAAACGCCGTTCACTTATCTCGCGCGCTCGCCGGCCCACATCGATGTCATCATGGGCGATGCGCGTCTCTCCATGGAGGCCGAGCCGCCACAGAATTTCGATTTCCTGATCATGGACGCGTTCAGCAGTGATGCCGTGCCGGTGCATTTGCTGACGAAGGAGGCGTTCGAGATTTATCAGCGGCATTTGAAACCGGACGGCGTGATCCTGGTGAACATCTCGAACCGCTACCTGGACCTGCGCCCCGTGGTGGAAAATGCGGCGCGGGCATTCGGTTTTCAGACGCACCACATCCTCCACGAGGATGGCGCGGATTACGATGACAGCGGCGAGGAGGGGTGGTGGCTGTATTCGTCGTCCTGGATGATCCTGAGTCGGAACAGGGAGTTCATGGAGCGCACCGCCCTGAAGTACGCCGCGAGCCCGCCGACGGCCGAGCGGCCCGACCTTCCGCTTTGGACGGACGATTACGCGAGCATGTTCAAGATTCTGCAGTAGCGCGGTTGTCATTGCGCACTGTCGGCGCACTCTCGCGGGCATGAACCCCTTTTCTGGCTGAACCTCGACGGCCGGTATCCAGTGCCAAGGGACGCCTGTTACAGTGGCGGGGGCGGGTGGTCAGACCACGTTCATCATCCCGTCACGCGACCTTGTCGTCGTGCGCCTGGGGCATGCACGGGTGCGACCCCGGGCGCGGAGGACTTGAAAAAGTCACTCGCGCTCCTGATGGAAGTCGCTCCCGCCCGGGAATGAGCCGGGTTGGGTCGTGGGGGGGGGGGGGGGGGGGGGGGGGGGGGGCAGCCAACCGCCGGCGGGGGGGGGGGGGTTGGGGGGGGGAACAAAGCCGAGGGGAGGGAGAAAAGAAGACCGGCCA
>JBBRCR010000356.1:0-8901 GCA_038204695.1 Opitutales bacterium | reverse complement strand
CCCGGCGTACCTGTACACCCAGGCTACCAATTTTGGTCAGCTGTTTGTCGACCGCGATGGGTTGAAGCTGTGGAGCGCGTCCTACGGCGTGACGGGCAATGATCCGCTGGGCGCCATTCAACCGACGCGGAAACTCGTGGTGACACGTTCGCTGGTGCAGGACGCCCAGCCGCTGATTGCCCGGCGCGTGAACTTGATCACCGACAAGAGCATCTACGACTGGTCGTCGATCAATATGAATGCGCCCAACTATTTCGAGGACAAGACCGAGACGGCGCGGATCACGCTCGATCAGATCTTCTTTCAATCCGCTCGGCAGTCACTCGCGGCGCAGTTCGGTTGGTTTCGCGAGGACTCCGAGCGGTTCAATCGCTATATCATGGCCAATGGCGAGACGTCCGGCCCGACCGGGCAACTGGTGATGGACGTCAACGAGCGGCTGCTCGACGGCTCGGCGAATCCGTTTTTCATGCGACCGGCGATGGCGCAGACGGATCCGCGGCCATTGCGGGCGCCGTTGCGCAACGACACCTTTCGCGGGCAGTTCGCCTACAAATTTGATTTCAGCGCCAATGCCGGGCTGAGCCGCTGGCTGGGCGCGCACGGGCTGGTCGGATACGCCGAATATAAAGACAAGGTGCAGCGTACCTATCGCTTTATCGACGGCATCTCGAGCCGGAACCCCTGGCTCTTCGCCAATGCGGAGGCCAATCGGGGCGGCGGTTCCGTCGGACGGTCCAATTTCCGGTACTATGTGGGCGACAACCAGGGAGGGAACATCGACTATGCGCCGGGCGACTTCACGTACGGCCGCTATACTTACATGTGGGGTGATGCGATTACCGGCTCGATGCACACCGAACCGGCCGAAATCGGCGAGATCCCGCTGAACTCGAGTGGCTCGCATGTCATCCAGAAAACCGGCGGCGCCATCCTGCAGAGCCATCTGCTCGGGGGGCGCATTGTCCCGACGTTTGGCCGGCGGCAGGACGAGCATTACACGAAGTTTCAGAATCCGACGCGGTTGACGGATCGCGGCTACGCGTTCGATTACGAGTACATGAACGAGTGGCGGGCCGACGACTGGCAAATGCGGGACGGTCGCACGGAGCAGCGAGGCATTGTGGTCAAGCCGCTGCGCGGATTCGGATTTGTCGAGCGGCGCGCGGAGAACGGCACCGGCGTCACGCGCTGGTTGGCGGAAACGTTGCGCGGCGCTTCCGCGCACTACAACCGCTCGGACAGCTTCAAGCCGGCGGCCCCCGCGCAGAATGTCTTTTTCGACTGGCTGCCCGACCCGGGTGGCAAGGGGAAGGATTACGGGTTTGCGCTTAACATGTTCGACGGAAAATTCGGAGTGCGCGTGAACAAGTACGAGACCCGCGAGATCAACTCGCGCAGCGGTGCGTCCGCGGGATTCGCGCGGGCTCTGTTGAACATCGATTACAGCGTGGGCAACGTCAGCCTCCAACAGGAGGCGTCCGAGTGGATCACCGAGGCCGCGGCCGCCCGCGGGCAAACGTTGAGCGAGGTACAACTCAATGCGGAACTGCTGAAGGTCATGGGCACACCGCCGCGCTCGCAGAACGACATCACGCGCAACGCTCAATCGGAAACGGATGACATCCTGAGCCGCGGTCATGAGGTGGAGATTCACTACAATCCCACGCGATTCTGGACGGTGCGGATCAGCGCGACCGAGAAGCAGACCATCAACACGCGGCTGGCGCCCAACGTATCCATTTATGCGGCACAACGGATGCCGACCTGGACGAGTGTCGTCGATCCACGTACGGGCCAGCTCTGGTGGACTACGCTCTATGGCGGTTCCGAGACGCCGTTTCAGCTTTATCGGCGGACGATTGCCAATCCGCTCAAGGTGGCGCAGGCGACGGAGGGACTCGCGCGCCCGCAACTCCGGCGCTATGGGGGGAACCTCAGCACGAACCTGCGGCTGTCGGGCTTGAGCGACCATCGATGGCTCAAGGCCGTCAACGTGGGCGGAGCGGTACGCTACGAGAGCAAGGGGGCTATTGGTTACTATGGACTGCAACAGCTCCCGGCGATCATCGAGGATTACGACATCAGCCGGCCGATTTGGGACGAGGGCCACGTATACGTTGATGGCTTCATCGGCTATCGCACACGGCTCTGGGGGGACCGGATTGGCGCCACCTTCCAGTTGAACGTGCGCAATATTCAGGAGGGCGGTCGATTGCAGCCGCTGGCGGCATTTCCCGACGGCAAGCCCTATCACTTCCGTATAGTATCACCGCGCCAATTCATCCTGAGCACCACGTTTGATCTTTAGCTCGCATATTTCCTATCGCGGCCTGCGGCCGCAACCAAAGATCTGTAGGTGAGACACAGAGGTCACGGAGGGGGGGGACGAAGACATGGGAGACGGGGCAGACGGGGAAGAGAATAAGACGCGGAAGATTCCGAAGTCTTCCGAGTCTCGCGTTCTTCCGAGTCTCGCGTTCTTCATCGGGTGCGTTCTGTGGCGGGAGTCGCCTGGGGCGCGCCCACTGAATTCAAATTCAAAGGGAAGATCATTCCCGAGAGTCAAATGCCGGTCTGGACCGCGCAGATGATCAATAATAGTTTTTCCCAGGACGATCTTTATGTGGAGATGACGTTTCTCCGCACCCTTCAGGAGCACGGCCTGGGCGTGTCGATCCGACAGGCCGGCCTCGATTGGGCAAACAGCGGCTACAAGCTCTGGCACGCCAACAAGGAGGGCCGCACGAACCTCCGCAATGGCATCGCGCCGCCGGACTCGGGGCACCCCCAGTTCAACAAGCACGCGGACGATATCGATTATCAGATCGAAGCGGATTTCTCCGGCTTCGTCTCACCGGGCATGCCAAATGCGGTCATCGCGCTGGGGGAAAGGTTTGGCCGGCTCATGAACTACGGGGACGGTCTATATGGGGGACAATTCATCGGCGGCATGTATGCGGCGGCGCTTTTTTGAGGCGGACCCGCTGACGCTCGTCCAGGCGGGCCTGGCGTGCATTCCGGCCGACAGCCAGTATGCGGCGTGTATCCGCGACGTGGTGGCGGGCTTTCAGGAGAATCCGGACGACTGGCAGAAGACATGGCGCCGGATCGATCTCAAATATCAGCAGAACCCTGCCAACCGGCGGTTTTCCTGCAACCCGGGCGAATATAATATAGATGCCAAAATCAATGGTGCCTACGTCGTCATCGGCTTGCTATATGGACGCGGAGATCCCGACCAGACCATTCTGATTTCATGCCGGTGCGGGCAGGATTCGGACTGCAATCCGTCCAGCGCAGCAGGCATTCTTTTCACGGCGATCGGCTTCGAGCGACTGCCAGCGCGCTTCAAGGAAAAACTCGACGAGACCAGGGTGTGGAGTCACACGGCGTACGATTTTCCGCGGCTCATCAGCGCCTGTGAGCAGGTTGCGCGGGCGGTCGTCACCTCCGGTGGCGGACGGATTGCGAACGTGTCGGGAGAAGAGGTGATGGTAATTCCCCATGCGGGCGGCCGAATCCGCCGGGTTGGAGGTCCGAGATGCGGAGAATCTGCGGGAGCACTACGCGCTTACATTGCGGCGCTGGGTGCGGCGGCTCGAAGGAGCGCATGCGCAAGCGCTGGGACGCGTGGGCGAAACGACCAACCGCGTATGGCGTTTGTATATGGCCGGGTGCATCCACGGTTTTGCCCTCGGCCACCTTGCCGTTTATCAGGCACTGCTTTTGAAACCGGACGGCAGCGGCAAGGCCGGCCTGCCTCTGCCTGTGGAGATTGGTATGCTGGTCGGTGAGGGCGGCGCCGGAGCCCATCAACTCAACTACCCTCGAGCCGTCGCCATGCCTCCTGCGGAACGGCAACCACCGTGGTCCCCACATCTTTGAGTACGGTCATAGACTTCTGACGAACATAATGGGGCTGGCGGTTCACGACGACGATCCCGGCCAGCTCCACCAAGTATTTTCCGACGGTGCCACCAACCAGCCATAGCTTGAACCGGCCGGTCGCGAGGACGGGCTTGATATATTCGTGACCGTCGTGCACGAGCAGCAACTGTGCGCCGCGATCGGTCAGCATTCCCCAGGCAACGTTGCCTTCCACCTGTAGATCGGCGTAAGCGCTGACAATCACGGCCAGTTCATCATGGGGTCGCGCCAGCGCGAACTGGGCGTTGCTGTAAGGTTTGTCGTCGTCGTCCCTCGTCGCATTTAGAACCGGGACGCACACCGCCGGCGGCAACCCGAATTCGTCCCAAATCTGCTCGTCCGCCGGTAGGTCGGGCGTCCGTGCCCGGGGCATCGATAAATAGTACCAGTTTTCCTGGTCATTCCAGTCGGGGCTCCGCTTCGGCAGTTCGTCGAGTGTCTTCCAGCCATTCTCGGTTTCGACGACGTACTGGGAAGGGCCTTTGAAGATTGCCTCGAGCTCGTTGCCGGCCGACCGGCCCAGACGTTGCGCGATTATTCTTGGCATGGGCTGACGCTGCCACGTGTAGCCATCGAGCTGCGTCTTCCCCTCGATATCGTAGGTCTGAGCGTCATCGCTTACACTACAGGTCCAGCTATAATTAGGCCGGTCGGACAAGGCCATGGCGGCAATAATCACCTCATCAACCGGATCAGCCCGCAGATTGGCTGCAGCGAGCAGGCTCAGGGCGGCCAGCATTGTTTTCATCGAATTGACGGCGATGGCTCCGAGGGGCGGCAACTTTCTTTCGGCGGCGGCGCCGCACGGAGTACTCCTTTCAATGAGGAAAGACCTGGGGCGCTCCAATACGCTCAAAAGAGTTTTACCGAACCGTTCATGGTGATTTTATATGAGAACGTATGCAGAATGTTCGGGTGGCGATGATCGGTGTCCAGACGTCATGGGGGCTTCATGCGAACGATGTTTTCGTCGTTAATGGTGACGGGGGTTTCCTGACGGAAATGTCAGGAAACTGCCAACGACGAATCGTCATGTTGCCCGTCATTCCCCAAGGTGCGCCCAGCAAGTCCGTATCACGATGGAAGACACCTCCGGTATGCCGGCCTTCGACCACGCTGCTCACCGATGTCAGCACAGAAGGCCCGGTTCCGGTTCAATTGGAGCAGGGCTGCGCAGCGCCTCTTCGCGGCGCATCAGTTGACCGCGGCAATCCCGCAGGATGACGCGGAAGGCGGCAACGACAACAATCGAGCGCATTCCGGATGACCCCGAGGGCACTCTCATTTCGGGCGGCGCAAGTCGTGCGCGTTCTGATCGTCGATGACGAGTTGAAGCTGCGCGAGTCCCTGGCGGAAGGGTTGCGTTTGGAAAACTGGTCGGTGGCAACGGCGGAGAATGGCACCGAGGCCTTGCGTCTCGTCTCCTCCGAGCGTTTCGACCTGCTGATACTGGATTTGCTGCTTCCCGATACCGACGGGTTTGAAATCCTGCGGCAGGTCCGGGCCCGCGACCCGCTCCTGCCGGTCCTGATGATCACAGCCCACCACGCCCATTCGACTCGATTCGCCGCGTTCGCGAGCGACACGGCGGATTTGGTAACGAAGCCATTTGGGTTTGCAGATTTGCTGGCACGCTGCCGTGCACTGCTTGCGCCGGCCCAGTCACCCGCGGGAAAGCCAACCTACGGCGGCCTTGAACTCGATCACGAGTCGCGGGTCGTTTACTGCGGGGGCCAGCAGATTACTCTGACGGGAACGGAGTCGGCACTGCTGGAATTCCTCCTGCGCAATCCCGGCGTGATTGTCACGCCCGAGATGCTGGCGCGCGCAGTGTGGAAAGAGTCGGTCGTTTCGACGCCGCTGAAGTCCGCCATCGAATTTCAGGTGGAACAACTCGGACGGAAACTTGGCAAACGTACGGGTATTCGGTTGATCCTTACAGTACAGGGAATCGGATACCGGTTGGAGAGCGCGGCCCGGCTCGCGGTGCATGAGGCCCTGCGGCGCCCGGATGCGGCGCCGGCGTGAACAGTCCACGCCGAAGCGGAGCCCCCGCGTGTTTCGCACCTCACTCCCCGGCTGCTGGCAGCGTTCGTCTGGCCGACGATGAACGCAGTGCGGAGACTCCGGCGGTGTGATGTGGTTGATTATTGCGCGAGGGCAGTTGGGTGTTTGATCAATTGCTTCAGGAGTCCGGCCTCCTCCAGCGCGTTGAAGACCGTACCGGCAATGTATTCGTGGACGCGCGTCGTCGGATGCACGTCGTCCCAGAACAAATATTGGTCGGCGTTGGCTGTGGACTTGGTGCGCGGATTACGTCGGATATTCCCAGCCCTTGCGATACGCGCGGCGCAGCAGCTTATTCGCTTCGGGGTCGCCGACGATCGTTTCTTTCACGCCGTCCCATTCGACGCTGCGACCGAGCTTCAGACTAATCATTCCGAGCAACGAGCAATTCGTCGAGCGATGACCCTCCTCGATATCAGAGAGCGAACGGCGTCCCGTCTTGATCGCGTCGAGAAAATCGGCCCAAAGCTCGCGGATGTTTTGGCTGTCGGGCGGGTTCAGCCGGGCGTCTTTGTGCAGCAGGGGTTGCTTTTCGTCGAGGGGATAGAACGTCCAGCCGCCACGCCAGCCGAGGCGAAAGATCCCTTTGGTGCCGTATATATAGACGCCGACGTTCTCGCCCTTATCCACGTTGTTTCCGGCGAACGCCCGTGACTCCCACGCCACCGAAAACTTCTCGAACTCGAAATTCACGAGCTGATGATCGGGTGCGTCCGTGGTCTGCTCGTTCGGCGTGAGCACGGGCGGACCTTTGATCGGACGGCCGCCGGTGGAGAAAATTCGCCGCGGCCACTTCTCATCGGTGATCCAGAGGATCTGATCGAACCAGTGGATGCCCCAGTCACCGAGGGTCCCGTTGGCGTAGTCGAGATACTGGCGAAAGCCGCGCGGGTGGATGCCGCGATTGTTGGCGGTGCCGTTGAACGGGCGCAACGGCGCGGGACCGCACCACGTGTCCCAATCGAGCCCGGGCGGAATCGGCTGCGTGGGCAAGGGTTCCTCAGGGCCGCTGCCGCCCGAATTGGCGAAGCAGCGCATCATGCCGATCTGGCCGACTTTTCCCGAGCGGATAAACTCCCGCGCGGTGATCGAATGCGGCGAGGCCCGGCGGTGGGTTCCGACTTGGACCACGCGATCCGCTTCCCGCGCGGCGCGCACCATCGCCTGTCCTTCGGCAATCGTGTGCGCGATCGGTTTCTCAACGTAGACGTGCGCGCCGGCTTTCACCGCTGCAATGGTCGGCAGCGCATGCCAGTGGTCGGGTGTGGCGACGATTACGATTTCGGGTTTTTCCTTCGCGAGGAGTTCGCGGTAATCGCGGTAAGTGCGCGGCTGGTCGCTGCTGACCTTTGCCATTTTGCCCGCGATGGCGGTTATCTGGCGCTCGTCGACATCGCACAAGCCAACGACCTGGCACTGACCGCTGGCCATCGCCTCGCCGAGAATATTGCCGCCCCACCAGCCGCAACCGACAATGGCGGTGCGGTACTTGCGGTCGGATTTCTCGGCGCCGGACGTCTTGATTGAAAATGCCGCGAGTGCGCCGGTGGCGGCGGTGGAATGAAGAAATGTGCGCCGATTCATGGGTGGGTGGCGGCAAGGTAGAGTGTTCGCGCGCCGCAGCGCAACGCGCGCGGAGCAAAATTCAAAACGCGAGAGTCGCAGCCACCGATGTGAGCGATCCGGCGCTACACCTCCAAAGCGAGGCGGCGTAGATCGATTTTCGATCGGTCAAATACGCCCAGCCCCAGGGCGCCGGCGATCTCGATGTGTTCCGGCTGCCCGTGCACGAACGTACTGAACTTGTCCGGCGTCGCCTGGACGATCGGTTTCATCCCGATCGCTGCGCGCTGCTTTTCGATCTCATCCCAACAAATCGTATCCAGGGCCACGGGATCCGTCGCAAAATAAACGGTGCGATGCTCCCACACGAACTGCTTCCGCGCTGACGGCCCGCCATGATAGACGCCCCGGATGCCATCGAGAATATGCAGCACGGCCTTGCTGCGAATCACCGGCAGCGCGACCACCGCTGGGATGAACGCGCCGCACACGTTCAAGCTGCTGCTCGAATGACTGCGCGACACGTTGTTGACCAGGCCGTGTGACAGGTTCTTCAGTGCGAGCGTCACCCCGGCCGATTGGTGGTGCTTGAGCACGGGCAGGTTGATGAGCTTGTTAATGTCCTTCGTGATAAATCGCGCCGCATACGATCTCCGCGCCACTTCGTTGGTGCTTTCGTACTCCGGCAGGGTCACGGCCATGTCCATGTAATGTTCGGGATCATAGCCCGCGATTCCCTGCTGCACGGCGTCGTACTTCTCGGCCGCCCAGGACCAACGCACTCCCTCCGGCAGCCAGCGGTCGAAACCCCTTTGCAGGAACTGATCCTTGTAGCGATCGTAAACCACGATGTCCTTCCGGCGGACACCGGCCGAATCGAGTCCACGGACAATTTCGTGGAGCATCTCCGGGCAGCTGATCACCAGCGGCCCGCCAACGGGGTTCACCTTTATCCCGACCACATCGCCGGGTTCAAAGACCAGTTGCCAGGCGGACGGCTCGTCCGGCGCGCCCGTCAATTCCATCATGCCGTCCCGCACCATCCGACGGATCGGTGCCGCCTGGAATTTCCCCTGCGCGATGCACGCCGGGTGTGACACGGACACGACTCGTCCGGGAAACAGCCCCGGCATTCCGAGCTTGCTGGCGGACGTCTTCGACACGCTCTGCGCACCGCGCGCGAGCTGGCCCACCGTGAGGCCCGCTGCGGCCGTCCCGATTAGCCACTGACGACGCGAGAACTTTAGGGCGTTGGCCACGGCGCCAACGGTGGCGGGCCAAAGCGAAAAGACAAAGGGAATTGCCGAGGCGGGAGCATGTCGGGATGCGCATTCCGCCGAA
>JBBRCR010000355.1:0-8946 GCA_038204695.1 Opitutales bacterium | reverse complement strand
GGCGGTGTATCCAGCATTCCCATCCAGGATGAGCAGCGCCTCGGGGGCGGCGGCCCGGACCGCCTGCAACCGCGCCACGTCGTCCGCCACGCTGTCGACGCCGCCGATTTTTATTTTGATCGTGCGAATCCCGCGGGCCTGGATGGCGCGGGCGCTCGTTTCCGCCGCCTCGGCCGTGCCGGTGGTAATCGTCATATCCGTCTCCAACTCCGTGCCCGCGCCGCCGAAGAATTTCCACAGTGGGATGCGATCGTGGCGGCACACCGCGTCAAGGAGCGCGGCCTCGAGCGCGCACAAGGCCGAGCCGCTGGTGACCGCGGTCTGCCGCGTCGCGAAGTCCACTCCGATTTCGCGCCACTGACGCGCCTCGCGTCCCGCCATCCATTCGTTCGCGGCCATCAACGCATCGAACGCCTGCTGCTGCGTCTCGCCATTGTAGGCCGGCAGCGGCGCCGCCTCGCCCAAACCACGGGTGCCGTCCTCCAGCGTAATCGTGACGAGCACATTGTTGGCCGCCGGCTGGGCGCCTCCGGAAATTCCAAAGGGCGCATGCAAGGGAATGTCCAGCCGCGTAACCGTCAGACTCTTGATGGTGGTGGGTGTGGTGCTCACGTTGCGAACAGAAGCGGCGCGGAGTCGCACGGCAACTGAATGATCGCGCGGGCCCATCACCCGCCGGCGTTCGCAGCCAAAATTGCAAGCCGCCTCAGGGCTGATTCGCCGCCGCACTCGGCGCCGGAAACGTCGGCACTTGGAATGATCTCGGCGCCACCGTCACCCGCGACGGCAGGTTCACCGTACTGCCGCTGCGGATGAATTCCATGATGGCCGCCGTCGCCTGCGGCAGCGTCCGCCGCACGCGGGAAAAGGCGCTGTGCTCACCGTTCGTGACGATCAGGGTGCGACTGTTCACCAAGTGCGGCGTGACCTGCACCAGGTTCTCCATGGGGGTGGACGTATCCCAGGTGCCCTGGACGAACAGTACCGGCGTCCGGTTCTGCACTTCCTGGCGGAATTCGTCGCCCACGTCGACCGTCGGCCAAATCCCTTCCGTCGCCATATAATCGTCAAAATTCCACTGCCCCATGATCTCGACGCCCGCGTCGGTTCTCAGCAGATGGCGTCGCAGCGGCGTGACGGCGAGGCTCGTGTCGATCAGCGGCCCGATGATCATGAGCGACGTCTTGTGCGCCCGACGGCGGTTGATAACGCTCTGCGCCCACGCTTCATATCGCCCGTGATAGATCGCCAGAATGGGTGCGGGCTCCAGCGGATTGGGCCGAAAATCTTCCCGGCCCAGGGTGACTTCCACCGTGTTGCCGGTCGTCTTGTCCTTTACTGCAACCTTGAGCGGCGACTTTTCGAGCCGCCGGATGATGTCGCGCACGGCCCCCGCGATACCAATCTGGGGAATATAGGGCTTCAGCCCAGCTTCCTGTTCCGCCGTCCACCACATCCGCTGCATCGCCGCGAACACGTGTGACGGCATATCATAGCCAAGATCGAGCGGTTCGATCCCGGACAACACCGCCCGCGCGACAATGTGCGGATACAGTCGCATCGTGGCGAAACTCCACTGGCAGCCGAAGCTCTGGCCAATGAGGGTAACGCGGTCGTAACCGAGTGCCCGGCGCAAATCGTTCACGTCCGCCGCACACGCCTTGATTGTATAGCCCGTCAAATCGACGCCTTTCGCCTCGAACTCCGCGATCGCCGCCTGGGAGACCTCGACAAACTCCTGCGTCTCGCGCGCGAGGGCGCCCGGCTGGTCGAGCGGATATTCCCTGGTCTGGTACGAGTACCGCAGCACGTCACCAAGCTCGGAGTAGCCGCGTTGATCAAAATAGATCACGTCACCGCTTTGCCGATACAACGCGATGTCATCGGCATAACCGGCGGGCACCACGCGGGCCGACTCCTCCCGCTTGGTGGCTTTCAGATTCATCAGGTACGAGTTCGCCGGTCCACCGGGCAGGTGAAACGTGGGCGGAGCGCCGGTCGGCTGGAGCGCCTTCACCCGCAGGAACCCGATGCCAATGATCCGGCTCCCGGGTTTGCCCCGGTTTTCCGGCACATAAAGAGTGCCCAATTCGCATTCGATCGTCGCGCCGGCCGCCGTGCGCAACACCCAGGGTTGAAGGGCCATGTCACCCGCCCGCCGTGCGCCGGCGGCGGCGAGCACGGTTCCCCCGAGGCTCAGGCAAACCGCCACGACAAGGAGCGATGCCGCTCGGCGCAGCGCGTTTCCGCCCGTGGAATTAATTCGGAGTGAGTGATGGTTCGTGGACGTGGGCAACATTCACCAAGAGTTCGATTGCGCTCGCGGAGGGGATCGCCGTTGGCGTTTCGCGAACCCGGGCATCCTCAGGGGCGACACCACGCGTGCGCAAGACTCCATGCAGCGGCAACCGCGGAACCTGTCCCTGCCTGCGAGCGGTCACGCCACGGCAGCCATCACTTGCGGATTGCAAAGACGATTAACGGGCTCCGAAATCCCGCCGTTCCCGCATGAAACTTTCGTCGTGGCTCGCCCTGCCGATCCTGAGCGTATCGCAGTTGCCGTTGCCCGCGGCTGAAACGCCGCCCCCCGCGGCATCTGCGGCCTCTGCAAGCCAGCCGGAAGCGGAAAGGGTGACGATGTCGGTGTTTGAAGTCACGGCGCAACAGGACCGCGGCTACGCGGCTTCGTCCGCGATGTCGGGCACCCAGACCAACGAGAAGCTCGAAAACCTGCCCAACTCCATCTCCGTGATGAATGCAGACTTTCTGGCCGACATCGCGGCGCTGGATTTTTTCGATGCCGCCGATTTCGCCGTCGGGGCGGAAAATGTCTACAACGACCAGGGCACCCAGGGCGCAGCGATCGGCACGCGCAGCGGTAAACAGCGACGTGCATCACTGGCGTCAAGGCTATGATACCAAACTCGAGGCCTACGCGGTCGCGGTGCGATGGAAGTTCGACGGCCGCACCGAGCTGGCCGTCATGGGCGAACGCGGGTTTCAGGATCGCGGCCTCTCCCACCTGACACTCACCGACATGACCGCCGCCTATATTCGCGGGACCGGCACCAATGCGCTCGATGGCAATCCCACTCTCGCCGGAGTTTTCCCGCCAGTTCAACGTTCTTTTCGCGCACAACGCGCAACGGGATCGGACGTCGCGGGATCTGGTGTTCCAGGGCAACAATCAGGATACGTTCGGCGGGCGCGGCGTTTTCATCGACGTGAACCCGAGCCTGCCGAATCCCGATGGCACGGCCACGCTCGTGCCCAACCCGCGCTATGAAGAGCTGTATATAACGCATCATTACGCGCCCGTGGACGACGGCCACGATATCAAGGCGTATCGCGGCGTCGGGGTTTACGATCTGCCGCTGCCATGGGGCATATCGCAACGGCTCGTCGGCAGCGCCACCTATCGCACCGAGCGGTTCTTCCGCAATGGCTATGCGGAGGCGCTGACCGAGGAGGAAATCGCCCGCCGCGGAATCACGGGCGCCGCGGCCACGCTTTCGAACAACTTCGTTTACCGCTATCACTACCTGGCGGACGGCAATGCCCCGGGTACTCTGACCGAGGCGCTGATCCCCGGAGTCACCCGGCTGTTCCGCAACAACGCCAACGGCACGACGGCGCGTTTTGAGCAAAGCCTGACGACAGCGGCGGTAAACGCCCTGGGCGCCTATTTCAAAGGCCGGTTGCGCACGAGCATCGGACTCAGCCGGGACCGGTTCCACCAGCGATCGGGCAACACCATCACTATGCCGGGGACGGGCGAGCTCACCTTTGCGGACGCCGCGGGCGCCCCGCTGCCGCCCAATCAATCGGAGTATCCGGTTTTCGAGTTCAGCAAACAGTGGGCGACGAACCAGAGTTACGGCGCGGTTTATCACGTGATGCCATGGCTCTCGCTGACCGGCGCCTACCTCCAGTCATCGCAGTTCACCGATAATCTATTCATCAATATCAACGGAGCGCCACTCGGTCCGCTGCTTGGCAAAGGCTACGATGTCGGGGCGCGCCTCAACCTTTGGAACGGCAGGCTGTCGGTCGCATACACGCACTATGACACCATCGGCACGAATTTTCGTGCCGCGGTGCCAAACAACATTCGCGACGAGCTCAACCTCGTCCTTCCGGTCGGCCGCCAGATTTCCGTATCCGGCGGCAACAACGATTCCCGCAGCCGCAACACGACCGGCGACGAGATCGAGATTTTCTTTTCGCCCACGCGAAATTGGACCGGCCGGATTGCCTTCTCGACCGCGCGGGTCGTCAACCACGAGTCGTTCCCGCTGCTGAGTGCCGCCATCACCGAGGCCAAGGCGGCGGCATCGGCTGCCGGTATCGATCCCCTCACGGCCACCCAACAGTCAGAGCAGCTCATCGCTGACGATCTGGCGGATGCCGCCTTGGCGCGGACGACCGCCAACTTCACGACGCGGTATTCGTTCGCTGAAGGAAAACTCAAGGGACTCGCACGCGGGCTGTCGGGTCGCTTTTCGCGGGGCACACCGCGAGTGGCCCAGATCATCAACAACGTCGTGGTCCTTCCCGACGGGCTTACGGTGGATGATTACGTGTTCAATCCGTTCGTGAGCTATCGGCGGGGGTTTGGCCGCGTCACCTGGTCGGGTCAGGTCAATGTCAACAACGTGTTCGACCGTGTGACGGAGCAGGGCACGGCGTACCGGTTCGTCCGCTACACGAACCCGCGCCAGATTATCTTCACGAACACGTTTTCCTTCTGACCGTGTCGCTCGTCTTTTTCCGCGCAGCTTCCATGCCCGGGCTCAGGGGGCTGGCCGGTGTCTTGCTCACGTTCGGGCTCATGCACCTGACACCCGGTGTGGCGGGCGCTCCGTCCGGCCAACGGCCCAATTTCCTCTTCATCATCGTCGACGACCAATCACCGTTCGACCTGAAGGCTTATAATCCGAATACCACCCTGCAGACACCCGTCATTGATCGGCTCGCCGCGCAAAGCCCCGCCGCTTCCACCCAGCTATCGGCCGGCGCACCCGTTTTCACATGGGCATCCGAATCTGCGCGACGAGGTGGCGGTGCAAGGCGTCTGGGAGCGGCGCGACGAAATCACGATGCGCAACGAACTCGGACGGCATCATGCCTGTAGCGAAAACATAGATACTCAAATCGGCCGGGTGCTCGAGCGGCTCGAAGATATGGGCGAATTGGAGAACACCTTAACCGCCGCTCGAAACATTTCTGCTCCCATGGCCCTTCCCCGTCGTGACTTTCTCCGCGGTGGCGCGCGCGCCAGTTCGCTGCTCATCCTGCCGCGCGGGCTGCGCGGACAGGGCCGGACTTCGCCGAACGGGCGGTTGCAACTCGCGCTGGTCGGCGTCGGCGGGCGCGGGCGCGTGGCGCAGAACGCACTGCGCGAGGAGCAATTCGTCGCATTCTGTGACGTGGATCATGGGCGGGCGCGAGCGCCAGAGGCGGCCGGCGCACCCAGGAGCCTCGTGTCCGAATTCCCCGACGCGAAATGGTTTCACGAGCCTGTTTTACGGTGACAAAGGCGTGATGTGGGTGAGTTCGCACAGTGCTTCGGCGCGGCTGCTGCCGGAAAAGCGGAGGAAGGAAGTGCGGTCGGCACTGCCACCAAAAACAATTTCACGGGTGGTCGGTGGACCCTACGCCAAGTGGGCGAACGCCATACGCCAGCGCACGCGCTGTGGTTCCGATTTCGGCTACGCAGCACCATTGACCGAGCTGACCTTGCTTGGGGTGGCCGCGATCCGCGCTCGCGCGCGACTGGAGTGGGACGCGCACGCGGGCAAGGTGACGAACCACGCCTCCGCCAACCGATTCATTGGCCCGGGTTACCCGTACCGGCCCGGCTGGGGCGTGTAGAAGCAGGGCACCTACGCGGCGGCTTGGCGGCTCGTGTACAGCGCCACCAGCGCGGCACCGATGGCTTGCGACAAATCGCCGAGCGCCGCCGGCACGACCTTCAGTCGTTCGCGTTGCATCGGCCACAGATACGGCTGCGCGCTTTCGCGGAGAATCCGCAGGTACCGTTCGCGGAATTCGACGGTGGTCGCTTCCGGATCCATCAGTCCTCCGCCAATCACGACATATTCCGGATCGACGGCGATGACCAGCGACGCCATGTGCAGGCCGAGCGCGCGCGCTTGAAAATCGAAGATCTCAACTGCCAGCGGGTCACCCTGCTGCGCCAGCGTCCGCAATGACAGCGCTTTCTCCTTCATGGGCGCGGGCGAGGTGGCGAGTGGGTGCGTCGGATACTTGAGCAGCATGTCGCCCAGCAACTGCGGCAATCCGGAGATTGTCGTGTACGGCTCGATACAGCCCCAGTCGCGCCCACAACCACAGCGATACGGCCGGATGCCGCCCAGCAGGTGGAGCGGTGCCGGCAGATGCCCGCCCTCCATCCCGTTAAGCGTGTCGCCCTCGAGCGGCAACCCGTTGGCGTCGACGTAAGCCGCACCCAGTCCGGAGCCGGGGGCCAGCATCAAAACCGAGACCCGTCGTCCGGCCCGCAGCCGGTGCGCCTCGGCGACACCGCCGTAGTTGCCGTCATTCCCCGCCACGAGCGGAATCGGCCGGCCGGCGCGAACGGCGAGCGCCTTGCTATAATCCGAATGAAAATCCCACCCGCTAAAACCCGCGGGTAAATTGGGCGAACTACCCAGGACGCCGTAGCGCTCATACGGGCCGGGCAGCGCCAGCCCAACGCCCAGGACGTCATCCCACGACAGCTTGTTGTCCGCGAGAAATCCGACGACGCCCTCGATCCAGCCGGTGACGACGGCGGTCCGGCCAGCCTGCGCGTTGGTGGAGCTCTGTCGCAGCTTGAGCGAGATGGTGGAACCGTCGGCCCACACGCCGCCCGTTTTGGCGGTCGTTGCCCCGCTGTCCGTACCGATGAAGATGCCAGTTGGCTTGGTCATGAGAAAAAGTGGCCCCGATGTTTCGGAAACCGGGACGCCGGGCGCAACCACGTTGTGGCGATGGATCGCGAATTATCTTCCCCACGCCGAATGCTGCCCGCACGAGAAAACCGGGGATCGCCGCAGGCCGAGCCGGTCGCGCCACGCACGAGGGGCGAATGCTTGCAGCTCTCATCGAGCGACCCATGTTGCCATTGAAACACGCGGAACACGCGAACACTTTGCTCCCTCACGGGCGATGAGGTGCCTCCGCGTTGTGCCCTCCCGCCTGAAAACAAAAATGATCCTGCGCCTTCTGCCTGCTCTTATCGTCCTCGTTTCCGGTGGCCGCGCCTTGGCCCAGGACATGACACAACTGCGCGCGCAAGTCGCCAAGTTGGGCAGCCTCACCGCCGCCCCGGCAGTCTATCCGGCGGAAGGCTTCGCCCCCGAAGTCGGGATGCAGGCGCTGTTTTTCGAAGCGCTGTCCTGGCAGGGAAAACCAACGCGGGTCTTCGCGTGGCTGGGCATTCCCGATTCGGCGGGCGTCACGCTGCCCGGCATCGTACTCGTGCATGGTGGCGGCGGCACCGCGTTCAAGGAATGGGTGCGCAAATGGAACGAACGCGGATTCGCCGCCATTTCGATCGCGGTTGAAGGCCAGACCGATGAACGCAATCCGGAGGCGACCCGGGAGGCTCAGTGGAGCCGCCACCAATGGGCAGGCCCCGCTCGCAATGGGATTTATGGCGACAGCGCGGAACCGCTCGACCAGCAGTGGATGTATCACGCCGTGGCGGATACGATCCTGGCAAACTCGTTGCTTCGCTCGCGAACGGAAGTCGCCGCCGCGAACGTGGGAGTCATGGGGATCTCGTGGGGTGGCGTGATTACCAGCACGGTGATCGGGATCGATGGCCGGTTCGCGTTTGCGATTCCGACCTACGGTTGCGGACATCTGGCGGATTCAGAAAACCAATACGGTCGCGCCCTGGGTGAAAACCGGCTCTACCGCGAGGTATGGGATCCCATGGTCCGCCTTTCCCGGGCCCACCTGCCAGTCCTGTGGCTCTCCTGGCCACAGGACCAGCACTTTCCGCTCGACTGCCAGGCGGCGTCCTATCGCGCCGCCCTCGGGCCGCGTCTGGTCGTGCTACGGCCCGGGATGAAACATTCCCATCCCGCCGGCTGGAATCCGCCGGACAGCTACGCGTTCGCCGAAAGCATCGTGCAGGAAGGGAAGCCATGGTTGCGCCAGACTGCCATTCGCAGGTCAGGGAGCGAAGTATCAGTGGGATTCGCCGCCCGCAAACGGCTCGACTCAGCCATGCTGATCTGCACGGCGGATTCCGGCTTCACCGGCCAGCGCACCTGGCGGGAAGCACCTGCCGAATTGCGGAAAAGCGGAGACGGTTATTTCGTCACGGCCGGTCTGCCACCGGGGACCACGGCCTGGTTTGTGAATGTGCATGCCGGTGAACTCATCGGCAGCTCGGATTTTGAAACCGCCGGCACGGGCCCTTGAAAGGCCTGACGGCGCACGGCGGACCACGGCAACATGCTCGGCGAGCGCAACCGCATGTTCAAAGGTGTCATGTATGATAGGCTCCGCGCGCGTGCCGCTGCTCGTGCGCGCACCGGAAATCCCTCCGGCCGCGTCAACGACTCGCTGGTCGAAAAGTAAGGCGGCTGATTCGCCACTGGCGACGGTCGATTATGAAAAAACTCTCGCGTAGATGCGTCGCGCGATGAAGGCGGTGGAACAGAGCCACCTCCGCTGATTTTCGATCGTGAAGGTGCGAGCCGCCGGCGGGCGGGCGGCGCGACTCCGGCCCGGCGCGTAACCGTCGATTCGGAAAACACGTCGTGTGATTCGATGCTTTCGGATCGATCCGTGCCACTTCAACGACGTCATGCCGCATCCTGGCAAAAGGCGCTTTTCGCCTGCACCGCGCTCGCGGCCGCCGTGCTTTCCGGCGGATGCGCGTCGATCTACCAAGTGAAGGTCGACGCCACCGATCGATCCAGTGCC
>JBBRCR010000354.1:0-8960 GCA_038204695.1 Opitutales bacterium | reverse complement strand
GCCACGGCCCGGTTGGAGGGCAGCAAGGCCTTCGCGAAGGCGTTCATGCAGCGGCATGGCCTTGCCTGCGCCGCCAGCCACACGGTGGTGGATCTGGCGGCGGGCCGACGACGAACTCCCGCCGAGCCCGACCAATCGTATTTCCGTCAGCAACGCGGCGATCAAGCCGTGGAGCGCCAACACCCTCAGCACGCGGCTGGAGTATTACTTCGAGGGCGTGGGCCAGATTTCGGTCGGAGCATTCCAGCGCGATTTCGAAAACTTCTTCGGCAACACGACGTTTCGGCCGACGGCCGATTTCCTCGCGCTGTACGGACTGGATGCGAACACCTACGGCGCGTTCGACGTGGCGACCCAGCACAACATCGAGAGCACCGTGCGGATGACCGGCGTCGATATCAGCTACAAGCAGGCCCTCACCTTTCTCCCTCGCTGGGGTCGGGGCGTCCACGTGTTTGCCAACGCCGCGTCGCAGCGGACCGAGGGCGATGCGTCGGCCAACTTCAACGGCTACATTCCCCGCAAGGCCAGTTTCGGATTCAGCTTCATCCGGGAGCGGTATAATTTCCGGATGAACTGGAGCTATCAGGGCAAGAACCGGCTGGGCAACGTGTCGAGCGGCAACAGCATTGATCCGGGCACCTATAACTGGGCGTCGAAACGCCTCTTTCTCGACCTGGTCGGCGAGTACTACTTCACGAAGCGTTTTGGCGCGTACTTCACGCTGCGCAACGTCGGGGACACGCCCGATCAGCGCGAAGTGGAAGGACCCAATACTCCTCTTCACGCCCAGTTCCGCAGCCGCGAACACGCCGGCTCGCTCTGGACGTTTGGCGTGAAAGGCACGTTTTAGCCCGGAAGATTCACCGCTCCTATGGTAACGTCCCACACGCTGGGGCAGCCGATGGGAGTGGCGCCGGTCTTTGACCGGCGTTTCGCCAGTCGGAGACTGGCGCTACGGGCGAAAACGCGCGCACAGGGTGTGAGATTTCCCGGTTAGCACGTCACTCAATGCGAACTCCGGCCACGCTTCGCCACGCAACCGGCTTCCTCTCCCCTGCCGGATCGAACTTTCCGACACGGTCGCGACGTGCAAATCCGGGTGATCGAGGGCCGCCGTTTTCGCAGTGCCAACCCCGCCCCGGATGGGCCTGCGAAAACCATCCTCGGCCCGGAGCAAAAAGCGTGGCTTCTCCGGACCATCACGGACTCCGACGCGACGTCCAAGGTCCTGCTCACGCCCACGCCCATCGTCGGGCCCGACCGCGACAGCAAGAACGACAATCGCTCGATTACACGTACGAATAACCGATAACGGGCCGATAACGAGTAACCAATAACTCATTACGGCCGCCCTCCATGAAAGAAATTCACGCCTGGCAGCAGCGCACCGGCGACAAACTCGCGCTCGCAGTTTAGAACGAGTGATCGGGCAACCAGGCAAAAGGCAGGAACATTCAGGGCACGAATATCCGCCATGTCTCGGGTTCCTCAAGAACCTTGGCCACTGTCCGAAATTGAGCGGGAGCCGATCGTGTTCTGACTTTTCGCGTGGTTTGTGTGTTTCGTGGGCAAAAATGTCCTGAATGCTTGCGAGAATTCAAACCGTCGACGGCCGCTTCCTCATCACCGTCTTGCCCTGAAACCAGGTGCCCTCGGCGAGCATTCGCCACGGGGTGGCCGGGATGCCGGTTTCGTTGCGGTGAATCATGCCAACCACCGTGTCCACCGCCATCGCGCCGACCGCCCGCACGTTTTCGTCGATGCCGGAAATCGTGCGATCGCCGAACGGAATCGACGCCACGGTCACAGCGATATCGGACGGGACGCGCAGGCCCTCGGCCGCAAGCCACGCGATCACCTGGTGCGCCCAACTCGCCGACGTGATCACGGCGTCAGGCCGCGTGCGGCGACGCCACGCACGGAAAAGCCGCTGATCGAAAGTCGGCGCAAGCAGCGGGGTCAGGCGCGCGGACGCGACCGGCGCGTCCTTCTGCGCGACCCAGAAACCGCCGAGATAGTTGTGGTCGACGCGTTCATCGGTGGTCGCCGGCATGGCCAGACCGATTCGGCGATAACCGAGACCGTGCAGGTGGTGCACGAGATGCCGCATGTTCCGAAACTGGTGATTCATCACCACGTGTAGCTGCGGGTCGGCGAGCGAATAACCCAAGGCCACCGCGGAAAACCTCTCCCACGCGAGCGCCAGACGACCGTGCGCCACCGGTAGCGGCGCGACGATGAGGCCGCGTACGCCACGCGACTGCAGGACGTGGGTCGCGCGTTGCGCCGTGAGCTTTGGGTCGCCAATCCAGAATTCCTCGAGTTTGTAGCCGAGCCGCTGCGCCTGCGCCTCCGCTCCCAGAAAATATCCTTCCGCCTGAATCATCCCGCGCCACGCCGCGGGCGATTCGAACCGCGTCAGCCAGCCCAGCGTGCCTTGGAAACGGGAGGGCGTGCGGCTCACACGATAAGCATTGAGCGCCGCCAGCATCGGGTCGGGCTGGTAGCGATGCTTGCGGGCGAGCTCGGCGATGCGCGCGCGAGTCTCCGCCGGAATCGACGGGTGCCCGCGCAACGCGAGTGACACCGTCGTGTGCGAGACGCTCGCCAGCCGTGCGAGTTCGCGCTGGGTGATGCGAACGGGAGAGGCCGGGGGCATGCGTGGATCGTGGCCGGTAAGGGGCGGTTTGGCCAAGTCTACTTTCCTGAGAAAGTGACGCGAGCGTTCACACCCGCGTACCGATGGGCCTTATCGCTCTCCTGCCGCAAACCGGCGGCGCTTCGTCTACCCGAAAAAAATCATGAACACCCCCAGACTGTGCCGCATCCTCCTGCACCCACGTTTCCTCGCACTACTGTTGGCCGGACTCTGCGTCGTTCGCTCCAGCGGGGGCGCGGCCGAGAGCGGGGGGATCGAGGGCACGGTGAGCAATGCGGCGACGAACGTGTTTCTCGAAGGCGTGCAGGTGGAAATCGCCGCGCTGGGCCGGCAGGCGTTGACCGATGCGGCGGGTCGCTTCGCGTTCCCGATTCTGCCGGCGGGTGACCATGTGCTGGCGGCCAGCTACACAGGGCTCGATACCGGGCGGGAGACAGTGAGCGTGCAGGCGGGTCGCACGGCGTTTGTGAAATTCGAACTGGGCTCGCCGATCTACCAGTTGCAGCAGTTCGTGGTCACGAGCGAGCGCGAGGGCAACGCCGCCTCGATCACGCGGCAGCGAACGGCGCCCAATGTGAAGAGCGTCGTCGCGCTCGATGCCTTCGGGAATCTCGGCAACGAGAACCCGGGCGAACTGCTCTCGCGGCTCTCGGGCGTCGCGCCGAACATCTCAGACGAGGGCGACGTGTTTTCGGTCTACGTCCGCGGCATCGATCCGACGCTCAACTCGGTGAACATCGACGGCAACAAGATGGCGACCTCGGCGGCGCTCAGCCGGGAGTATCGTTTTCTCAATGTCTCGGCGGGCGCGTTCGAGGAGCTGGAGGTGGTCAAGGCGCCGACGCCGGACATGGATCCGGATTCGCTCGGCGGGGCGGTCAACATGAAGACGAAGTCGTCGCTCGGGCTGAAGGAGAAGCGGCGCTTCAACTATCGCATCGGTGCGAAGTGGGCGCCGCCGTTCGTCTGGGACCAGACGCCGACGCGCGAGCAGCACCGGATCCATCCCATCACGTCGCTGGGCTACCAGGAGGTCTTCGGCGTGCTGGGCGGCGAGCGAAACCTCGGCGTGACGCTCAACGCGTTCTACATCGAGAACCCGACGACCTACGTGAGCACGATCCGCGACTACGCCTTCAACCTGAACGATCCCGCCTACGTCTACGACTACCGCACGAACGACGCCTATAACCTGCGGAAGCAACGTTCGGTGACGTTGAAGCTCGATTACCAGTTCGGGTCGCACACGCGGCTCAGCCTCGGCGCGATGCTCGCGGACGCGTTCGAGAACCTGAAGATCAACTACCAGACACGCGTTTTCACGGGCCGGACCGTGGCGGCGATCGGGGCGAACGGCCAGCCCACCGGGACCGGCGCGATCCTGCCGGGCTTCAGCGACTCGCTGACGCAGGTGCGCGCGGTGAGCGGATCGAACTTCGAAACGACGACGAGTTCGAACGCCTTCATGGATCGGACGCGGCGCGTGCAGTTCGACCTCAATGACCGGCGCGGGCGGTGGACGACGGACAGCGGGCTGAGCTACTCGCAGAGCATCGTGCATCTCAACAGCGGCCAGACCGGCGGCAATGGTGGCGGCGGAGCCTTCGTCACCGATGTGCGGGCGATCGGCTGGACGCTCGATCAGTCGGCGTCCCGGGAGTTTCCGCGGTTCACGCAGACGGCGGGTCCGAGCATCCTCGAGATGCGCAATTACGGAAACAGCCAGCTGACGCGGCTGAACGGCAACCGCGAAGGCCGGGTTTACGTGGGCAATCTGGATCTGAAATACGACTTGGGCCTGAATCAACGCATCTGGTTCAAGGCCGGGACCCGCTGGCGCCGCCAGGAGTCGGGCGATACCACAGGCAGCCGGCGCTACACCTACGTGGGCGCGGACAGCGTGGCCGGCACCAATCCTGCGTCCGGCATCAACGACGACGACCTGACGCCCTTCCTGATTCCGGGCTTGCAGCGCACGGCGGCCTATGGGCTGGGCGCGATCCCGTTCGTGCACACGGCCAGCGTGGGGGCGGACGTGGAGCAGAATCCGGCGCGGTGGCGCGAGGACGTCTATTTCCGGGAGTCGGCGCGGCTTGCCGGCACGCGCAAGGTGACAGAGGAGGTGTCGGCCGCGTACCTGATGGGGAGTGCGCGCCTGGCGAAGCTCGGCCTGCTCGCAGGGGCGCGCTTCGAGCGGACCGAGGTGACGGGCGAGGGCTGGGCGCGGCGTCAGACGCTCGCGAGCATCGCCGATCCGGTGCAGCGGGCCGCGGCGGAGTATGGCGCGCGCCGGCGCATCGAGGGGAGCTACGACGACGTGTTTCCCGGAGTGCACCTGACCTATCCATTTGCGCGGGGGTTGCTGGGGCGGGCGAGTTGGTCGACGAGCATCGGCCGGCCGGCGTTCTCCAATCTCGTGCCGCGGGAGGATGTCAACGTGACGAACCAGACGGTTACGATCAATAATCCGTCATTGAAACCTCAATACGGGGACAGCTTCGACGCATCGCTGGAGTATTACTTCGAGCCGGTGGGGCTTCTGTCGATCGGCGGATTCCAGAAAGATCTTTCGAACTTCATCTTCACGGACGAGGGCGGCGTGGTGGGAACCGGGCCGGCGAACGGCTTCGAGGGGCAATACGCCGGCTACACGATCATCTCGCAGAGCAACGGCGGCCGTGCGCGTATCCGCGGGCTGGAGGCGGCCTACCAGCAGGAGTTGACGTTTCTCCCGGCGGCGCTGCGCGGGTTCGCGGTGTTTGCGAACTACACGTATCTCACGACGGAGGGGAATTACGGCGGCACGACCGTGCGGAGTTCGGATCGCGTTGCGCGCTTCGTGCCGCGCAGCGCGAACGGTGGCCTGAGCTACAAGCGGAACCGCTTCGCGGCCCGCGTGCTGGTGAACCACGTGGGCGAGCATCTCTACACTTTTTCGACCGATCCTTCACGCCTGCGCTACAAAATGGCGCGCACGTTGACCAACCTGAGCTTCAGCTACCAGCTGCGCCGCGGCGTGAGCGTGTACTGCGACTTGAACAACATCCTGCAGGCGCCGCAGCGCTACTACATCGGCGCGGGCAAAACCGACCGGCTGCAGGCCTGCATCGACAACGGGCCCTCGCTCAATTTCGGTGTGAGCGGATCGTTCTGATCCGCCGGGGAAGTTCATTTTTTTTTAACCGAGAGTCATGCCTCCAGCCGATCACTCGTTCGATCTCATCGTCTGCGGCGGCGGCCCCGCGGGGGTTGCCGCGGCGCTGGCCGCGGCGCGGCGCGGTGCGCGCACCCTGCTGCTGGAGCGCTACGGCTTCTGCGGCGGAATGGCGACCGCGGCCCTGGTCAATCCGTGGGCCGGGCACGAGTTCGCGGAGCCCGGCACACGGCGGAAGGGGTCGTTGATCGGCGGCTTGTTCAAGGAAATCTGCCAGGAACTGCGCGATCGCGGTGGCTACGGCTCCGTGTTGTCGGCCTCGGCCTTCGACGAGGAACTGCTCAAGCACATTTACGACGGACTGCTCGTCGGCGCGGGCGTGACAGTACGCTATCACAGCTATCTGCGGAGCGTGCGGAAAGAGGGGGGCCGGGTGACGACGATCGAGGTGCTGTCGAAGGGCGGCTGCGAGAACTTCACGGCGCGCACCGTGATCGACGGTTCGGGCGACGGCGACGTCGCGGCGCTGGCGGGGCTGCCGTTCAGCGTGGGCCGGCCCTCGGACGGGTTGACCCAGGCGATGACCGTGAGCTTCCGCATGGCGAACGTCGACAAGCGGGAGATGATCGCGATCGGCGTGCTGCGCGACGCGCGCGCGTTGGTCGAGCCCTACTTCCAGCGGGCGCTCGCCTCGGGTGAATTGCATTACCCATTTCGGAACTTCATTCACTTCTACGATTATCCGCGACCGGGAGTGCTGCACTTCAACATGACGCGGATCAACCAGGTGAGTGGGCTCTCCGCAGCGGACTTGACGGCGGCCGAGATCGAAGGGAGGCGTCAGGCCTATCTCATCGGCGAGTGGCTGGTAAAAGCGGTGCCGTGCTTCCGCCACGCCTACGTCGAGAAGGTGGCGTGCCAGGTGGGTGTGCGCGAGACGCGACACATCCACGGGCTCTACACATTGCAGCAGGAGGACATCGTGGGGGCGCGAAAGTTTGCGGATGGCATCGTGCGCTCGTGCTACTTCATCGACATCCACAACCCGGTAGGAAATCAGGACGTGCACCAGAAACCAGGAGCACGCGGTGCGCCGCGGGCGGATTTCAGTCCGCCGCCGGGCGATTGGTATGAGGTGCCGTTTCGTTGTCTCGTGACCGCGGATTGCCCCAACCTGCTCGTTGCATGCCGGGCGTTGTCGGCGACGCATGAGGCGTCGGCGGCGGTGCGAGTGATGGCGACGATGCACGGGATCGGCGAGGCGGCGGGGATTGCCGCGGCAGAGGCCGTGCGGCGGGGCGTGGATGTGGTGTCCATTCCCGGCGGGTGGGTGCGTGGCGAGATTCCGTATCTGGCCCAAGGGGTGGATTACGGCTCCCCGTGGCATGGCCCCGGCAATGCGGCGGGGCAGGCGGTGGACACGCGCGACGGACGCAGAGGCGAAAGCGCGTCCATCCGAATTTCATGAAACATCTCACGTTCTGTTTGCTCCGGGCCGCCGCACTGTTTCTGCCGGCGGCATCGATCGCGGCGGCCGGCGAAAACGCCGGCGCGCCGATTCGCGCGCTCGGGGAACCGCACGTCATCGTGGCGGAGTCGCCCGATCCGGCGAGCACGGCACTCTACACACCGAGCATCGCGCGGTTGCCCTCCGGCCGTCTCGTGGCGTGCTACACGCAAACAAACCGGATCAAAAAGGAAGGACAGACGATCATCGTGACCTCCGACGACCGCGGCGTGACGTGGCAGCGGCGCGCGGCGTCGCCGACGAACCAGGGACGGCTCTTCGTGGCGGGGGACTCGGTGTATTATCTGGCGACTCGCTTCTACGTTTCGCCCGGCAGCAATCCGAAGGGAGAGCCGATGTGCATCCAGCGTTCGCGCGACGGCGCAGAAACCTGGAGCCAGCCTTCGGACCTCGACGCACGGACGTGGCACCAAACCGCGGCAAACGTGTGGCATGCGCGCGGGCTTGTTTATCTCGTGATGGAGCGGCACACGATCGACAACATCCGTAGCTGGAAGGTGGGAGCGCTGGCGCCGGTACTGATGCGCGCCCGCGAGGCCGACGATCTGACGCAGCCGAAGGCGTGGACCTATGCAAGCGAGCTGACCTTTCAGGATCTGATTCCGGGCTACCGGGAGAACGCGCTGCAGATCGATTTCTTCGGCGTGCCGTTCTACGCGCAATTGTTCCCCCGCGGCACGCCGATTGGTCGCGGCGAAAACTTCCCCCCGCTCGGCTGGCTCGAAACGAATGTGGTGCAGATCGTCGATCCGAATCACGTGTGGCACGATCCCGCGGGCCGGACGTTTCACCTCTTTGCGCGAGCGCACACCGGCATGACGAACTATGCGGCGCTGGCCAAAGTCACTGAGAATGCCGACGGCACGATGACAACGACCCTCGAGAAGGTTCCATCGGGCAAGACCGCACTGTTCCTGCCGATGCCGGGCGGCCACATGCGTTTCCACGTGCTCTACGACGCGTCGACGCGGCTCTATTGGCTGCTCGGCTCGCAGTCGACCGACTCGATGACGCAAATCGAAAAACTGCCGTCTGATCGCTACGGCCGGGCGGACAACGAGCGAAACCGGATGGTCCTGCACTTCTCGCTCAACATGGTCGACTGGTGCTTCGCCGGCCTCGTTGCGGCGGGGAAGACCGGCCGCGAGGCGCGGCACTACGCGAGCATGGACATCGACGGCGACGATCTCGTGGTGCTCTCCCGCAGCGGCGACACGCGGGCGAGCAGCGCGCATGACGGGAACCTGATCACGTTTCACCGGGTGCGGAACTTCCGGCAACTCGTCTATTGATTTGAATGCGGCGACGAGCGGGCGGCGGTGGCGGCGGGCGGCCGGCGTTGCGACCGCGACGGCGCTCGCCCGCTGCGCGGCCGGCGCGGCCCAAGCGCCCGAGACAGGCGTGCTCGAAGATTGGACGGCGCGGACCGAGGAGCATCAGATTACGCGGGCGAGGCACGGGCACATCCTGGCGAATTTCGGCGTCTGGTCGCCGGATGGCGCCTGGATCGTCTACGATTGCCGCGAGGCGGGAGAGACGTTCGACGCGACGCGGATCGAGCGCGTGAATGTGAACGACGGCCGGGTGGAACGGGTGTTCGAGGCGACGAACCGAGC
>JBBRCR010000353.1:0-8970 GCA_038204695.1 Opitutales bacterium | reverse complement strand
CGCTGGGCTCGAGGTGAATCGCGTGCAGCTTGCCCCAGCTCCAATCCAGAATGAAAAGCGCGTTCTGATATTTCACCGGAAATTTTGCGCCGTAACCAAACGTCGTGCCGGTCGGTGAACCGGGGCCGATGTCGATCACCGGCGGAAGATTATCGGGGTAAAAGGGCGGCCGCTTGCCCGCCCCGTTGCGCCAGCCGTACTCGGAGCCGCTCGTCACGTGGTTGATCCGGGTCGGGCGATACCACGACGTGTTGAAGTCGTACTCCATGTCAGCGTCGTAGGTGAACAGCTCGCCGTCGCGATTCAAAGCGGCGTCAAAGATGTTGCGGTAACCCGAGCTGAAAATTTCGAAGGTCTTCCCGTCCGGCGTAACTTTATAGATGATGCCACCCGGCGCCAGGGTATCGCGCATGAACCCGCGGCCATCGGGCATGCGCGGCAGCAGATGATCCTCGCCCCAGTTCGCGGGCATCGGCGAAGTGGGCGCAAACTTCGTCGTTTTAGAGCCGTTACCACAAACCAGATACAGGCCTTTGCCGTCCGGGGTCGGCACCACCGCATGGATGCCGTGGTCGCCCCGCGCCTCAATCGCGCGGAGTAACTCCACTTTATCCGGCTGATCGTCGCCATCGCTGTCGGTGATGCGATAGAGGCCGGAAGGAATTTCGTTCTCGTAGTCGTTGACGCCGACGTAGAGCGCACCGAACGCGAAGGCCATGCCGTTCACGGCGCGAATGTTCACCGGAAGCTTCTCGACCGCGGAGGGCTCGAGCCGCTGACCCGCCGCGGGCGGCGTGAACCGGTACAGCCCGCCGTACTGGTCGCTCGCGATAATCCGCCCTTTGGGATCGACGCACAGGTTGACCCACGAGCCCTGCGTTTTCCCGGGAACGGAATACAGCAACTCCACGTTGAAACCATCCAGCGCCTTAATCCGACTGATCGGTGTCGCCTTGTTTTCGCCGATCTCGGGTCCGACCTCGGTCTGGCGGGTGGGCTTCTCGGCCGCAGGGGCAGCCGCCGCCACAAACGGTTCCGCGGCTCGCCGGGCGGACGCCGCCTTTTTCGGGGCGGCATTCTTTGCATTCTTGCCCGCCTTGCCGGCCTTGTCCTTGTTCTGCCCCGCGCCGGGTCGCTCGATCTTTTTCGCGGTCGATGGAATGTCGGATGCGTCGAAGGCCTTCGGTGGAGTCGGCGGCAGCGTCTTCAACCTCACGTCCTTGATCTGCACGTTCATCGCGGGACCGCGGTGTATTTGAAACGCCAACACGCCATGCGTCGAACGGCCTTGCTCGTCGAAATCGGTCAATTCGGCCGTCACCTGGCCGTCGACCTTGTGAATCACGCGGTTGCCCTGCGCGATGATGGTGTACTCGTGCCACTGCGCGACATCGACCTCGACGGGCGGACGTTCCACGGCCAGCCACTTGGTCCCTTGCGGATCGACGATCACGGACTGGCCGTTTTGCGCGACAATCCCGCGGCCCTGTTCGTCGTAGAGCATGGCGTTGTTCGCCGCGAGCGGATGAATGTCGCACTGGTATCCGCCCACCGACCACGGGCCGATGTTCGGCAGCTCACGGCTGCGATACTGGATTCCGGTGTTGTTGCCCGACTGCTTCACCCTGGCGCGCAACTCGAAATCCTGCACCGCACCGCCGCGCCAGATGAGAAATTGATTATAGGTCAGCGCTTCAGGACCCGAGGTTACGCCGGTGATGGCGCCGTCCCGGACCGACCAGAGCTGCGGATTCCCATCCCAGCCGGTGAGGTCGCGCCCGTTGAAGAGAGGCTTGAAACCAGCATCCGCGGCCAGGCCGAACGCTGCGCAGGCGAGAAAGAGGAGGTGGTGAAGGGCCGAGGGCGGGGCGACACGAGTGGGTGATTTCATGCAGGTGGGTTAAAAGGAATGCGGAAAGACGTATTCGCCAGCGAAGGGATACAATGCGGGGCACGATTATCCTCCGCCCGCGCGCCAGTCACCGTAACGTCACTTCGGATTCTGCTGACGGCGATTGGTGGGGTTCCAGAGCGGCGCGATCATTTTCGCGTCGAGTTCACCCCACGCTTTTTCCAACTCGGCGATTTTTTCCGGATGGGTCTTACTCAAGTCCCGCGCTTCGCCGATGTCGTTGGCCAAATCGAAGAGCTGCCAGGTGCGCTCGTTGCGGCCGCGATAAATTTTCCAATGACCAACGCGTAATGCCGTCTGCGGCCCCACTCGCCAGTAATGCTGCGGCCGAATCGGCGTGTCGGCGGGCGGCGCCAGATGCGGCAGCAGATCCACGCCATCGAGGTTCGCGGCGGGTTTTGCGCCGGCGGCAACGGCCGCGGTCGGAAACAATTCGAGCGAGCTCACCAGGCGTGAGTCGGTGCTGCCGGCCGGGATCCGGCCCGGCCATTGCAGCATCATGGGAATCCGGATACCGCCCTCGAGCAACGAGCCCTTTTCGCCGCGCAGCGGACGATTGCTCGAAGTCAGCTCGCGCGTCGGACCGCCGTTGTCGCTCAGAAACACAATCATCGTGCGCCGCTCCAGCCCGGCGCTGCGCACGCGGGCCAGCACGCGGCCCACGCTGTCATCCAGGTGCGCCAGCATCGCCACGAAGATGCGCCGGTGAATGTCCGGGATGTGGGCGAATTTCTTCATGTAGTCACCCAAACCCTGAAGCGGGCTGTGCACCGCGTTGTACGCGAGATAGAGAAAGAACGGCTGCGCGTGGTGCCGCG
This sequence comes from Opitutales bacterium, assembly GCA_038204695.1. Taxonomy (GTDB): domain Bacteria; phylum Verrucomicrobiota; class Verrucomicrobiia; order Opitutales; family Opitutaceae; genus ER46. The sequence continues at coordinate 6,240 of JBBRCR010000353.1, read as the reverse complement.
TGATGAAATCCTCCGCCTCGCGGGCGAGCGCATCCGTGAGGTTCGATTTCTCCTCGACCGGCTGGCTGTTCCGCAGGAGCGGATTGTCCGCGTCGTAGTCCGGTTCGAAGCTGCCCAGGTGGGTGCTCCAGATGAGCCTGCCGTCCGGCGAGGTCCACCGGCCTTCCCCGCCGCCCGGCAAGGCGCCGCGCCGCAGCCACGTCGTGTGACCATTCCAGGGAGGCGGCACATAATAGTGTCCCTCGTGGAGAAAACCAAAAAATTCGTCGAAGCCGCGCCGCTGGGGATTGAATCGCGCACTGCCGCCAAGGTGCCATTTTCCCACCAGGCCCGTCACGTAACCGGCCTCGCGCAGGACATCGGGCAACAGGGTCTCGGACAGCGGCAGCCCGATGTTCGGATCGGCATTGGCCGCGCCGATGGGATTATATTCGAAACCGAATCGCGTCTGATAACGACCGGTCAGGAGTGCGGCGCGGGAGGCGGCGCAAAACGGCGCGGTGACATACGCGTTGGTGAAACGCACACCGTTGCGGCCGATCGAGTCGAGGTTCGGCGTGGGCACATCCTTGCCGCCGTAGCTCGTCAATTCGCCGTAGCCGAGATCGTCGGCGACAATCCAGATGATATTCGGCTGGTCGGCGGCCGCGGCCTGGAGCGAGCCACCGAAAAGCGCCAGCAACGGGAAAAGGATATGGTGACGGAACAGGACGGGGAAAATGGGGCCGCTCATCGCGGGAGTGAATTGAGGGGCACAGCGAACACCGCAACGAGAAATCTCCTTGCGTGGCAGATCTTCGCCGACTCTGTTCGCCGCTGATCATGTGCGTCGGGGGGTTTCACTGCGGGAGATTTTCCGATAACATGACAGAAGACCTGGCCCCGAAAAGCGTTCGCTGCCCAAACCGAGCACCGCCTATGACTAATCCCCACTCCATCAAGTTTGCCGCCCCACATCGCCTCCACGGTGTGATACCGCGTCCGTTCCGGCATGCCTTATGTTCCGGCGCGGTCGGGATCGCGCTGGTGACGGCTGCCGCAATCGCCGCCTCGAACCGAACCATGGCGGCTTCCGGCGGCGCAGCCCAGCGGCCCAACATCGTCCTCATCATCACCGATGACCAGGGTTACGGTGACTGCACGAGCTACGGTCCCACCGATCTGCAGACGCCGTTCATGGATGAGATTGCGCGCAATGGCGTGCGGTTCACCCAGTATCGTTCGAACCCGCTCTGCTCGTCGACACGTTCGTCGATCATGACCGGGCTATACTCGCTGGAAAACGGCATGTGGCGCGGCCCCGGCGAGTCAGCGCGCGAGGAACCCAAGGGCGGCTGGCCGGAAAGCGAGCGGCGGATCAAGGACGACATCGTGATGCTGCCGCAGCTGCTCAAGCAGGCCGGCTACGCCACGGGCGCGTTCGGCAAATGGCACCTCGGTTACGATCCCAAAAACATCCCGACCGCGCGGGGCTTTGATCAATTTTACGGATTCCTCGGCGGCGCGCATCCATACTGGCTCGGCGCCAACTCACGGGTCGAGGACAACGGCACGCCGGTTAAACATGGGCACACCACGGACCAGTTCGCCGACCACGCGATCGACTTCATCAAGCAGAACCGCGGCCATCCGTTTTTCTGCTACCTGCCGTTCAACGCGGTGCATGGACCGATGCGGCGCGAGGGAGTGGACCACGACTCCGCCAAGCCGGAATGGCTGGCGTATTATGAGAAACGCGGCGTCGCCCAGCCGCGGCGTGATTATTGCGGAGTCATGACGCACGCCGATTCCCGGATTGGCGAGGTGCTGAAAACCCTCCGCGAACTCGGACTCGAGAAAAACACGCTCGTCATCTGCCTCTCGGACAATGGCGGAATCCTGCACGACTATCCGTCGAACAACGGTCCGCTGCGGGGCGGCAAGGGCGACACTTATGAAGGCGGCATTCGGGTGCCGGCGATGATGCAGTGGCCGGGTGTGATTCCCGCCGGCACGGTTTCGCACGCAAACGCGGTGCACTTCGACATCTTCTCGACGGTGCTCGATGCCGCGGGCGTTCCGCTGCCGGAGAAGAACGGACGCTGGCCCGTGCACGGCGTCAGCCTGCTGCCGCACGTGAAGTCCAAGGCCGGCGTCCCGCTGCCCGATCGTTATCTCTTCTGGGATCTTTATGGTGACTGCGGCGCGGTCCACGGCAAATGGAAGCTCGTCGGTCAGATCGAAAACCATTCGGGCCACTTCGCGCAGGCGGTCGCCGAGGCGGGGAAGGCCCAGTTTGAATTGTACAACCTCGAGGAGGACGTCGGGGAAAAGCACAACCTGGCGGCGGCGTATCCGGAAATCTATTCCGACCTCAAGAGACGCCATCTCGAGTGGCTGCGCCAGTTCGCGGGCGACGGCGCGCCGTCCAAACCCGCGATGTCGAAGGAGGACCGCACGGCAAAACAGGAGCAGCGGGAACTCCGCAAATCCGGCAAAAAGAAAGGCAAATAGTCGTCCACCGCGAGGCGTGACGCCACGTGCTCGCGGCTCCTCCGCAGGGAGCCTGCGCTGCGCGAATCACGCCGCTGAGGGCACGCGCCCGCTCTCAGTTCAACTCCCAATTCTGTTCTCATGCGTTCCGCTCCCCAAAATTCCAATCCTCCCCCACTCCGCCACCACCTGGGCGGCATCAGGCGCGGCCTGGCCGCACTTTGCCCCGCACTCGTGGCGGGTGGCGCCATCGGCCAAACGACCCCGCCGCCGGCGGTCAACGGGACCGATCCGGTGGTGGAACTTTCGCCCTTCATGGTCAGCCAGGATCAGGATACTGGATACGCCGCGCAAACCACGCTTTCCGGGACGCGGACGCGCACGCCGCTCAAGGATGTGCCCAGCGCGGTCGGTGTGTTCACCATGGATTTCATCAACGACCTCGGCGCGTTCAGCGAACGCGACGTGCTGATGTACTCGGCGTCCGCGGTCCCGGAGCTCGGCGATCAAAACGCCAACGTCAGCGGCAACAACATTGCGCAACCCAATTTTCAGTTTCGCATCCGCGGCCAGGCGGCCAGCCGCGCGCGGAACTATTTTTCCGCGCTCGTGCCGCCCGACACCTACAATGTCGAACGATTCGAGGAATCGCGCGGGCCCAACGCCATCCTCTTTGGCACCGGGGGCGCGGGCGGCATCGTCAACCAGTCGACCAAACGCGCCAACTTCAACCGCACGCAGACGACGGCCACCGGCACCATCGGCAATGACAACCTGCTGCGCGGCGAAATCGATCACAACCAGGTGCTGACGGCGGGCAAGTTTGCCCTGCGCTTCAACGGCGTGGTGCACGACGCAGATGACACGCGGCCGCATCAGTTCAGTCACGAGCAGCGCGGCGCGGTCGCGGCGACGTACCAGTTCTCACCGAAAGTCCGGCTCTATGCCGAAGCCGAGATGGGCAAGATTCACGACGCGCTTTCCCGGGAATTCGGGGCCAAGGATTTCTATTCCTTCTGGCTCGAACGCGGCGCGCCGCTGACCAGCACACGCACCGCCAACGCCGCGAACGGCATCGCGCTGGGCGTGAACCAGCAGCGCGTGACGATCGTCGGCAACGACGGGAGCGCACGCAATTTTCAGCAGATGCCGGTTTCGACGACCGATGTCGCTCGCCGCGGTTCCGCGATCCTCGACGAGCGTATCGTGCCCCGGATGGCGAACCTCCAGGGTCCCGGGAGCGAACGCTTCATCGAATATCATTCCGCGTCCGCATTCCTGGAGCTTCAGCCCGTTCGGGATTTGTTCGTCGAAATTGTCGCGGACTATCAGGCGATGGCCTACCGCCGCTTTGATCCGCTTTCGGGCGTGTACGAAGTATTGGGCGAGCCGAGCACGTTCTATCGCGACGGCACCTCCAACCCTTACGCGGGCCAGTTCTACAGCGACTCGCAATGGCGGAAGGTGAAGCAGAGCGACAACCTGCGCAGCCTCCGCGCCACGGCGTCGTATTCATTCAAACTCGGCCAATGGGGCCGCCACAATCTCGCGCTCATGGCGCAGGACACGCTGAACCGTTATGACAGCAACTCAATGTGGTCCGTGCTGCTTGGCCGGCCTTTCAACGCCGCGCCCTTCAACGCGCGCAATCAAGTGTATACTCGCACCTATTTCACGCCGGGTGCATCCGCTGGACAGATTGCCGCGACCAGCTGGCGGCAGATACCCGCGCAAATCAGCGTGGTGATGGATCCAGGCGCGGCGCCGTCGGTCTATGATACCGGCTGGATCACGAATAGCGGGGGCATGAGCGACGATTGGATGGTCCACCGGAGCGTCCTCGCGTCGATCCAAAGTTACTTCTTCAAGGACCGTCTCGTCACTTCGCTCGGTATCCGACGCGACGAGCGCAGTCTCCACAATCGGCCGCTGACGACCGACGCCGAGGGGTACACGCGGGTGGATTACTCGACGGTCGCGCGAACGAACGTCACGGCGACGCAAGGCTCGCTCGGGCTGGTTTATCATGTGCGCCCATGGCTTTCGCTCCTGTACAATCGGTCGGAAAACGCGGGCGAACCCGGCACGCGCACCGAGCTGATTCCGGACGGCAGCCTGCAGCCGATCAGCCGCGGCAAGGGCGAGGATGCGGGGCTGGCGCTCTCGTTGCTCGATCGGCGGCTGTTCCTGCGGCTCGCGTACTTCGAGACGACGATGGTCGATGACAGCAAATCGTTCATCACAAATGCCAACACCGTCGACCGTCATCATCGGATTCTGGATACGATGGTGACCGATCGAATCCTCACCGCGGCGGAGGCGACCGCTCTGCGTTACCGGGGCGGTTCGAATGTCGACCTGCTGGATCGCAAGACGACCGGCTGGGAACTCGGACTCACGGCGAATCCGACGTCACACTGGCGGATCATCTTCAACGGCTCACAGGGAAAATCGGTCGAGACCAACATGCTGAAACGCACGCGCGCACTAATGCCGGAATTGATGGCCGTGTGGCAGCGGGCGCGGCCGGCAAGCGTGACGCAGGGGGCGACGACCGTGGCGCAGGAGATCGCCGATTTCGACACGTGGTTCCGGTCCACCACCGCAGTGGAAGGCGAAAGCTCGCTCGGCGATCGCGAATGGCAGGCGAAGTTTTTCAATCGGTACGAGTTTTCGGAAGGCTGGCTCAAAGGGGTGTTCGTCGGCGGCGGCTTCCGTTATCAAAGCAGTCCGACGATTGGCGCGGACCCCGCCACCAGGAGCTTGTCCCACGGAGAATCGGCCACCGAGATGGACGCGCTGCTGGGTTACACCACGCGTGCGAGCTGGTTCGGCCGCAATTCCCGGGTGACCGTCCAACTCAACGTGTATGACCTGCTCCAACGGCGGGATTACTCCAGCGTCCGGCGCGACGTAAACGGAATCTTGAATACGATTCGTATCCCGGATCCAACGACGTGGAAACTTCAGGCTAAGTTCGCGTTTTGAGCTGCGGTTGCTGGCTCAATGGCACAACCACAGCCACCCTCCTCTCCCGACTCCCTTTCCTCCCATGAAACGATTGCTGGTTTTGCTGCTTGCCGGTGCCATCCTGCCGTTCGCGCTTCCGGGGGCCACGCCGTCCCCGGCCCGGCCGAATATCCTGCTCATCCTCGCCGACGACATGGGGTATTCGGATCTTGGATGCTACGGCAGCGAGATCGCCACGCCGAACCTGGACCGGCTGGCCGCCTCGGGCCTGCGGTTCACCCAGTTCTACAATACGGCCCGGTGCTGGCCGACGCGCGCGGCCGTCATGACGGGCTATTATGCGCAGCAAGTCCGGCGCGATTGGTTCGAGAAGAATGATGGCGGCGGCGCGCGCGGCACCCGGCCCGCGTGGGCACCTTTGCTGTCCGTCAGCCTGAAGCCGCTCGGCTACCGCTCGTATCACTCCGGCAAGTGGCACATCGACGGCAAGCCGCTCCAGAACGGCTTCGAGCGCTCCTACAGCCTCGAGGACCATGACCGGTATTTCAATCCGCAGCGCCACACCGAGGACGACCGGGAACTGCCGCCGGTGCCGCCGAACACCGGATTCTATACCACGACGCACATCGCGGAACACGCGATCAAGTGCCTCCAGGAGCACGCCGAAAAATATGCGGCGCAGCCGTTCTTCGAATACCTCTGCTTCACCTCGCCCCACTTCCCGCTGCACGCGCCCGCCGGGGACATCGCGAAATACCGCGATCGGTTCACCCGCGGCTGGGATGTGCTGCGGACGGA
>JBBRCR010000352.1:0-9052 GCA_038204695.1 Opitutales bacterium | reverse complement strand
TGTCTTTGGGATGCCGCCCCGCACGACAATTCCCGCGATGAGGATGTTGCCGCCAGTGCCCACGTGCGCGCGCACCGACATGTTCGTCAGCCGTGAGGAGTCTGCGGTGGCTGTTGGGTCCGCATCGTACACCTCGATGAGCGCCACGCCAGGCGTGCGGCTGGCGGCGGTCACTTGCGCGGTGTACGCCCCGGGCGCGAGCGTGGTCAGGAGGGCCGCGTCAGCACGGTTGTCCGCAAACCCGAACGCGCCAATCCGGTTGCTCGCGGCGCGAATGTCAGCCGCGTTCGCCGCGGCGTGCCAATCGTCATTCGACACGATCGCCGAGGCGGTCGGACCGAAAAGGCTCAAACGGGGATCCGCGATCACGTCGGGCAAGTTGAAGGGAGTACCTGAAAGCGCTGGACCGGCGGCGCGGATCAGCACCGTTTTGTCACGGCCGGGTCCGATGATGAAACCGGCGGTTAATACTTCTGCCGCGGTGCCGACCTGTGCCCGCGCCGCGAGATTGATCAGCCGGCCGGGCGTCCCGGGCGCGGCGAGGGACGCGATCCATTCGGTGAGCAGCGTCTCGCCGGCGAGGTCGCGCTCGCTCGTGCCGATGGGAGGCATTTGTCCCGGTCCGCGGATTTTCATCCGATGCAGAATCCACGAATGGGCAGCGTCTCCAGGCACGACCACGCGGCTAGCCGTATCGCCGCCATCGTTGGTCAGCGCACCGTTGAGAATTCCCGCGAGCGAAAGTGGCGTGGACGCGCGGGCATCCCATGAGCCGAGTGCGGGCGCTCCCGGTTGGTGACACTGCGAGCAGTTGACGTCCAGGGAGGACCGCGCCCGCAACTCGATCGATTTAGAACGATCTCCAGGATCAGCCAAAGCTGGCAGTGCACCCGGCGGCGGTGGCGTTCGCGAATCGAGATAACCGGCGTCAGCCAGTGCGGTGATGATATTCGAAGCGCCACCGGGGAATGCGTGATCGCGATTCAGTTGCCGGGTGTTGAAACTCAGGGCAATTCCACCCTGGGTCGAATGGCAGGTGAGGCATTCGGTCCGGCTCGGGAATCGCCACGTTTGCGCGCGCCGGACGCCTTGCTCGAGGACGTTGAAGGTGACGACTTCTGCGGACTCGCCGACCAGTACGGCATCGGTTTGCGTGTCGTTCCAGCGATAGGTCATGCCATATGCGCCGCGATCGGTCTTCACGAGGAGCTGCGTTTCGATGCGGCGAGCAGTCGCGGGGTTGCCCCTTTCGAGTTCCAAGTCGAAGTGCCTCATCCACACCGCGCCGGCGGGCAGTGCCCACGGCGCCTCGGCGGCAAATCCGAACGTACTCGTTTGGTCGGTGAGCGCGAACCAGCGGCGCGTGCTGGCATGATCGTTCCAAGACGAAACATTGGGTTCATAAGCGATGATTCCCGGGGCGGTCGTGAGAGTGACGAGGTCAGTAAATGCGCCGGTTGCCGATAACGTGGCGGGGATCGGTGCCGCACCGTCCACGGGTGCTGCCGCCAAGCGTTTGATCATTCCCTCGCTTAAATCGGCGAGGAGAATGTCTCCGTTGCTCGGATCCACGCCGAACGAACTGATTCCTCCGTCGAGGGTCAGCAATTGCACGCGATCGGCGCCGACGGGCTGATCCTGTCGCGGATTCAGGCTCCAGATTCTTCCGGTCACAAAATCCGCAAACAGATAGCGGCCGACCAACGACGGAATACGGGCTCCGCGATATACGAGCCCACCGGTGACAGACTGGCCGTCGGAGCGACCGTAATCCCAAACCGGTGATATGAAGTTGGCGCCGGCGGGTGGGCCGCCGCCCGGTCCGGCGATGTTACCCTCGCGGTAATTCCAACCGTAATTTCCGCCGCGCACGATCACGTTGATCTCCTCGCGCGCATTTTGCCCGACATCGGCACACCACAGCCGGCCATTCGCCGGGTCGAATGACATCCGCCACGGATTGCGCAGACCGGTGGCCCAAAATTCTGCGCGGACGGCTGCGGGATTCACGGGTGCACCGTTGAAGGACGTGGCGCCGACGAAAGGATTATCGGCGGGAATCGTGTACGTGCCAGCGTGCACAGCCGGATGGGGATTGGGCGGCAGTGATCCGGCGTGCAGGTCAACGTCGAGCCGCAAGATCCCGGCGAAGAAATCGCGGTCGATGCGCTGGCTGTTTTGAAACTGATCGTCTCCGCCGCCTTCGTCTCCGATCGATAGATACAGGTAACCGTCGGGGCCGAAGAGCAACTGGCCGCCATTGTGGTTGTTCGCTTCGTCCCGCTGACTGAGGAGCGGTTGTTCGGAACTGGCGTCCGCGGCATTCGGGTCACCCGCCGAGACGAGAAAACGGGCCAGCCGATCATGCAGGCCGGTGCCGGCGCCCGTGGTGGTGTTCAACGTATACCACACGTAGAACTGGCCGTTGGCCGCGTATTGGGGATGGAACGTGAGCGCGAGCAGCCCCCGCTCGTCGTTCAAGTCACTCGAGACGGCGACGCGCGATGTGAGGTCGAGAAAAAGCGTGCGGGCCGGTTCCGCGGCGGTGACATCGGGGATGACGTAGATCCGTCCGGTTTTCTCGACCACGAACAATCGGCGTGTTTCGCCCGGCGGAGTGGCCAGGGCCACGGGTTGCGCAAACGAGAGCGATGGAAATGCGCGCGTGGTCGAATAGGCGGTGGCCGGCTCGCTGGCGGGCAGGCGCAACGATGTCGCCGGTATCCGCGTCAAGGGTTGGGCGGCGATGGCCGCGCAGCTCCACGAAAGAGCGACGAAGTGCTTCAGCCACGGGGCGCGCATAGCCGGGCAACATGGGTGTACCAGTAGAACCCGCAACCGCACCCGCGCGAAATGGGACCCGTGGGCTGCGGAGCCGATTATTTTGGCATCCTGCGGGGTAATAAAAAAAGGCGGGCCGTTTCGGCCCGCCTTTGTGCGAGAATGAGAACGGTTAGCGTGCGGCCGCCGGCTGCTTCTTCATCTGGGCCTTGGCGACGTCAATCTCGGGCGTGATAGGCGTATGGTCTTCTGGAATCCGCATGCTGTAGAAGCTGCGGTATACGAATACCAATGCGATCAGGAAGAAAACGGCTCCGATGGCGGTCTTCGCCGTCTGGTTCTGCATGGTCACGGCGATTTCCACCGCCAGCAGGCCGAAGAGGGTCGTGAACTTGATGACGGGATTCATCGCGACGGACGACGTGTCCTTGAACGGATCGCCCACGGTGTCACCCACGACGGTGGCCGCATGGAGTTCCGTGCCTTTCTGGCGGAGCTCAACCTCGACGATTTTCTTCGCGTTGTCCCAGGCGCCGCCGGCGTTCGCCATGAAGATGGCTTGGAAGAGCCCGAAGAACGCGATGGCGATCAGGTACCCAATAAAGAAGTACGCGTTGAAGAACGGCAGGGCGAGGGCGAAGCAGAAGACGACGATGAAGATGTTCCACATGCCCTTCTGCGCATAGACGGTGCAGATACGGACGACTTCCTTGCTGTCCTTTTCCGAGGCAGTCGTGGCGGAGAGGTTCATGTTCTCCTTGATGTAGACCACCGCGCGATAGGCGCCGGTCACGACGGCCTGGCAGGAGGCGCCAGTGAACCAATAGATAACCGAACCACCCATGATGAGGCCGAGGATGATCTCGGGCTGCACGATGGAGAGCTTGGTCACAACATTTCCGAACAGATTTTCCAGCAGCATGATGATGCCGAATACCATCGTGGTTGCGCCGACGACGGCGGTGCCGATGAGAACCGGTTTCGCGGTGGCCTTGAATGTGTTGCCCGCGCCGTCACCTTTTTCCAACTGGTACTTCGCGTTCTCGAAGTCCGGCTTGAAACCAAAGTCCCTCTGGATTTCGGCGCCAATCCCCGGTTTCGATTCAATCTGTGAAAGCTCGTAGACCGATTGGGCGTTGTCCGTGACGGGGCCGTAGCTGTCGACCGCAATCGTGACCGGTCCCATGCCGAGGAATCCGAATGCCACCAGACCGAAAGCAAAGATCGGCGCGGCGAAAAGGAATCGTTCCGGCATGATGGAGAGAAGGCCGGCGTTCTGGGAGAAGTAATACGAGGTGAACATCAGCAGCATGATCACGAGGCCCATCCAGAACGCGGAGAAATTGCCGGCGACGAAACCAGACAGGATGTTGAGCGAGGCACCGCCATGCTTGGAGCAGTTCGTGACCTCCTTCACGTGGCGGGAATTCGTGCTGACGAAGATTTTAGTGAACTCGGGAATCAGCGCGCCTGCGACGGTACCGCAGCTGATAATCACCGAGAGCACCCACCACAGGGACGGATGCATGCCCTGTTGTTTCGCCAGCAGTACATAGCTGGCGGCGAACGTCACCGCGATGGAGACGGCAGAGGTTATCCAGACGAGGTGGGTGAGGGGCGCCTCGAAATCAAAATCCTTCAGAGAGCCGTACTTCGCGCGGCTGAGCGCCTGATTCAGGAAATAAGAAAGCAGCGACGTGACGATCATCAAGGCGCGCATCACGAACAGCCAGATGATGAGGACGGCGCACATCGTCTGATTCGCCTCAAGGGCCAGCGCGAGGAAGGCAATGAGGGCGACGCCCGTCACGCCATAGGTTTCAAAACCATCGGCGGTTGGCCCAACGCTGTCACCGGCGTTGTCACCGGTGCAGTCGGCGATGACACCAGGATTTTTCGGATCATCTTCCGGGAGCTTGAAAACGATCTTCATCAAGTCGGATCCGATGTCGGCGATCTTTGTGAATATGCCGCCGCAAATACGGAGCACCGAGGCGCCGAGCGATTCACCGATGGCGAAGCCGATGAAGCAGGGGCCGACCAGTTCACGCGGCAGGAACACCAGAATACAAATCATGAAGAACAGTTCCACGCAGACGAGGAGCAGGCCGACGCTCATGCCTGAGCGAAGCGGAATGCCGAGCGTTGCGAACGAGTTTCCCTTCAGCGCGGAGAACGCAGTGCGCGAGTTGGCGACGGTATTGATTCGGATGCCGAACCAGGCAACGCCGTACGAACCTAGAATACCGAGGACGGACGCCAGCAGAATGACAACGACATGGGCCCCTGACATATGAGAGAGGAACCCGAAGTAGTAGATCATACATGCGGCAATCAGCATCCATAGGATGGCGAGAAACTTTCCCTGGGTGAACAGGTAGGTTTTGCATGTCTCCCAGATCATATGGGAGACGCTGGCCATCGACGCATGAACCGGCAGCGCCTTTGTTTGTTGATACTGGATCAGGCCGAATACGGCGCCGACCACGCAGAGCGCGATGCCAAGATACATCAGCGAGATTCCGCTCATGCCTCCCAGGCCATCGAACCTGACCTGCGTCAGATCGGGTATATGGATGTCAGCTTCGCTGGCGCCCAGCGCGCAGGGCATGAGGGCGGCCAGACCAACGGCGCCCAACTTCACGGAATCGCGGAGTTTCATAGGAAGGATGCGGACCGGGGGAAAAGGGCCGGTCGCGCAAGGATTTTTGGGTTCTGGAAACTGCGCGTCGTTCTGGCGGTCATATTCGATGCCTGCCAGTCAATAGTGGCGGGCACCCGCGCAGAAAAGGCACGCTAATCAGTAGGCACGTGGCACTAATCGCATCGGAAATTTTTGTCACGCGTAACCATCTGGAATTCGCATTGAAGTTGGTATGATTGTCCTTTGATCCCTGACGATCTTTGCGTTTGTGCCGTGCCGCCAACTCGAAATATCAACGCTGGTGCCCGGGGCGGGACTCGAACCCGCACGCTCTTACGAGCAAGGGATTTTAAGTCCCTAGTGTCTACCATTCCACCACCCGGGCGTTGGCGTGCGCGATAAGGAAGAAGAAGACCGCCATCAGATTCCAGCCAAACCGCACGTTCGGACCCGATCCGCATTGCGCGATGGATCCGCGGCCGGTTACAACTCGCCAATGGAACACGGCGAGTCGTCCGCACCGCAGAGTCGCGCGATAGTCGCGCAGCTCAAACGTTCGCAGATTTTCCGTGATTACGAACAGGCATTCCGAGAAACGACTGGTCTGCCGATCACGTTGCGACCGGTGGAGGCGTTCGATCTGCCCTTCCACGGCGATCCCAAGGAAAATCCGTTCTGCGCGTTGATGGCGGACACGAATCATTCGTGCGCCGCCTGTCTGCAGTTCCAGAAAAAGGTGGAGGAGCAGGCGCGGGAGGAGCCGAAGACGCTCAAATGTTTCGCGGGTCTGTGTGATTCCTCGGTGCCGGTGCGGGTGGGAGACAACTTGATCGCCTTTCTCCAGACCGGCCAGATCATGCTCCACGAACCGAGCCGCGGGCAGTTCGACCGGACGGCGCGCCAGTTGCTCAAATGGGGGGCGCAAGTGGACATCAAACGGCTCGAGGAAGTCTATTTTCAATCGCGCGTCATCACGAAGAAGCAATACGGGTCTATTTTGCGGCTGCTGACGATCTTCGCGCAGCATCTCTCCGCGTTGAGCAATGAACTGATGGTGAAGGAAGCGGCCGCCGAGGCGCCGCCGGTGACCAAGGCGCGGCTGTTCATTGCGCAGCACCAGGCCGAGGAGTTGTCGCTGGCGCAGGTCGCGCAATCGGTGAACATGAGTGCGTTCTATTTCTGCAAGATGTTCAAGCGGGCGACCGGCATGACGTTCACCGACTATCTGGCGCGGGTGCGGGTGGAGAAGGTGAAGAACCTGCTGCTCAACCCGCACAAGCGCGTGAGTGAGGCGGCGTACGAGGCTGGGTTTCAGTCCCTGTCGCAGTTCAACCGTGTGTTTCGCCGCATTGCCGGCGAGTCACCGTCGTCTTACCGCGAGCGATTGCACGGCACAGGCAAGGCCTGAGCGGTCGCCGGCACCGGCGCGGCCGCGGCAACAGCAGTGGCCGGGCCCGGCGCTTCAGTGTCACCCGTGCGCGTATCGTGCCGATGCTGGCAGACCGCGCAGAATGATTCGATTTCGCGCCGCGCGATTTCGCGGACCGCGAGTTGCAGTTCCGCAAACGCCGCGTCCCGCTCCGTCGGCTCCAGGGTGGGCCGGCTCGCCTGCTCCAGAATGAGTGCTTCTTCCATCGCCTGCTCGCCCGCCGCGAAGTAGGTGAGCAGCGGGTTGCGGCCGCAGGGACACTCGGGTCGCGCTGCCGTTTCCTGAGCACGGCCGGTTCGGCGCCGGGCCGCTGGATGACTGAGGGCGGCAAACAGTTCATCGCACGTCCAGTCGATCATGAACACGAGCGCATCCGGGTTTGCCAGTGGCGTGTTCACTCTCTCAATACGCAGGAGTGTCTCCCAACGGGCGCGGAGGTCGCCGCGGCGGTCGCGGAGCGCGCGGATGAGATCTTCCTGCATGGGTCGCAGTATGCTCGTGCCCACGGCTCCCCGCTCCGCGCGATTTGCCGAAGCGTGCGCATGCATTGCCTGCGTGCGGATTGCGTCCGCAAGAAATGCTCAACGCTTGGCAACACGTGCGGAGTGCACGCGCTGGCTGACCCCTATAGTCACCGCAACCCACTTCCCTCGAATCTTTCAACGCTCATCATCATGGCCGTCGTTCCACTCACTCTCACGATCAGTCTCTGCCTCGTGTTCACCTTCGTTGTTTTTTTCCTGCGCGAGCACGCGCGTGGCCAGGTGAGCAGTGCGGAACGCGACTCGCTCCTGCCGTTGGCGGAGGAGAGTTCACGGCCGGCAGCCGCGGCGCGCCGCGCACCCGCCGGTCGCGCCTGAAGCGCGGCCGCGGTTTTCTTCCTCTGTTTCCCACCCACCCATGTCCGTGCCCAAGATCGTCATTGAGTTCAATGACAAGGTCGTCCGCCAGTTCCTGATTGCCACGCTCATTTGGGGCGCCGTCGGGATGCTCGTCGGTGTGCTTGTCGCGGCGCAGCTCAACTTCTGGCAGCTCAACTTCAATACGGCCTGGCTGAGCTTCGGCCGCTTGCGGCCGCTGCATACCAATGCGGTCATCTTTGCCTTTGTCGGCAACATGATGTTCGCGGGGATATATTATTCCACCCAGCGATTGGTGAAGGCACGACTGGCGAGTGATTTCCTCTCGGCGCTCCACTTCTGGGGCTGGCAGGCGATCATCGTGGCCGCCGCGATTACGCTGCCGCTCGGTCTCACCCGGGGCAAAGAGTACGCCGAGCTGATCTGGCCGCTGAACCTTGCGGTCGCGTTCATCTGGGTCGTGTTCGGCGTGAATTTCTTCTGGACACTGGCCCGCCGCCGCGAGCCCAGCCTATATGTGGCGATCTGGTTCTACATCGCGACGATTATTACCGTGGCGATGCTGTATATAGTAAACCACCTCTCGTTGCCGACCAGTTTCACGCACAGTTATCCACTCTTCGCCGGCGTCCAGGACGGCCTCGTGCAGTGGTGGTATGGGCACAACGCCGTGGCGTTCTTTCTCACCACGCCGATTCTCGGGATCATGTATTATTTCATCCCGAAGGCAGCCGAGCGGCCGGTATATTCATACCGGCTCTCCGTTGTGCATTTCTGGTCGCTGGTGTTTGTGTATATCTGGGCCGGCCCGCATCATCTGTTGAACACGGCGCTCCCGGGGTGGCTGCAAACGCTGGGCATGACGTTCTCGCTCATGTTGTGGGCGCCATCCTGGGGTGGCATGCTCAATGGCCTGCTCACACTCCGCGGTGCCTGGCACAAGCTGCGTACGGACCCGGTGCTTAAGTTCATGGCCGCCGCCGTGACGTTCTACGGCATGGCCACCTTCGAGGGCCCGCTGCTCTCGATCAAGTCGGTCAACGCACTGGGCCATTATACCGACTGGATCATTGGTCATGTGCACGCCGGTGCGCTGGGCTGGAACGGCTTCATGGCCGCTGGCATGATCTACTGGCTGCTGCCCCGCCTCTGGAATCGTCCGCTGCATTCCGTGCCGCTCGCCAATCTGCACTTCTGGCTCGGGACCTTTGGCATTCTGCTTTACGTCGCCGCGATGTGGACGAGCGGGATCACGCAGGGATTGATGCTCAACGCGACGACCGAGAACGGCACCGTCCTCGCGTATCCAAACTTCATCGACACACTCAACTCGATCCG
>JBBRCR010000351.1:0-9134 GCA_038204695.1 Opitutales bacterium | reverse complement strand
CGACGGTCTTGCCGTCCAAGGCGGTGAATGTGCCCTCGATGGGAGTGCGCTTGAGTTCGACCACATTCAGCTCCTGCCGCGCCATGCCGGCCACACCTTTGTCCGCGTGCTTGAGCAATTGCTTCAGGTGCTCCTCCGATTTTTCCGGATTGAGAATCTCCACGTAAGCGCGCTCTCGATCCGTGAGAAAGCGTCCCCCGCCCGGCAGCGCCACCAGCAGGTCGATTTTCTCGCGCATCGAGTCCAGGTTTTGCTTGGTCGGCATCTCACGCGTCTCCGCTTCGGCGGCACTCGCGTCCAACGCCGCAATCGCCGCCTTGGCGTCGTTGCTGATGCCCTCCTTGAACTTCGCGTTGACGATTTCGTACTTGAGCTGAGACAGAAACGCGACGCGCTGCGGCCCGAGATTCTTATCCCGCATCGCATTGGCCCCCCAACGCGGCAAATCGCGAATCACACCGTTCGCGCTCCCGTGCGTCGGAAACTGCAGGAGGAAAGACAGGCCCGCGTTGATTACTTTCTGAAACCGTGCCTGATCGAATTTCCCTCCCTGTTCGCCGCGCGCCTTGTTGAACGCATCCAGCGCCTGATCCGCTGCGCTCTTTGGTGCCGGCGCTTTCTTGTCGGTGGATTTGGACGATTGGGCCAGCAGCCCCCCGCACACCGTCACACAGAGTAGAAGGGCCGCAAGGAATCGTGTCTTCATAGGAGTATTGGAGTTGGCGCTGCAATGATTGCTCGACGCTCATTGAGCTACCGACCGCGTTATCGGCGGGCAAGCGGATTGCGAAAATCCAAGAGGACATTCGAAGACGTGGACAGCACTGTAAGAAATCGAAGCCGGGGAATGACTCCGCCGATCTTCAATTCTTCCAGTTTTCCCCGTTCCCGCTATCTTCCCCGTCTTCCCCGTCTTCCCCGTCTTCCCCGTCTTCCCCGTCTTCCCCGTCTTCCCATGCTGATCGTCCACGTTCACGTTCACGTCAAACCCGCGGCCGTTGAGGCGTTCAAGACCGCCACCGTGGCGAATGCCACCGCCAGCGTACAAGAGCCGGGCATCGCGCGTTTCGATGTCATCCAGCAACTCGATGACCCGAGTCGTTTCGTATTGATCGAAATTTACCCCACCGCCGCGGCCGCCGGCGCCCACAAGGAAACCGTGCATTATGCCACGTGGCGCGACACGGTGGCCCCGCTGATGGCCGAGCCGCGCACCAGCGTAAAATTTGCGCCGGTGTTTCCAGAATGACGGCTCCCGCCTGATGCATTTCGAATTTGCAACGGCCGGTCGCGTCCTCTTTGGCCGCGGGTCGATCAACGACATCGGCGCGCTCGCCCGCCCGCTCGGGCGCCGCGCTCTCGTGGTCACGGGCCGCCGGACCGAAAGAGCCGCGCCGCTGCTCGCACGGCTCGAGGCCGCAGCCATCATTGCTCACGTGTTTGGCGTCGCCGGCGAACCGACGACCGACGACGTGCGGCATGGCGTCGAAGCGGGGCGGGCCGCCGGCGCAGAGTGGGTCATTGCCTTCGGCGGCGGCAGCGCGATCGATGCGGCGAAAGCCATCGCCGCGATGCTGACCAATGCCGGGGACGTCCTCGATTATCTCGAGGTAATCGGCGGAGGCCAGACGCTGACCGCCGCGTCGCTCCCTTGTATCGCTATTCCAACGACAGCAGGCGCCGGCGCGGAAGTGACCCGCAACGCCGTGCTCGCCTCGCCGGCGGATCGCGTGAAAGCCAGCCTCCGCAGCCGGCACCTGCTGCCGCGGATCGCCCTCGTGGATCCGGGTTTGACCGACGATCTGCCGCCGGCTGTGACGGCGGCCACCGGGCTCGACGCGCTCACGCAGTTGATCGAACCGTATGTTTCAAGTCGCGCGAACCCGGTGACGGATGCGCTTTGCGTGGATGGTATCCGGCGAGCCGCTACGGCGTTGCGCCGGGCGGTGGAGAACGGCCGGGGCGACCCGGCCGCGCGGGATGACATGGCGCTCGCGAGTCTGCTCGGTGGCATGGCGCTCGCCAATGCGGGGCTCGGCGCGGTCCACGGTTTTGCCGCGCCGATCGGCGGAATGTTTCTTGCGCCCCATGGTGCGGTGTGCGCCACGCTGCTCCCGACGGTCATGGCCGCGAACCTCCGCGCGCTCCGCCAGCGGTCTCCCGCTCATCCCGCCCTGCGCCGATACGAGGAACTCGCCCGGCTTCTCACGGGCGCCGCCCAGGCGACGGCGGACGATGGCGTGCAATGGACCCGGGAACTCGTCACGGCGCTCGAGATTCCCTCGCTGCACGCGTACGGAATTTCGGCGTCCGATCACCCGGCGATCGTGGCCGCCGCGTTAAAAGCCAGCAGCATGAAGGCAAATCCAATCGCGCTGACGCCGGAGGAACTGGCCGGAATTCTTGCCGCGTAACGTCGAAGCGAAAGCCAGAGCGTGTTCCATCCACTCGCTGGCGCTCGCAGCCACCGGCTGGACGGATGCGTTCGCGGTCCTCCACGCGCTCGCGCCGCGCCGCCACGGGATCCGACGAAACGCAAGATGACATCCGGCAACTTCCCCACGGGGCGACCCCCGCCGCACCCGATGGTGTCTGACCGCGTGCATCGCTACTGTAGGCGGAATGAAAATCCGCGAAATCATGACGCCGGATGTGCAGTGCGTCGGCCCGGACGAGAGTCTGGTCGAAGCCGCCAGCTTGATGCGGCAACTCGACGTCGGCGCTCTTCCCGTCTGCGAGAATGATCACGTCGTGGGGATGCTCACGGATCGGGACATCGCGATCCGGGCCGTCGCTGCCGGGTATGATCCCAACGAAACGGCGGTGCGTGACATCATGACCGCAGGTGCCGTGTGCGTGTCCGAAGATCAGTCGCTGGACGAGGTGATTACATTGATGGAAAAGCATCAGATCCGCCGGGCGCCCGTCATGAACCGCGACCATCGGCTGGTGGGCATTCTCTCACTCGGCGACATTGCAGTCGACGCCAGCGCAGCCCTGTCGGGCGAGGCACTTAGAGAAGTATCGCAACCGGCCGAGCCGGTGCGCTGATCGAAATCCGACGGCGCCGGTCATGCCACGATCACGCCCGGGGCAGCCTGCGGCCTAGTCGATGGGTGACCCCAGGCTTCGCGGGCACGCAAATTTCATGAATCGAAAGCATCGAAGATATCAAGCGGAGTACCATCGTTCACGTGCCTCCGCGTTTCGGCCGCATCGGCGGCCGCTGCCGCGCCGGTAGAGTGACATTGGTCGTCGAGTGCAGCTATTCGCTGGACCCTCGCCACCGAACAAGCCCTGAACATCACGGATTAACTGACGTCGATGCGCTGGTCGTCACGCTGGCCGTCGCCGTCGACGTGCGCGGCGCCGGTTGTGGCGCGAGATGGCCCGCGATCGCACGAACCTGCAATGGTTCACCGAGCGGAAAGCCCGCCATCGTGGCAATCGCGAGCCGATCATCGACCGGGGAAAGACGGCCACCGGGGGAGCGAAGCGTCCAGTCCGTCGCGTAGCGTTCATGCATTCGATTCGGGGTGGAGTCCACCGTCAGCATCCCGAGTTGCTGGCCGACGACGAGGTTGCGGTCGGTGCGCTCGGCCCACGCCCGGCGCCATGCGAACGCCGGCGGGCGGTGCGAGGGTCGGACAAACCAGCGACCCACCAGCTTGTAGGTGAGGCGCGCCGCCTCCGGGGAGTCGTTCCGCAGATCCAACAAATCATAATCGTTGCCGTTTACGCGGGCGATGACCCACGCGTGCTCTTTCCAAAAAGAAGCCTCGAGCCGCCACTCGATCCCTAGCGATGCCAGGAGATGCGCGGCAAATACCGCCCGGCCATCACAATCATCGCGCAGGTAAACCCAGCCCGCCTGCCGCCGACGCGCAAGCATCTCGTCGAGCGTGGCATGGAATTCCAGCGCGCCAAATACGCGCTCGTCGTCGTCGTAATCGACGAGGAGATGCGAGATATCATTCACCATCACAATTTGCTGCAGCGGATTGGTTGTGATGGCGCGAATGGCGTTTGCCAGCGGCACAATCGACGGATGGTCAGCCCGGATGAGCGACGGCATGACAAAGCGAAAGTGGTCCCGCGTATGTCGATGGTAGCGCGCACCCGCCGCATTTGCCGAATGCGCAAATCCACAACCCAGCAGCGCCGCGAAACCGATCATCAGAAGCGCCTTGGCATGGCGCCGAAACAGCGCGGAGGTGTCGATTTTCCGTCGCGGCAATTGTTCCACGACATGTTTGTCGAAATAGCAAAGTCCTTGCGCGAGACTTTTGTGCAGGAATTTTAGGGGCGGCTACGAATTCGTTGGGAGCCGATGCATTCTGGAATTCTTCTTGGTCGTCCCATCGGGGAATTTCTCATGGGTTGACATGACGGTGCGGCAAATCTGTCTCCCCTCGCGCGAATTATCGGTGAGCAGGGATGCATGAAACTGGCCCACACGACGCGGTTGCATTACGCGCCAACGGACGTTTGCCTCCGCCCCAATTTGATCGGTTTCGCCCGTACCGCCGCCATCTTGTCCGCCATGACGCTGGGAGCCCTGATTCCTCAGGGGCACGCGCTCGCCTGGATGATCCGCTGGCTGGTCATGGCCATGCTGTTTCTCGTTTTCCTACAAACGCGGTTTTCGCGTTCGGCCGTTCGGCGCAGCCATATCGCACTGCTCGCCGCCAACATCGCGTTGGGCTTTGCCGGCTGGGCGCTCGGGTGGACAGTCGGCGGCCGCGACATTGCTCTGGCGGCATTCTTCGCCGGGATTGCGCCGACGGCCACCGCCGCGCCCGTCATCATCAGCTTCTTGCGCGGCCGCGTCGACTATGTCGTGGCCGCGTTCCTGTTGACCAACGTGGTCATCGCCGCGCTGCTGCCGGTGATGCTGCCCGTGGTCCTCGGTCGCGCGACCCCGGAAGCATTTCTCCAAGTGACACGCAGCATGGGCCTCGTGGTGTTCACGCCCATGTTCGCCGGCTGGCTCGTGCGCACGTTTCATCCGCGCGCTGTGGAATGGCCCGGACGTCTGCGCAACCTCTCGTTTGGCATGTGGGTGTCCGCGATGTTTCTGATTACCTCGAATGCGTCGGACTTTTTGCGCCGTCAGGAGGACACGCCGCAATTGGTGCTCGTGCAAATCGCCGCCACGTCGCTGGTCGTGAGCGTAGCCAACTTTGCGCTCGGCCACCTGATCGGGGGCCGCGAATTTTCCCGCGAAGCCAGCCAGGCGCTTGGTCAGAAAAATACGACGTTCACCATTTATCTGGCCTTGACGTACGCCTCGCCGGTCGTGGCGCTCGGCCCGACGTGCTATGTAATCTGGCACAATCTCTGGAACTCGTGGCAGCTGCACCGAGCTAGCCGTCCCGCGCGTTCGTAATTGCAGCGGTGTAACCATTCCCGGGTATTAATAAATGGATCGGGATGCCGCGCCAGGAACCCGGGCCGGGCTCCTCCACGTTCGGGCCGGCTGTAGTTGGTCCGGACCGAGCATCACGTCGGGAGAACCCGGCGACTTTCCCGAACCGGGATCGGACAAATTCTGCCCCGGCTCTTCCCCTGCGGACCAGCAACAAGGGCGGCCATTTTTTTGGTCTCGGCCTCAACTAGTTCGGGCACGTCTCAGCCATTTTGGGGTCAAGATGGGGCGCCGCTGCCATTGGGCAGCGGTTTCCACCGAATGTCTCAGAAACCCTACGCGAACGAGAGATCATGAATTCACTACACGTTGCAAAACATCCGTGCGCGCCAGCGGGAGATGAAGCTTATGGCAAGGGCGATACCGGTTCCACCGGCAAGATCACCGAGGCCAAGGAAGCTGTCACCCGCGCTGCCCGTAACACCTCCCAGCAAATAAAAACGGCGGCCGCCGAAACCGTGTCACGCGCCAAGGAAACGGCTGAACGCGTCGCCACTGAGAAGAAGGAACAGACCGCCAACCGAATTGGCGGCTATAGCTCGGCGATTCACGAGTCGGCCAAATCCCTCGAGGAGCAGGATCCAAACATCGCGTGGTTTACTCACCAGGCGGCCGACCGGCTGCAACGGGTGGCCGACTACGTTCGGACCCAGGATTTCACCGCGCTGCGCCGAGACGGTGAAGATTTCGCGCGCCGGCACCCGGGCGCATTTTTCGGCGGCATGTTCGCCGTCGGTCTGGTCGTCGGCAACCTGATGAAGGCCTCCCGTCGCAAGATCGCCGACGACACTTCCTCATTCGGCGGCGAGAATCTGGAGACCGGAGAGACGGGCTGGCAGCCCACCTCGGTGGACCCGCTGCAAACACCCGGTTCCGCGCCGGATTTCCCGGCCGGCAATCAGCCCACCGGCTTTTGAACCTGACGCATCATGACTTCGGATACGCCACAATCCCCCCCCGGTTCCATCCCGGGGCTGCTGCGCGACCTGCGGGCAGAAACCACCACCCTGCTGCGGCAGGAAGTCGCGCTGGCCAAGGCCGAGCTCAAAGGCAACGTCTCCCGGATGATGGGTCACGCAGTTCAGATCGCGGTCGGCGGTTTTGTCGCCTATGCCGGAGCGATCGTCCTGTTGATTGGACTCGGCCATCTGTTGGGCGCGCTGTTCATACGCCTGGGCATGAGCGAAAATCTCGCGCAGTGGCTCGCGCCCAGCGTGATTGGACTGGTGGTTGCGCTCATCGGCTGGGGGATGCTGTCGCGCGCCAAGAGCGCGATCGCGCGCGACGATCTGGTGCCGCAACGCACCGTGGAAACGATGCGTGAAAACAAGGAGTGGGCCCGGAGCAAACTTCAATCCTCCCCATGAATCCCGAAAACAAAAACGAAGCCGACGCCATTCGATCCGATATCGAGGTCACGCGCCGTCGCATGGACGACACCATGGACGCGCTCACAAACCGCCTGCAAGGGCGGCACATCATAGACGAAATCATAGGTCTTTTTCGCGGCAACGCCGGTGATGGCGACAGCCGCCTGCACAATATGAAAGAACGCATTTCCACGTCCGCCAGCTCGGCGGTGAGCTCGGTGGTTGACACCGTTAAAGCAAATCCCCTCCCCGCGCTGGTGATCGGTGCTGGCGTCGCCTGGATGATTTACGAAAGCCGTCGCGACAAGAGCCAGACGGAAGATTGGGGCGATACTTCCGCCGACGACATGCGCCTCGCCGAGGTGCAATATGATCCCGATGTTCGTTACGATACTCCACTCGAGTACCCGTCGTCGTCGGGCATCGGCGGGTCGGGGGAACCATCGAAGTTTGGCTCGATGGCGCAGAACATCGGCGACAAGGCCTCCGCCGCGCGCGACACAGTGAAGGACAAGTTGTCTTCCGCCAAGCAGAGCGCCGGCGAGAAGATGCACGCCATGCGCGAGCGCGCGGGCGAAATGTCGGGTCAGGTCCGTGAACGGGCTCAGATGGCCTATACGCAGACGCGGGAGCGTGTCGTTACGACCGCGCAGGACCACCCGCTCGAACTCGGGCTGGGGCTGCTCGCGGCCGGTCTGCTCATTGGTCTCGCCATCCCGACGCCCGGTCCGGTCAATCGCATCGCCGGACGCACGGCCGATCGGCTGCGCGAACGGACGCGACAGTCGGGCCAGGAGATGCTCGAAAAAGGAAAGCGCGTCGGCCGTGCCGCGACGGACGCCCTTAAAGAGGAAGCGCGCAATCAAGGCCTGACGATCGACGCACTGCGCGACAAGGCTGGCGCCGTCGCCGAACATACCAAGGATGCCGCGTCGGAGGCGGCACAGCGCGAAGGCCTCGGAAACATGGGTCAGGGCGGAAATGATCCGTTCGGAAAACAACAGAATCCTTCCGGGTCCGACCCTTCGCTGGCGCGGCCGGGAATGTAAATGACAGTGCGGTATCGGCCGGTCCCGCCTTTCGGGACCGGCCGCCGAGCGCGCGCCGCGAAACCATGGACAACCGCATTCGGAGTCTGCCCCCGTCGAATCGACGGGCCAATGACGGCCGGTCGAAAGCGCCCAACGAGGAGGAGGAGCTCGCGGATAATCAGCCCCGCGACATGGAAAAACCCGAGGTGGCGCCGATTCAGGCCGCCCGCGAGCATGGTCGGGGCCGCCACGCCGACCGCCCGACCGAAGTGCCCGTCAAGGGATGGCTCGACATCCTTTTCCGCACCAAGCAGCAGATCACCGAGGACAACCTCTCGATCGTGGCGGCAGGCGTGGCGTTTTACGTCTTCGTTGCCGTGGTCCCGGCGCTGGCCGTCGTGATCGCGCTCTATGCGTTGATCGCCAACGCCGCCGAGATTAACGCGCACATCGCCGCACTGGCGGAAGTGGTGCCCAACGAGGCGATGCCGCTGCTCGAGGAGCAGTTGACGCGCATCACCTCGACGCCTCAGACCGCGAGCATCAGCGCCGTACTTGGCCTGCTGATCGCCGTGTACGGCGCATCGAAGGCGATGAAGGCCTTGATTGAAGGATTGAACATCGCCTACGACGAGATTGAGCAGCGTGGTTTTGTGAAGCTCAACCTCGTGGCGATCGTGCTCACGATTGGAGCCATTGTAGGAGTCATCCTGGCCGTCGCACTTCTTGCGGTGATGCCGGCCGTGCTGGCGAGGCTGCACATTACGCAGGGCACCGAGACCGTCCTCAACTGGCTCCGTTGGCCGGTCTTGATCGGCGGTTTCGTGGCCGCACTGGCTGTCGTGTACCGTTACGGGCCCTCGCGACACGACGCGAAATGGCGTTGGGTCAGTCCCGGCGCATTGGTCGCCGGATTCCTGTGGTTGTTGGGTTCGGGCCTCTTCTCGCTCTACGTTTCCAAATTCGGAAGCTACGACAAAACGTACGGTTCACTTGGCGCCGTCGTCGTCTTCCTGCTGTGGCTGTTCATCTCCGCCTTCGTGGTTCTAATCGGAGCGGAACTGAATGCCGAGATCGAGCGACAGACGCTCGAGGACACGACGGATGATCCGGACAAGCCGCTGGGGCAGCGAGGCGCCGAGGCGGCCGACACCGTCGGCCCGTCCCGCGAAAACATGCCGCCCAAAAAAAAGAAAGCGTAGCCAGATTTCTGTTACAGCTCCGGCGCCGAGCGCCCGCGAGTGAGCTTGAGGAACAAAATCCTCAATTCATCCACTCGCTTGGCGCTCGCAGCCACTCGAGCCT
>JBBRCR010000350.1:0-9263 GCA_038204695.1 Opitutales bacterium | reverse complement strand
TTTTTGAAACGTTTCATGGAAGTTGTCCTTGCTCAGTCCACCTGCCGGTAAAAATCTTCGGGCGGCGGATAGCGCAGCAGACATCCGACCCCGCCCAGCTCCATCAACACGTCGCTGTGGTTCACGATCTCGACCTCCGTTCCGTTCCGCTCGGCCAGCTCGGTCAGCGTCATCGCCGTCTGGCCTTCATGTTTCGTTTGTTCGAGGAGTAGCACGGTCGCCATATTACCCGACTAAGATTGTTCGGTCTAATACGCCTTTCGGTGTGGACTCTTAACTTTTATGGAACGTTCATTTCGCCCATGGAATGGCTGAACTATCACCACCTGCTTTATTTTTGGACCGTCGCCAAGGAAGGCGGGCTCCACAAAGCCTCGGAGAAACTCCATGTCTCGCAGCCGTCCATCAGCACGCAAATCCGCAAGCTCGAGGAGGCGTTCGGCGAAAAACTTTTTCAGCGCCAAGGGCGCGTGCTGGTCCTGACCGAGACGGGCCAGATGGCGCTGAGCTATGCCGAGGAGATCTTCTCCCTCGGCGGCGAACTGCTGAGCACGGTGAAGCAGCAGACCCCGGCCCGCCAGCGCGCGATGCGCCTGACGATCGGCGTGGAGGACTCTTTCCCAAAACTTTTGAGCTACGACATTCTGAAACCCGTTCTCGGGTTGAATCCGCCAATCCACCTCGTTTGCCGCGAAGGCAAGACCGACGACTTGCTGGCTCAACTAGTCATGCATCGGTTGGACGCTGTGCTCGCGGACGAGCCGCCGACCGGCGCAGCCAAGGCGCATGCGTTCGGTCATTTGCTGGGGGAAAGCAGCGTGGCGTTTTGCGCCGTGCATAAGCTCGCCAGCGCGCTGCGGAAGGGATTTCCGAAATCGTTGAATGGCGCGCCCGCCTTGTTGCCGACGGCGAACACCACGTTGCGGCGCTCCTTGGAGGAGTGGTTTCACGCCATCGGCGTCCAACCGCGCATCGTTGGCGAATTCGAGGATGGCGCGCTGATGAAGATTGCCGCGGCCGATGGCCAAGGGTTCATCGCTGTGCCGTCCGTCGGCCTGAACGAGTGTCTCTCCCGGTTTCAGCTCGAAACCGTGGGTAAGACCGAGAAATGCACCGACCATTTTTATCTCATCACCGGCGAACGCCGCATCGATCACCCCGCCGTCACGCTCATCATCGAGCACGCCCAGTCGCTGTTGTTTTCATAGCACGAGCGTTCGCGGGGTCACTCGAAGATCCTCTTGGCAGTTACGAGCGACACTGCGCCGAGCGTTACCGAGCAAGCGGCGGCGGCGAGTCGACACCGTCGTGCGAAAAAATCCGCATTTCACTTCGCGAAACCACCGGGGCACTGCGGCGCGTGGCTCTTTTTCTGTTCCCCACTGACTCAGACACCAGCGCGACGAGAGAGACGAATCCTTGGCGTAGAGGTGATCCAAGAACAGGGGTATTTACATGACTCAACCAACCACTACGGCTTGTGGTCACCGAGGGCATCGTAAGTGGTCGGCGCAACCTGCACCGCCTGTTGTGCCAGCGGAGACGAAAACTCAGAGCTGAGCCGGCCTGGTGCAGCCGAACCCAACGAAACGTGGTAGCGGACGACACCACCCGGGTTTACGGTGAGTATTTGACCGATCCCTACCGACCATCCCTTCGGCCCGACCGGTCGCGAAAGCTGGAAAACGGGATGCTTGAAGGGCCGTATCAATCATACCAACGGCTGTTGAAATTTTGATTTTGTCCGAAGCTCGAAGCTGTAGCCGCTCGAGTTAGCGAGCGGTAATTCGTCCGCACGCTAACGCGTGCGGCTACCAAATAGCCCAAATTTCAAGAGGCGTTGGTATAACAATCGCCGCGACACACCCGCAGCTGCGGCGGGCGAGAGCGCATCGCGCTGTTCCGAGAGAGGGAAAAAAAGCGCCAGCCCAAGGGCTGGCGCTCGAAAACTGGAGAGCGATCTCGCGCTCGATCAGAACTGACCGCGGACGCCGAAGATCCAGTTGTCGCCGTATTCTTCCATTGAGCGAAGGTGCTTCCCTTTGCCTTTGGCCGCGCCGGGGGGCGTCTCGTAGTAGAGATCTTTCTCGTTGGTCGGGTTACGCGATTGCACGAAGAGCGTCGCGTATTTGTGGAGCTTCCAACTCAGCGACAGGTCGAATTTCGTCGAAGCACCCCAATAACGAAAGACGCCGTCGGTGTTGTTGAATGCGTTCGGACGGTCGTCCACCCAGACGAAACTGAGATTGCCGCTGAAGCGGCGGTAGTTGTAGCCGAAACGGCCCGTCCAGCGGTGCGGGGCTTGGTTGGTGCGAAACCCGTTGGAGTAGGAGCGGGTGTAGGTGCCGCCGACGTTCACGCCGCGCAGATATTCGCTCGGGAGGAAACCGAGCGTCTGCTGGTAATTGAACTCAAGGTTCTTGAAGCGCTTCAATCCCGCCAAGTTCTTCGACGTGCTGAATTCATAGTCGGCGTAGTCCGGATCGGTGTTGCCGAATTCAGCCGCCGAGACGAGCAGGGTCTGGATAAAATTCGTCGTCTCGACGGTGTTGAGCTGAACCGAAATCTGACCGGGTGACCGCCCTTGGAAATAGTAGGAGAGGCGAGTCTGGTAGACCTTCAAGTGCTCGGGCAGCAGCGCCGCATTCGGCGCGGTGACCCGCGGCGGGACGATGTTGTCGTTCACGACAAAAAGCCCGGTGAGATTGTCGACGCCGGGACGAAGGATGCCCTTGTTGGCGCCGAACTGCCATTCGAGGTTCTGCGTGATTTGATACTTGGCCACAATGGAGGGGAACCAATCGGTGTATTCGGCGCGACGGGTCGTCAGCGGGTTAGTCTCAAACATCGTGCGTAGGCCCGCCACCGTGAATGGCCGCCCACCGTTCGTCGTCACCGCATTGAGCGGCACACCCTTGGCCAACAGTTCCGAACGGAGCAGGGGGTCGAATTCCTTGAAAGCATTCTTCGTCTGTTCCGCGCGCACCCCATAGCGGACGGTAATCTGCGAGGTGATGCGGGTATCAGCCTGCCAGTAGCCAGCGTTGATGGTCTGCCGGAAGCGGCGGGAATTGGCATAATTGGCGGTGTAGTAGTCCTCCGGAGTCGAAGTGTTGACGAACAGGTCCGGACGCGAATTGAACAACTTGGCGATTTCGACGCGGCTGACGCGCGGTGGCGTCTGCTCCTGACCATTGAGACCGATGATATGAAAGGAGTTGGTCGTGCCGCCATCGAACGGAATGGGAGCGATGAACTGCGGCCCGACGTTGGCCCAACTGCCAAAAGCCGTGTTTTGCCACGCACCCGTAGTCGGATTAATCACCGCCGTGTTACCACCGGGGCCGACGTAGGAAAAGATGTCCAGATTGGAGTCGGTGCGGTTGTTGCGGCTTTCCTCGTCCCACTTACCGCCCATTTTCATCACCGTCGGAAACTTCGCCATGAACGGCACGACCCAGCGCGCATTGAGTGCGCCGGTCCACTTCTCCGTGATCCACGTGCGGTTGTCGTTGTTCACCCGCGTGCCACCCGAACGGGTGTTCGTGTCGGTGAAATTCCGCAGATCAGTCCAATCCAGTCCGCCGGTCTGGCGGACCTGCCACTCCCACGACTGCACGTTGGGGCGGGTGGCGATAAATCCGGCGGCCAGCGCACCACCCTCGCTATTGGAAAAGCCGCGCTCAAGCGACTCGTAGTTGTTCTGCGACTTCGCGAACGATAACGAGCCATCAAGGATCCAAGGACCGTTTTTGTATTCAAAACGAGGCGCATATTGACGCGTGTAGGTGAGCTTCGCGGATGAGCCACCGCCGTTGGAGAGGTTGGCGACCCCGTTGTTGAACACCGTGCGGCCGTCGGCCTGCACCACCGCTGGCTGATTGAGGTCACGAGGTGCGACAATGGTCAGAAGGCCATCACCGCCCACCGACGAACGCCCGTTAATGACGTTCGCATTGTTGTTGGCTGCCGTGAAGCCGAAGCTGCGGTTCCAAAAGTGACCCTCGAAATAGCTGTAGGAAAGATTCAGGGAGAGGGTAAGGTGCCGGGTCGCCTTCCAATCGGCGGTGAGCAGCAGCGCGTCCTTGATAATGAACTTCGGGCCGTCGCCAAAACTGACTGAACGGACGACGAGCGGACGGGGGTCGTTGGCCTGAGGCGCGCGGTTGTAGTCGATGGTTTGGGAGAGTTGCTCCGTGTAGGAGGCACCGTGGCCGGCGCTGATGAGGACGCCGAACTTCTGGTCGAAGAACGACTCCGAGTAGCTGAAATTCCAATTCGGCAGCCACTTTTCGGACTTATAGTTTTCCCGACCATCCTGAATGCCCGGCTGTTTGCGCAGTGTGAACTCCTCGCCGTTGAAATTGGCCGAGTAGTTGTAGGTGAAAGCACGGCCCTTGCGGTCAAAGGCGCGCTTCGTCTTCATGTTGATCGAGCCGGCTGGCTGGTCGGCGTCGTTTTCGGGAGAGGAGGTGCGATTGATTTCCACGGACTCCACGCTCGTAATCGAAAAACCCTCGAAGCTGGTCGCGCGCGAGGCGGCACCACCACCGCGATTGGCATCCGCGCTGGCGGTGCGCATGCCGTCCATCGCCACGCCGGTATACTGCACGTCCATGCCGCCCAGCCGGGGACCGCGCGGTTCGGATTCGACGTATTCGAGATCGACGCCGGGGAGGTATTTCAGGAACTCGCCGACATTGCCGTCCATCACTTCACCGAAAATGTCCGAGGAAACCGAGGTGATAATATTCATATCCTTCCGTTGGGCGGCGATGGCCTTGGAGTTACCTTCGCGCTGGGTGGAGACGCTGAAGGCCTGGAGCTGCACGACCCCATCCTTGGTCGTGGCCGGAACCGTGTTGGCGGTGCTGGTGATATTGATCTCCCGCACCGCCGTCTGGCCGGCCGCGACCGTAAACGAATCTTTGGCTTGGCTGTAGCCACTGTAGTTGACCACTAGGTTGGCGGTGCCGGCCGGCACACCGCCAAATTGGAAGGATCCGTCCTGCTCGGAAAACGTCACTTGATTGGTGCCCTCGAGGCGCACCTCGGCGTTGTTAACGTATTCTTTCGTGGCAGGATTAAAAACCCGCCCTTGAATCGTGCCCGTGGTCTGGGCTTGGGCGGACAGAGCGGCAAGCCAGCAGCAGGCGAGCGCGATTAATTTCTGCCATTGCAGCGGCAGGAGGTGTGGGTTGGGTTGGGTCATGGGAAAGGTAACGTTGTGGGAGGGAGGGACCGCACCACGTGAGCGCGAAGACTCCGCGACACAGGAGTGCGGTAAAAACGCAGCGACAAGACGGGGCAAAACAGGGGCCACAAGTGGGGGTCGGGGAAAGGAAACCGAAGCGCCAAATCGGCGCCTCGAACGCCCGGCTTGGGGGAAGCCGACCGTCGGGCGGATGGAAACCGCGCCGGACGAAGCGCAGCAACTGCTATTGTTTGTTACAGTAACCGACGATACACGGATTTCCCTCCGGCAGGCGCTTCACTTCCCTGCCTCCGGGTCTCCGATGAAGGTTCATTTCCGCGTCTCTCACCCAACAAAAAGCGCCGGTCCACCAGGACCGGCGCTGAAATCAATTCGAGGAATGCTGCGGTGCGGTTTTAGAACTGTCCCTTTACACCAAACACCCAGTTGGCGCCGTATTCTTCCATGCCGCGCAGGTAGCGTTGCTTGCCTTCCTGCACGCCGGGAGGCGACTCATACCACTCGTCTTTCACGTTGCTGATGTTGCGGCCCTGCACGTAAAGCGACGCATAGCGCGTGAGACGCCAGTTGAGCGTCAGGTCGAGTTTCGTGATCGCTCCGAAAAACCGCCCGTAGTTCGTGCTGTCGTTCGGTTTGTCGTCCACCCAGATGAGGCCGAGCGTGGTGTTGAAGCGTTTGTAGTTGTAGCCGAGCCGCGCGGACGCGCGGTGCGGTGCCAACCCCGAGCGGCGCACACTCGCGTAGGCCCGGCTATAGGTGAGGCCGACGCTCGTGCCGCGGAGGTATTGCCCGGGCAGGAAGCCGAGCGTTTGGTTATACGACAGATCCATGCTGCGCGTGCGCTGCATGGAGGGACTGTTGGTCTTCGAACGGAACGTGTAAGACGCGAAATCCGGATCATCGACTCCGAACTCCGAGGCCGTGTAGTCCTGCGACACGATGAAATTCGTGGCTTCGTTCTGCGCCACCGCGATCGATACCTGCCCGGGCGACACCCCGCCAAAATAGTAGGCCAGGCGGGACTGGAGGGATTCGTGTTTCTCCGGTTCCAGAGCGGGATTGGGGGCAGTGATGATCTGGGTGGACTCGTTGATCGTCCACAGTCCCGTGAGATCGTCGATCGCCGGGCGACCGATACCTTTGTTGGCGCCGACTTGGAATTCGAAGTTCGGCCGGATTTGATATTTCAGCACGAGAGACGGGAAGTAATTGTGGTATTGCGAGCGGCGGGTCACGCGGGGCTGGCTCATATAGGCGTAACGCATGCCGGCCTCGGTGAGCGGACGGCCGTTGTTCGTGCCGGGGGCGTTCACCGTGTAACCGGCGGCGAGCACCTGGGCACGGGTCAACGGATCGTATTCCCGCAGCACATTCTGCGTCCGCTCCATGCGCACGCCGATGCGCATCTGCAGCTTGGAGGTAAGGCGGGTGTCGGTCTGCGCATAGCCCGCCGTCATCGTCTGCCGGAAATCGCGCGAATTGTTGACGTAGGCGTTCCAGAAATTCTCGGGCGTGTGGGTGTCGACGAACAATTCCGGGTGCGCGCTGAACAGATCGGCGATGGCGTTGCGGCTCGCCCGCGGGGGCACGCCTTGGACGCCGTTGATGTTGAAAAAGGTCGCCCCGTTGGACGTGCCCATTTCAAACGGATTCGGGGAGATATATTGCGGTCCGACGTTGGCCCAATTGCCCCAGGAGTTGATGACATTCGCGCCCGTCGTCGGACTGACCGTCGTGGTATTGCCGCCCGGCCCATTGTAGGACCAGACATTCACGTCGGTGATCGTGTTGGTCTTGCGGGATTCCTCGTCCCACTTGCTGCCGACCTTGAGGGAAGTCGGGAAGCGCGAGAGAAAGGGCACGACCCAGCGCGCATTGAGGCCGCCGGTCCATTTCTCCGTAATCCACAGCCGGCCTTCGTTGGTCACGCGGGTGCCGCCCGCGCGGGTATCGGTGCTGGTGAAGCTCCCGTAATCAAACCAGTCGCTCCCGGAGGTCTGACGAACCGTCCATTCCCACGAATCCTGGTTCGGCCGCGTCGCGGTCCAGCCGCTCGCCACACCGCCACCATCGGAGGCGGAGAAGCCGCGTTCCAGTGCCTCATAGTTGTTCAGCGCCTTCGAGAAAGCCATCGATCCATCGACGACCCAACCGTCGATTTTGTATTCGAAGCGCGGCGCGAATTGCCGCGAGTAAGTGAGCTTCGCGGAGGAACCGCCACCGTTGTTCAGCGTCGCGACATTGTTGACGGTGCCGGTGGCGGCACGGGTCGCGATGATGTTCGTCAGGCCGTCGCCACCGACCGTGCTGCGACCGTTGTTCACGTTGGCGTTGTCGTTGCCCGCGATCAACGTGAAGTTGCGGTTCCAAAACTCGCCTTCGTAGTAGCTGTAAATCATGTTGAGCGACAGGACGAGCCGCGGCGTCGCCTTCCAGTCGGCGGTGAGCAGGAGCGAGTCTTTGAGGGTGGATTTCGGTCCATCTTTGAAATCGATCTGGCGCAGCACCGACGGCCGTGGATCCGCCGCCGTGGGATTGCGGTTGTAGCTCAACGACTCCGTGATCTGCTCCGTGTAGGATTCCGCGTGACTCGCGCTCAGCAGGATGCCGAAGCGCTGGTCGAAGAACGACTCGGAGTAACCCAGCTGGTAGTTCGGCCGCACTTTGCGGGAGACGCCATCGCGTGGACCCTGCGTGCGCTTGAGGGTGAACTCCTCGTCGTTGAAGTTCATACTGAAATTGTAGTCGAAGTGACGCCCTTTGCGGTCGAACGCGCGCTTCGTCTTCATGTTGACCGTGCCGGCGGGCGAGTCGGCGTCATTCTCGGGACTGGCCGTGCGGTTCACCTCGATGGACTCGATGCTGGTGATCGAAAAACCTTCGAAGCTGGTGGCACGGGAAGCCGCGCCGTTGCCGCGCAGGGCATCCGCACTGGCGCCGCGCATGCCATCGAACGAGACGCCCACGTATTGGGAATCCATGCCGCCGAGCCGCGGACCGCGGGCCTCGGATTCGACGTAATCGAGATCGACGCCGGGAAGATATTTCAGGAATTCGCCGACGTTGCCGTCCGTCACGTCACCGAAGATGTCGGAGGAGACCGACGTGCTGATGTTCATGTTGCGCCGCTGGGCCATGATCGCCTTCGAATTGCCCTCGCGCTCGCTCGACACCGTGAAGGCCTGGAGTTGGATGATCTCGCCTTCTTTCTTCGGCGCCTCCGCCGTGCTCACCAGATTGATCTCCCGCACCGCCGGCAGGCCGGGCGTCACGTTGAACGATTCCTTGGCCGAGTTGTAGCCGGTAAAATTCACCGTGATCGACGCCGGACCGGCGGGAACGTTATCGAACCGGAAAGCCCCGTCGTTCTCCGTGAAGGTGATCTGCGTGGTGCCATCCAAGCGCACTTCGGCGTTGCCCACGTATTCTTTCGCGACGGGGTTATAGATGCGCCCCTGAATCGTGCCGGTCGCGGCCGGCTGGGCGAAGAGCCCGGCCACGGCGAAGAACCAGCCGAGGGCGAGGGTGAGAATCGGCGACAATCGCCGAGGTAGTTTTTGGTAGGTGTTCATTGGTGGTTTGCCGGGGTTTGCGACGGGACGCCGGAGAAAGCGGGCACAGTGCCCTCTCTTCCAGCTCCACCGCAGGGAGGGTTCCCCGAGATTTGAGAACCATCGTAGCCAAAACCGCGGGCCGGCGCTCGGCATCGCTTGCGTGACTATGCGCGTCGATTGCGCGTCGATTGCGCGTGGATTGCGCTTCGTCCTCCCACGCCAAAAGATTCGGCCGCCGGCAGACGGCCCGCTCCCGGTCCTGCCTGTCGGAGGATCGCGACGGCGCGCCCGGCCCATCCGCGTTCTCAGCGGCCGGCGGCACGGCGACGAACGCCGGCCTCACGGATCACCTCCGCCGCACCGCGGGCCTCAGAACTGCCCTCTCAAGCCGAAGACCCAGTTGGCCCCATATTCCTGCATTTCACGCAGGTTACGGTTCTGGCCTTCGACCGAGCCGGGGGCCGACTCATACCAGAGGACGGGCATACCGGTGA
>JBBRCR010000349.1:0-9267 GCA_038204695.1 Opitutales bacterium | reverse complement strand
AGGAGGCCGTCGGCTTCCGCCTGTTTTGCGTCGGCCACCCAGGCGTCCGCCTCTTCGGCGGCGAAGATGGGCTGAGCGCGCAGGTCGAGCCGGACGTTCAGCTGCCCGGCCGTCCGCGTGAGTTGCCGGGTGAACTTCTCCCGTGTCGCCTCGCCATCCCAGATGGCACCCGGCCAGAGCATTCCGTAGTCGCCTTTTCGACGCACGAACGCTGCTTTGATGAGGGGCCGGTAACGTGAAGCCGGGCCAGAGCCCGTGGCCCTCCGGTACTCGGCGCCGGTGAGCGCACGCTCCAAGGTGCTGCTGGCGGCCAACACGGCCGCCGTATTCAGAAAGCGGCGTCGCGTCAGACAGTGAACGCCGCAGTGCGCCGCGCACTGTCTCGCGTAGTTGAAGTTACCCGGTCCGGTGTCAGCGTTCATAAAGCTCCTCGTGTTCATGCCAATTCGCCCGTCACCCCTTGCCACCAATCGGGGCGAGGTTGACGACCGCCCGGCCAAAACGCAACCCCAGCACCGGCCACCTTCTGCCAGACGCGCTCCTTGTCTCCGCGAAGGCTCTTCCGCCGCGGGAGGAAACCGCCGCCCCGGTGCAGAGGATTCCCGTAACGACATTCCTCCTCGGGCACATCATAAGCGCAACGGCACGGAACGCGTTGCGGTGCCCCAGGCCACGGCAGCCCTCACACCGGTTCCGACGAAGGTGTGATCCGGGGTGGCACGAGCGTCTCGTCATACCTTTATACACAAAATGGGCAACGCCCCAGTAAGATCCGGAACATGGGCGAGACGCCCATGCCACGCCGAGCTCTGTACATGGAATTGAAGCCAACCCCTGACATCTTGCGCTGGTTCGAGTTGGCATGCGCGTCCGGCGCGTGGGATCGACGTGGCACGGGCGCCCCGCCCGTGGGTTTCCAGTGGCATGGGCGTCCCGCCCATGTTTGTCGTAGGTATACCAGTATGGGCGTCCCGCCCAAGTTCAGCGCAACATGGGCGGGCCGAATCAACTTTCCTTTCTGGATCGACTCACCCGGTCACGATCGTCCCCAATAATCACCCGATGAAGACACCCCTCTCCGCGCTTTTCGCGGCCCTGGCCGCCGTTTTGATTGCCCCCACCCTCGCGACCGGAGCCGCGGCTCCGACCCGCCCCAATATCATTTTCATCCTGATGGACGACATGGGCTACGCGGACATCGGCTGTTATGGCGCCACGGATATTCGAACCCCCAATATTGATCGACTCGCCCGGGAAGGCGTCCGGCTCGACAACTTCTATGCCAACGCCCCGGTCTGCACGCCGACGCGCTGTGGCTTCATCACCGGCCGGTGGCAGCAGCGGACCGGCCTCGAGTTTGCGATGGGATTTTCCGGGGAACAGGTGCGGAAGGTGAACGGCCAGTGGGTCAGGGAGCCGGACATGCACGGGCTGGGCCTGCCGACGACGCAGCCGAGCATCGCCAAATTCCTGAAGGCGGCCGGCTACGCCACGGGCGCGTTTGGCAAGTGGCACCTGGGCTACAAGGACGAGTACAATCCGACACGGCACGGTTTCGACGAGTACTTTGGCGAACTGCTGGGCCACTCCGATTATTACCGGCACGCGTATTATGATGGCACCTACGCGCTGCGCGACGGGCTCGAACCGGTAAAACACACGGGCCGGTACCTGACCGACCTGCTGAACGAACATGCGGTGGCGTTTGTACGGAAGCACGCGAAGGAGCCGTTCTTCATGTATGTGCCGCACCTTGCGGTGCACGTGCCGTGGCAGGTGCCGGATCGTCCCGACACGCCGATGGTCACGAAGGAATCGATGTACGACGGCACGCGCGCGGATTATGCGGCGATGATTGAACGGGTGGACGCCGGGGTCGGAATGATCCTCGCCGAACTCGAGCGCCAGGGCCTCGCGCAAAACACGCTCATCGTGCTCAGCAGCGACAACGGCGGCGAACGCCTGTCCGACAACCGGCCGCTGTTTCACCACAAGGCGACCTTGTGGGAGGGCGGAATTCGCGTGCCCTGCGTGCTGCGCTGGCCGGCGGTGCTGCCGGCCGGACGGACGATTCGGCAGATGGGCATTACAATGGATCTCACGGCAACGTTCCTCGCCGCCGCGGGTGCGAAACCGCCCGCGAGCTATCGGCCCGATGGCATCAACCTTCTGCCGATGCTGACCGGGCAGACGCCGGAGCAGGAACGGACATTTTTCTGGCGAATCGATCGTTCGAACCGCAAGCAGTGGGCGGTGCGGCACGGCAAATGGAAATACATGAACGACGGCAATACGATCGATCTGCTTTACGATTTGGAGGCCGACATCGGCGAGCGCCGCAGCCTCACCTATGAACACCCGGAAATTGTGAAGGACCTCAAGGCCCGGCTGAAGGCCTGGCAGGATGAAATGGATACGAGCGAGCGGGACTTCATCGTGCGCTGAGCTTTCGTGGTCGCACGAGCGACGCGGCGGACGCGAGATTGATTGTGGCTGCGAGCGCCAGCGAGTGGATTTGAAAGTGGCATGGGCGTCCCGCGGGCCGGACGACCGTACCCACTGAAACGAGTGAGTCGCCACGGGTGGCGCCGTGTCTCCGACCGGCGGTTTTCGCGACGAGCCTCCTTTGATCTTTTCCACTTCGATCGCCACTCCGCTTTCCAGTGGACGCGTGCCGGCCGTGCCGCTAGCGATTTCCGCTCCGCTTCGGTGTTCCGAACGCTCACGGCATGAATCTCCCCCTCGCGTTTGCCTCCTTCCTTTTCTTCACTGCGCTCGTTCCATTGATCTCATGGTGGCTGACGCGACTGAGGGACAACACCGACGCACGGACTTTCTTTCTGGCTGATCGCAGTCTGCCATGGTTCCAGATCGCCGGCACTCTCCTGCTGACGAATCTTTCCACCGAGCAGCTGATCGGCCTCAACGGCGCGGCCTCGAAGCACGGCGCCGTCGTGATGGCGTGGGAAGTCGTTCCCGTCGTCGCATTGATCGCGATGGCGTTTTATTTTCTGCCCCGATACTGGGCCGGCAACATCACCACCATCCCCGAGCTGCTCGAGTCGCGTTTCGATCGCGGTACGCGGCGGCTGCTCGGCATCATCGTCCTCGCCGCCATTACCTTCAACTTCATGCCGTTCGTGCTCTACTCGGGTGGCATCGCGATGGGCAGCATATTTCATCTGCCGGAACTCTTGGGCGTCTCGCCCGGCGTCTCTTTCTTTGCCATGGCCGCATTCATCACCGTGCTCGCAGGCGCGTACGCGCTTCTGGGTGGCATGGCGGCCGTGGCGCTGTCGGATACGTTGTACGGGATCGGGCTGCTGACCGGCGCGATGGTCATTCCGGTGGTCGGGCTGGTGTATTTGGGCGATGGAGACATTGCGGCCGGATTCGCGCGCGTGCTGGCCCATCAGCCCGCCAAGCTCAATCCGGTCGGCGGGCCCACGTCGAATGTGCCGTTCTCGACTCTGTTCACCGGGATGCTGCTGACGAACATGTACTATTGGTGCACAAACCAATTGATGGTGCAGCGCTCGTTCGGCGCCTCCTCCTATGGCGAAGCGCAAAAAGGTCTGCTGGCCACCGCGGGATTGAAGCTGATCGGCCCCGCCTTCCTCGTGTTTCCCGGGATCATCGCCGCCGAGGCGTTTGGGGCGAGCATCGGCAATGGGGATCTCGCTTACGCGCGTCTCGTCAACACGGTGCTCCCGACGTGGATGATTGGATTTTTCGCCGCGGTCCTCCTCGGCGCCGTCGTCAGTTCCTTCAACAGCGGATTGCACACCGCCGCGACCCTCTTTGGCTACGATCTTTACCGGGCATGGATCAAACCGGACTGCACCGACCATCAAATGGTTCGGGCGGGCAAGATTTTTGGCGTCGTCATTTGCATCGCCGCACTCGCCGCCAGTCCCCTGCTGAGCGGGGCCCCCGAAGGCGTGTTCACCTTGATGAAGCGGCTGATGGCGGCCTTCAACATCCCCATTCTCGCCGTCGTGCTCATGGGGCTCGCCACCGCCCGGGTACCGCCGGTCGTCGCCAAGATCGCGCTGGTCGGAGGGGTCGGCCTTCATTTTCTTCTGATCTGGTGCTTCGAATCGGGCGTATTCGGAATCCAATTGCACTGGCTCCATGTCATCGCGATCAACTTCGGGCTCCTCTGCCTCTTGATGCTGATCGGCGCCCGGTTCCATCCATCCCGGCAAACCCGCAGCCCAATCCTCGCGACCGGCGCCGGCGAGCTCCAGCCATGGCGGCACCTTCGGCTCGCCAGCGGGTTGCTCGTGGTCGCCACGGTGGCACTTTACTTTGTCCTCTGGCGGCTCGCCCGCACGGGATGAGACGGTGGCCGCCGGCGGCAAAGCGGTCAAAAAAGACGGAGTCTCATTCGCGCGTGAGTTGGCGGCGCCGATCTGCATGCTTCGGCCGCGGGCGCATTTTGTTTTGCGTCCAATTGCCCTATGCCAAGACGACAGGCGATCTTCTTCCTCATCGACACGCAGGGCGCGAACTGCGTCGGCTGTTACCGCCCCGACCTGACGCTCGGCACGCCCAACATCGACGCCCTCGCCGCCGCCGGCGTGCGTTTCGAGCGGGCCTACACCTGCGCACCCGTTTGCGGACCGGCCCGTTCAGCGCTGCTCACCGGCATGTATCCACATAGCAATGGCGTGCTCGGCAACGACATGGCGCCCACGCTCGACGTGCCCACCCTCGGCCAGCGACTGCAAGCCAGCGGGCTCGCGACCGGATATATCGGCAAATGGCACCTCGACGGCAGCGACTATTTTGGCAACGGCCGGTGTCCGCCCGGCTGGGACGCGAAGTATTGGTTCGACGGCCGCAATTACCTGGAATCGCTGCCCGACGATGCCGCCCGCGACCTGTCGCGGCGGGTCCTTGGGCCGGCGGACGTGGCGCGCCACGGCATCACCTCGGAATTCACGCACGCCCATCGCACGGCGGACCGCGCCATCGAATTCATCCATGAACACCGCGAGCGCGACTTTTTCCTCACCGTCTCGATCGACGAGCCGCATCACCCCTGGATTTGTCCGGAGCCTTTCGTCAGTGGGTTTGAGAATTTCGAGTTTCCCGTGCCGAACGCTGATGATCCGCTCAGCGAGAAGCCGCGCAGCCAGCGCGAGTGGGCGGCGCACCCCTCGCACTGGAAAGCGCACCTCCACAGAAAAGCGACTGGAGCAGCCCTGCACCACCCCCGGCATTTTGCCTGCAACAGCTACGCGGACTTTCAGGTCGGCTGCGTTCTTTCAGCGATCAACGCCGCGGTTCCAGATGCGCTGGTGATCTACACGAGCGATCACGGTGACATGTTCGGCAGCCACCAACTGCACGGAAAAGGCCCGTGCGTGTACGACGAAATCACGCGGGTCCCGCTGATCGTGCGCTGGCCGGGCCAAGCCCCGCGGGCAACGGTGTCGGCCGGGCCGGTGTCCCACATCGATTTCGTGCCGACGCTCCTCGAGCACTTTGGCGTTCCGATTCCTGATCTGCTCCAGGGACGCTCGCTGCGGCGGCAGATTCAGGCGCCGGCGTTTCGCACGAACGACGAGGTGTTCCTCGAGTTCAACCGCTTTGAAATCGATCACGATGGGTTCGGCGCATTTTCGCCGATCCGGTGCGTGTTCGACGGCCGCTACAAGCTCGCGCTCAACCTGCTCGACACGGACGAATTCTACGACCTCGCCACCGACCCGATGGAGATGCGAAATCTCATCAACGATCCGGCGCTGACTCCCCAACGCGATCGGCTGCACGAGGTCCTGCTCGCCTGGATGAACCGCACGCGCGACCCGCTGCGCGGCCCGCACTGGCAACGGCGGGCGTGGAGCCCGCGCGCCGAGGGATCCACGTGGGGCGGACCCACGCGACCGCGGCCGTTTGACGAACCATGGTTCCCGAAAACGCTGCTGTATGACGCGGGCCGCGTGATCGACCGGTACGAGTACAAGAAAGTTTAAATCGAAAACGGTAGTGGCTGCGAGACCGCGAAGTGGATCGGGTCTTCTCCGTCTTCTCCGTCTTCCACGTCTTCCCAGTCTTATGCGTCTTCCCCCATCCACTCGCTGGCGCTCGCAGCCACTAAGTTGAATTCGCAATCTGGCGGCCGCGAAGTCTCCAGATGCATGTCGCGACCTTGCCGCTTGCCATGCCGGCGGCCGCTCGCTTATCAGCCCGCGTGCGATTTTATCCCCTCTTCGTCACGCTGGTGCTGGGCGTCGTTTCGCTGCTGCGCGCGGCGGATGACTACAAGCCTGGGCCCGACTCACAGCCGCAACCAGTTCCGACCGGTGTCGTCCGGCAGGCCACGTTTGCCTCGAGCACGATCTTTCCCGGCACGACCCGCGAGTATTTCGTGTACGTGCCAAAGCAATACGACGGCGCCCGCCCCGCGTGTCTGATGGTATTTTTCGATGGCGCGGGCTTCATGAAGTCAGATGGCCAGTTCCGCGTGCCGGTCGTCTTCGACAACCTGATCGCCAAGGGAGAAATGCCGGTCACGATTGCCGTCGCCGTGAGCCCCGGCATCGTCCTGCCGACGCTGCCGGGCGCCAAGCCGCGCAGCAACCGCAGCTTCGAGTACGATTCATTGGGCGATGCCAACGCGCGGTTTCTGCTCGAAGAACTGCTGCCGGTGGCGACCAAGGGACTCGCCGTCACCACCGATCCCGCGGGCCGCGCCATCGGCGGCAACAGCTCCGGTGGGATCGCCGCGTTCACGGTCGCGTGGGAGCGGCCGGACGCCTTTGGCAAGGTCGTGAGCCACATCGGCAGCTTCACCAATATTCGCGGCGGCCACGTGTATCCCGCCCTCATCCGCAAGACCACGCCGGCGAAACCGCTGCGCGTTTTCCTGCAGGACGGCCGCAACGATCTCGACAACCTCCACGGCAACTGGCCGCTCGCCAACCAGGACATGGCGGCGGCGCTGAAGTTCGCCGGCTACGATTATCAGTTTGTGCTGGGCGACGGCGGCCACTCGGGAAAACACGGTGGTGCCATCTTTCCGGATACGCTGCGCTGGCTCTGGCGTGACTGGCCGAAATCCCATGCGCGCTAACCAACCCCGCGAATGAAGACCACTCCCCCATCGCCCCGCCCCACCCTCGCCGGACGCGTTCATGCGCGGACGCTCCTGCTCGGGTGTTGCCTGCTCGGGGCCGGCCAGGCACCCGCCGCCAATGAGTTCAAAGCCACGCCTGAGCACGCGGTGCAAGCCGGCGTGGCGCACGGCACCGTCACGCCGATGCCGTCGCTGAAATCGGCCATCTTTCCCGACACGACGCGCAATTGGTGGATTTACGTGCCGGCGCAATACCGGCCGGACGGCAGCGCCGCGCTGATGGTGTTTCAAGACGGCCAGAAATACATCGACCCGAAGGGCACGTGGCGCGTCCCCATCGTTTTCGACAACCTGATCGCCCGGGGCGAGATGCCGGTCACGATCGCGGTGTTCGTCAACCCCGGCCACGACCCACGCAAAGGCCAGCCCAAGAGCCCCACGGCCGGGAGCAACCGAAGCTTCGAATACGATTCGCTGGGCGATCGCTATGCGCGCTTCCTGCTCGAGGAAATCCTGCCGGAGGTCGCGAAGCGGTATCCGTTCTCTCGTGACCCCGAGTTGCACGCGATTGCCGGTTCGAGCAGCGGGGCGATCGCCGCCTTCACGGTCACCTGGGAGCGGCCGGACCATTTCAGGAAAGTGTTCGGCACCGTCGGGAGCTTCACGAATATTCGCGGCGGCAATCACTATCCCGCGCTGATTCGCAAAACGGAGCGCAAGCCGCTCCGGGTGTTCCTGCAGGATTCATCCGGCGATCTCGACAATGCGCATGGCCACTGGCCGACCGCGAATCAGCAGATGCATGCCGCCCTGCGCTACCTGGGCTACGACGTGCACCTGGAATTCGCCGAGGGCTACGGGCACAATCCGAATCATGGCGGTTCGATTTTTCCGCCTGCGCTGCGCTGGCTGTGGAGCAAGGCAACGCGCGTCCCGGTCATCGACACCAAGGGCGATCTCGCGGTGGACATGACGCTGCACCGGCTGCTGATCGAAGGCGAAGGCTGGTTGCCCGCCGTCGAGGGGCTCACGTTTGCCGATGCGGCCTGCGCCGATGCCGCCGGAAATTTCTATTTCTCCGATGTGCGCACCGGCGGGATTTTCCGGCTCACGCCGACGGGTGAGCGGAGCAAGCTCAGCGAGGAATCCGCGAGCGGATTGAAGTTCGGACCGGATGGGCGGCTCTATGGTTGTTTGGGCGCAAAGAAACACATCTTTGCCCTCGCGAGCACCGGCGGCGCGCTGGAGACAATCGCGGAGAACGTGCAGCCAAACGACTTCGTGATCACAGAGCGCGGGGTCATCTATTTCACCGAGACGCAGAAGAAGCAGATTACCTTCGTCGATGTGAAGACGAAGACGGTCCGTGTGGCCGCGACCGACATCGCGGGCCCGAACGGCATCACGCTCTCGCCGGATCAAGGCACGCTCGCGGTGAGTGAAGGCCAGGGCAAGTTCGTGTGGACGTTTCGGATCAACCCGGATGGCACGCTCGACGCGAGGGCGCCCTACATGACGATGCGGCGGCCCATCGACCCCAAGGGCGAGTTTCGTCCGGAGGCACCAACGCCGTACCTGCCGCGCGCGAGTGGCGACGGCATGACGAGCGACACGCTCGGCCGCTATTACGTGACGACGGCGCTCGGTGTGCAGGTGTTCGATCCCACGGGGCGGCTCTGCGGCTTGCTGGACAAACCCCAGGCCGACAAGCCGCTCACGAGCATCGTGCTCGCCGGCCCGCAACGCGACCTGCTGTATGTGACAAATGGAGACAAAATTTTCCGCCGCAAAGTGCAGGCCGTGGGCAATCCGATCGCGGCGTCCGGGAAACTGTAGGCCAATTTGCCCGAAGGAACCCATCCTTGGGTCACACAGCGCCCAGCGCGGCGCAGCCGCAGCCGAAGGAGAAAAGCCAAGGCTGATTTCTAACCGCGAATGGACGCTAATAAACGCGAATGGGGAAAACCCGAAGTTGAGCGATTCGCGACTCCGTGGCTGCGAGCGCCAGCGAGTAGATTCGAGTCTGCAATTCGTTCTTCGTCCACTCGCTGGCGCTCGCAGCCGCACCGCAAAACTCAACCGAACGAGAATCCAAATGAAACCGCGTATCCTCCTCCGCCGCATGGGCTGACTCGCTCCCAGACCTTCGAGACGACGGACGTTACGGGCCCGTCGCTGAC
>JBBRCR010000348.1:0-9317 GCA_038204695.1 Opitutales bacterium | reverse complement strand
CCACAGATTTGCCATCGCGTATGGCGTCGCGCCAAGGGCGCGGTTGACCGGAAGGGCGACTTTCCAGTCGCCCGAGACCGGTCGACCGAACGTACTTCGGCGGCAGGAAAGCCGCCGCTCCGGTGCGAATGCCGACGTGCTGGGCAAGAATTGTGGGGCCAGCGCAGCCCTCGCCGGCCCCCGGCAGCCACACGGACGAAATTCCCGAAGCCGCCAATTTCGTTTCTGACCACGTCGGGCTCGAGTGACTCACGGCAGCTTCGAACTCTCGAGATTGCACTGGCGCCGAGATCTCTGAAGCTGGTCGCGCCGTCCATCGCGGCTCGTTCATTTCCTTCACCATGAAACCTCCCTGCTTCCGACTCCTCTTCAGTCTTGTCACGCTCGCCGCTTCGGCGCTCGTCGCCCGCGCCGCTGACAGCGGCTTCCAAAGCCTCTTCAACGGCAAAGACCTTTCCGGCTGGGAAGGCATGAAGGAATTCTGGTCCGTGCGCGACGGCGCGA
Source organism: Opitutales bacterium (assembly GCA_038204695.1). Lineage (GTDB taxonomy): Bacteria > Verrucomicrobiota > Verrucomicrobiia > Opitutales > Opitutaceae > ER46. The sequence continues at coordinate 8,813 of JBBRCR010000348.1, read as the reverse complement.
TCACCGGCCAGACGACTGCCGACCGCGCGCTCAAGGCGAACACATTCCTCATCTGGAAAGGCGGCGAACCGAAGAATTTCGAATTGCGCGCCCAATTCCGGCTCACCCCCAACAACGATACCGGCTTTGCGAACTCCGGCGTTCAGTACCGCAGCCGTATCATCGATCCGGCTACGTTTGTCGTCGGCGGTTACCAGGCCGATATGGATATGGGACGCTACATCGGCATGCTCTATGAGGAAAAAGGCCGCGGGATCTTGATGCAGCCGGGGCAGAAAATCCGCGTGGGACCAATGGCGGACTCCGAAAAGAAGGGGAAACAAAAGGCGAAGATTGAGACCATCGCCACGGTGACGACGACGGAGCAATTGGCCGCCGCTTACAAAAAGAGCGAGTGGAACGAGATCGTGATCATCGCGCGTGGAAATCACCTCCAGCACTTCATCAACGGCAAGGTCACCGCCGATGTGACGGACACCGATTCCGAAAAGGGCGCCAAGTCCGGCGTGATCGCGCTGCAGCTCCATCAAGGCCAGCCGATGACGATCCAGTTCAAGGATATCCGACTGAAGACGCTGCCGTAAGTTGGCGCACAAGGCGGGTTGCTTTGCGCGAACAACTGCACGCGAGTGTCACCGCAGCGCGAAGACCTCTGAGCAGGTCGGATGAGAACATGGGCGCACGCGAAGCCGCGAAGCTCGCGAACAATTTAGGTCGGCAATTGGCGCATCGCCAACTTGCCATAACTTCGCGTGCTCGACGTTCCGGATACGCCAAGCTTCCCCTTCGCAAGCTTCGCGGCTTCGCGTGCGCTCCGACTTGGGAGCCTTGGCGGGCGGGCCCAAGACTCGGGCGAGATGCCGAAAGTACTAACCGCCGCGGCGGTCGCGGTCACAACGCAGCGAAACGGCCACGCAGAAATCGCTCCCGCGCCGCGTCTTTCAGTTTGGCGTCGGCGCGACACCGCTTTCACTCTCCCGGCCCCCCAAAAAAATGATGTACCGCCGGCCGTTCCTTCCTCCCCATCTGCTCCGCGCGCTCACCTGCATCGTCGCGGTTCTCGCCGCTTCGGCCGCTTTGACCGCGTCGCTCTCCGCCGCCGCGCCCAAGGCCGCACGCAAGGAAACCGGAGTCCGCAAAAATCCCGGAGATACGATGCCCGCCACCGATCCCGCCGACATCCAAGTCGCGCCGGGCTTCAAAGTGGAGTTGCTGCATTCGGTCGCGAAGGATGACCAAGGCTCGTGGGTGGCGCTGACCGTCGATCCCAAAGGCCGGCTTATCGCCTCCGATCAATATGGCGCCCTCTATCGCATCACGGTGCCGGCTATCGGCACGTCGACGGGCGCCAAGGTCGAACGGCTCACGATTGACCTCCGAAAATTCAGCCCGACCGATACGTCGGCCGCGCCCAAAGCAGGTGAAAAGGAAAAGAAAGGCAGCGCGCGTGTTCAGGTTGGCGCCCACGGAGTGCTCTATGCTTTCGACAGTCTCTATGTGATGGTGAACGAGGACCGGCTCAACGCGGGGCTATGGCGTTTGCGCGATACGGACGGCGATGATCAATTCGACGACGCGCAACGGCTGATTGAACTCAAAGGCTCGGGCGAGCATGGCACCCACGCGTTGGTTCTCTCGCCCGACGGCAAGTCGATCTACTTCGCCAATGGAAACCACACCGATGTGCCGAAGACCCTGGAGAAATCGAAGATGGTGAAATGGGGCGAGGATCACCTGCTGCCGCGCATGTGGGATGCGCGGGGCCATGCCCGTGATCGATACGCGCCCGGTGGCTATATAGGGCGCACGGATCCGGACGGCAAATCGATCGAATTCTTCACGATCGGATTTCGCAATCAGTACGACATGGCGTTCGACCAGAACCGCGAACTCTTCACCTACGACTCCGACATGGAGTGGGATCAAGGTTCGCCCTGGTATGTGCCGACGCGAATCAATCACGCGGTGGATGGTGGCGATTTCGGCTGGCGCAGCGGTGCCGGGCGGTGGCCGGCTTATTATGCCGACAGCCTGCCGGCGACCGTCGACATCGGACCCGGCTCGCCGACGGGCGTCACCTTCGGCACGGGTGCGAAATTCCCCGCCAAGTACCAGCATGCGTTTTTCGCCGCCGACTGGACGTTTGGCACGCTGTACGCCATTCACCTCCACCCGGATGGCGCGAGTTTTCGCGGGGAGAAAACGGAATTCGTTTCCGGCAAACCGCTGCCGCTCACTGATGTGATCATCCATCCGAAGGACGGCGCGATGTATTTCACGGTGGGCGGTCGTCGCACGCAGTCGGCGCTTTACCGCGTGACCTACACGGGAACCGAAAGCACCGCGCGTGCCGCGGCGCCAGCCCCGACCGAGGCCGCAAAACTCCGGCGCGCGCTGGAGGAACTGCACGCGGACAACATGCCGGCGTCGGCCGTTGACACGGCGTGGCCGCACCTCGCGAGCCCGGACCGCTTTGTTCGTTTTGCGGCGCGCGTCGCGCTCGAGAAACAGCCAACGGAGCGCTGGGCCGACCGTGCCCTCACGGAATTGCAACCGCAGGCGGCAATCGAGGCCGCGATCGCTCTCGCGCGTGTGGGCGACAAGACGCTGCAACCGCGGCTGATCACTGCGCTGAGCCGTCTCGATTTCGCGTCGCAACCGCCGGAGCTGCGGCTGCCGCTGCTGCGCGCGTGGCAGTTGGTGTTCACGAGAATGGGCAAGCCCTCGCCGGAAGTGGCCGCGACGGTCGCCGCCAAACTCGAACCGCACTTCCCGCACGAGGACGCGTTCGTGAACCGCGAGCTCGTCAATCTGCTGATCTATCTCGGATCGCCGCACATCGTGGCCAAGACCGTGCCATTGCTGAGTGTATCCGAACCGGTGATTCAAACGCCGGAGGAACTCGGCGGGACCGCGCTGATCGCGCGCAACGACCGTTATGGTTCCACCGTGAAGCAGGTCGCCGGCAGCCGCTCGGATCGGCAGCAGATCGCCTACGCCTACGCGCTGCGGAACGCGACCGTGGGATGGACGCCCAAGCTGCGCACCGAATATTTCTCGTGGTTTCCGCGCACGCGCAACTGGAAGGGCGGCGCGAGTTTTGGCGGATTCATCCAGAACATTCGCACCGGGGCACTCACCAATGCGACGAGCGATCGGACAGAACGTGCCGCGCTGGATGCGCTGTCAAAACCACTGCCGCCCACGTTTGCGACGGCCCCAATCACGCCAAGAGGGCCGGGCCGCGCGTACACCCTGAAGGATGCGGTGGAGTCGATTCCGCCGAAAATGACCGGCCGCAATTTTGAGCGCGGCAAGGCGATGTTCACCGCCACTTCGTGTGTGGTGTGTCATCGCTTCAACAATGATGGCGGAGGAATTGGTCCCGACCTGACGGGAGCGGGTGGTCGCTATACGGTTCGCGATCTTTTGGAGAACATCATCGAGCCATCTGCGGTGATCAGCGATCAATACGGCAGCGAGCAAATCGACCAGAATGACGGCAGCACGATCGTCGGGCGCGTGGTGGGCGAGGAGAACGGGGAGTTGCTCGTGATGGCGAATCCATTCATGCCCGACGAGAAGTTGAAGGTGAAGACGGCCGCGGTGACGTCGAGAAAACCCTTCCCGATGTCGATGATGCCGCCGGGGTTGATCAACGCACTGAGTCCGGAAGAGCTGCAGGACCTCGTGGGTTATTTCTTGTCCGGCGGAAATCCGCAGGACCCGATGTTCACAGGTGCAAAGTGATGGAACGTGCCCGTGCGTAGACGATGTGAGACGGCGTCACCACATCTGCGTGAGCCGGCGGGGCGTGGTGCCGGTTCCAAGTGGCATGGACGTCGGCCGTAAAATGCGGTGTGTGAACAAAAGCGCCGTACGCCGGCCGAGTTCGATGCCCATCGGCGAAACGCTGCGTTTTGACCCGACGATCTCTTGCCGCTGACGGCCCGGCGGAGGCCGCACGCGAGTGCGCACGGGCGTGGTGCGCTCAAGAGGCGATGGGCCCCGGCCCGCCGGAACTTCAATTTCCCCGTTGACGCGTCGGAAATCGGCTTCTTTGTTCGCCGTTCCTTACGGGGCTCGGTAGCTCAGTTGGTAGAGCAGAGGACTGAAAATCCTTGTGTCACTGGTTCAATTCCAGTCCGAGCCACCATTTTAGCCCGCTACTCTGTAAGGAGTAGCGGGCTTATCGTTGGAGCCAAAGCGATCGGCGAAAATGGCCTGACTTATTTCTGACCTGCTTTTGGAGTTCTGAAAAAGTGGGTCATGGAGGTCGCCCGGCGTTTACCAATGATGGGGCGAAGCTCTCGGCAGCTTTCTCGCGCCGGCGTTATCCCCACGACATTCCTGATGTCCGAACCCCGAGCAAAAATCAGATCTGAACCGATGACCGGAGGGACCAGCTCCTGCCGGTCCGCTCACTCGTTTGCGCCCGGTCGCAACGCCTCCTCCACGATCGGCCGCAGCGCCATCAGCACGAGCCGGGCCGAGGGCTGCCGCTCCCAGATATCGCGCACGAGCGCGCCGATGCCCGCCACGATCTCCGGCGGCCTGTTTTTCGACCGCACGCCGTCGCGAGCCTCGCCAAGATTGTTGGTCCCGATGAAGAGCACGATCAGCTGTGGCTGGAACCCGTCGAGCTCTCCGTGCTGGACCCGCCACCGGACGTGCTCCACCCGATCGCCCGCGATGCCGAAGTTCACCGCCTTCAGCGGCGCGAATTGTCGATCGCCTTCCCGTCGAAGAGCGACACCCAGTCGTCCGCGGCCGCCGCCAATGGGGCGGCTCCGATCAGCAACGCGGCGGCGGCGCCCGCCAAAAGTCGCGCCGCGTCAGAAATCCAGCCGGACCGTGAGCGAAACGTTCCGGGGATCCTCCCGGAAGCCGCGGCGGATGTAGCGCGTGCGCGTGATGTCATCGAGCGCCGCCTTGGTGATGTAGATGGTCTGATCATTGAAGAGATTCTCCACGTTGACCTGCCAGGACACGCCGACCTTCTCCGGCAGCAGCCCCAACAGGCCCCGCGTGCGATACTGGAACATCGCGTCGAACATGAGGCGATCATTTCCGTACAACGGGGTGTTCGTGAGCAGGTCGACGCCCGCGATGTTCCGGCTCTGGTAACGCGCGCCGCCCGCGAGCGCCAGGCCCTTCAGCCGGCCGTCCGTGAAACGGTAGCGCACCCAGGCGTTCGCCTTGTGCTTCCGGTTGCCGTACCCCTGCTCCTCCTCGCGTCGAATCTCCGCCAGTTCCCGATCGGAATCGGCCACCCGCTCTGCCACGATGCGCGGCTGGACCACGTTGTTCGGCTGAACAAAGGCCGTGGTCACCTGCCCGTTCGCCTGCTCGCCCAGGAACTTCGTCTCGAACGCCTTGATCGATCCGACGATCTTGTCGTTGAGCAGGCTGAAGCTGAGCCCGACGTCGATTGTCTCGCCGCGATAGGGCAGCGGCACCTGTTCGGTCGGCAGCACGGTCCGGTTGCGGTCGGGCAGCTCGATGCCGTTCGAGAAGTTGGCCGTCAACGAGAGGTGGTTGGTCATGTGATACACCGCGCCCACCGATCGCCGCCAGCCGGTCTGCGTCACCTCATCGTACCATTGCTCGCGGCTGGCCTCGAAGAACGGCTGGTCGGCCGCCGAGGCGAGCCGGAAGGCCAGGGTGTCCGGGTCGAGCAGCTTCTTCGGCCCCCAAGTATTCACCCCATGAGCGCTAACTTAAACGCCAAAATCGTTCCCTTCGTCGAATTACACGTGGCGAGGATTGGTCCCAAGAGCGTAAAGTTAGCGCATATGGGTATTCACCCTGTCGTGACGCAAGCCGAACGTCGTCACCAGCCGGCGATTGAAGAAGTAGTTCTGCATCACCAGCAGCTGCGAGTCGGTCACGATCTCGTCGTCGAAATCGAGCGCGTTGGCCGGCACCCCGCTGCTGGTGAGCGTGCCGATGCTGGGGAATGACGAGGCGTAGCTCTCCGTTCCCAGCGCCGGCTGCGGAAAACCCGTCGTGTAGTAATCCCAGGGCGAGCCGATCTTGATATAGCGGCGGCGGGCAATCTGGTTCTGCGCGACGACCGCGTTGCCGCCGAAGGGGCGGCCAGCCCAAACCTCGCGCAAGCGGTCGCGGCGGTAATTGTTGATGTTGCGCTCGACCAGGCCGGCGATCCGGTGCGAGCCCCAGCGCGGGCCGAGGTTCAGGTCGTACGAGGTCGAGCCGCGGAAAGTGAGGTTCTCGGTGGTGAGCCCCTGCCGCAGAAAGCTCGGGCTCTGCATGAAATAGTACCCGTGGCCAAAGAAGTACGGGTTCAACGCGCCGCCAGGGAGCCGGTAGTCCAGGTCCGCGGCGATGGCCGGATCGCCCGCGAGCGTGGCAAGGCTGTGGCGCCCCGACTGGTTAGCCGCCAGCTCGACGTACCAACGCTGGGCCAGCCGGTGGGTGAACGTGGCGGTGAACACGTGGTAGTCGATTTCCCCATACTCCGCGCCGCCGGGCGCGGTCACTTGGCCGAGCGGCGCGATCCACTCCGGCGCAAGGGGTACGACCGAGCCGGTGAAGACGCTCGCGTTGGTCGCGACCGTAGTGCGATTCGCCGTCGGTGATGCTCCCTCCCGGAGGGTGGGCGGGCCGAACTCCGGCCCGTAGACGAGCAGCGTGCGGTTGGCGACATTGCCAACACCCACCGTGGCTCCGGCGGCCGCACCATTCGGCAGCTCGTAACGTTCCTGGACCGGATCCCACACGACCTCGCCCGCCTCCATGGCCGCCAGAAACTTCGTGATGTTGTCCAGCGGGCCCCACTTGCGGCCGGAAACGCCGCTCACCCGCGTATGCTCGTACGAGAGCTTGAGGGTGGAGTCCTCCCGGAAGGTGTAGTTCGCGGCCAGCGTTGCGCTCTTCTTGCGGGTGAACTGGTACGGCAAATGGCTGCCTTCGTTGTCGAACAGCCCCATCAACCGCAGCGCGAAGCGGTCTTTGATCAGCGCCCGGTTGACGTCGAAGGCCCCGCGGTACGTCTCGTAATCGCCGAACTTCAACTCCACGTGGTTCGCGTGCCGCGCCGGGTTCGCGCTCCTGGTCCGGAAGTTCAGCATGCCGCCCGGCGCACCCGTGCCGAACAGGATCGAGTTCGGTCCGCGGGTGGAGCCGACCCGCTCCACGTTGTACGTGTCATTCCCGCCCACGCCGGTTCGAAACCCATCAGTCGACGTGGAGGAGCGCAGCCCGCGTATCCGGAAACTGGTGAGGCCGTCCGTGAACCCGTTTGCCTCCGCGCCGCCGCCGCCGGCGTCCGCGTCGCCGTAGTTCTCCTGCACGTTCAGGTCGTAGCGGATGATGTCCTTGATGTCGGTCGCGCCGATGTCGTCGAGGAAGTCCTTGGTGAAGACGCTGATCGCCCCGGGCAGGTCGCGCAGCGGGGTGTTGAGCCGGCTGCCGAGCAGGCTGTTCGTCGCCCGGTAACCCTCATCGGTTTCGGCGCTGACTTCGAAGGGGTTCAACGTCACGACGCCGGAATTCGACGCGGCCGGATCGGCGGCCCGCGTCGACGCGACCGACACGGCCAGTGTTATGGGCAAAAGCAGGAACAGGTTCCCTTTCTTGGGACGGGTCTCGTGGGTGGGTGGTGGGTTCGCGACCGCGCCGCGAACGGGGGGCGACACAATACCCGCCTCCACCGGATCGTCTAGCGCATGGGCGGAAATTTGTGTCCCCGCGACGGAAAACCGTTCGGCTCCACGCCCACGCCTCTGCCGCCGTTCGTCGCCGCCGGTGGTGTGCCGGCGCCGAGCCGGTGCCGAGCCCAACGGCAGCGACGAGGAGCTCCAGCGCTGTGTCGCAGCTCTGATTTCCTACGAGGCCCGTCGGAGTTCGAACCAAAACGTGCTGCCGGCACCCGGCGCGGACTCGACGCCGACTCGTCCGCCCATCCGCTCGATTCCACGACGCACGATCGCGAGACCGAGCCCGCTGCCGGGGTATTTTGATTCCGGATGCAACCGTGCGAACGGATCGAACAAGCGCTGGTAATGCGCAGGTGCGATCCCGATTCCATTATCGCGCACATTGAGCCGCACCCACTCGCCTGTACCCTTCGACCACGTTGCCGTCGCGGGTCTCGTAGCGCTCCTGCGCTGGATCCCACACAACCTCGCCGCGGTCGACCGCCTTGAGGAATCGCGTGACGGTGTCCAGCGGTCCCCACGACCGGCCCATCACGCCGCTCGTCCAGCTGTGCTCGTACGGACCGAGCCGAGGGGGTCGGGTTGCTAATCTATCACTTAGCCGCGGTAAGATTCACGGACCGAGCCGAGGGGGTCCGAGTCCGGCTGCTGCGCGACGGCTGCGGTGACCTGGCTTACGCGGGAAGCGCTCCCCATCGCCAGGCGTTCCGCCAACCAGCCGCTCGACGCCCCGGTGTTTTGTTTCATCTAGACGTCAACACGACGGGATCGAAGGTGGTGCGGCAGTTCGTCGTCTAGCCAAGCATCCGAAAAATATGTGGCCCACTGCGTCGTAGGGCGCGCCGCGAATAAACCCCTCCCGGACCGATCCCTGAAAATCCGGCTTCCGATCAGTAACGGAGCCAAACCGGCGAAGAGACCGGAACTCCCGGAAACTAGCGGCCCCCGCCGATCACATTCTTGCCCACGATCCCGAAATGGCGCGCGGCAGCCAGCAAATGGGCGTCGTTGGAATACACGACCTTCAATCCGTGGTCGGCCGCTGCGGCCAGGTGGAGCGCGTCGGCCGCCCGCAGGAACACGGTCGCCGGCAACCGGGCATAGACTTCGGCGATTCGCCCGTAAACCTCC
>JBBRCR010000347.1:0-9404 GCA_038204695.1 Opitutales bacterium | reverse complement strand
GCCATCATTGTCGACGTAGACGAAGCGGCGGATGCCCGGGACGGCCGTGCTCAAGCCCTGGTTGCGCCCCACGACGCCGACCGCCAGCTGCGCCGGGGTCGCATTGGCGGCGTTGTTTGGCACAAACGTGACGGCCGCGACCCCTTTGGCGTTGCGATTGTCCAGCCAGGCGAGCCCGCCGTCGAACAGGGGATACGGGGCGATGCGCGAGCCGAGCTCGTTGCCCTGCTCGCCGGTGACGCGCAGGGTGATGCGGTCGGTGGGCGTAAAAGTGAGCGTGCCGAAGAGCCGGCGCTTGTCCTGGTAGTTGGGCTCGCGCCAGCCGCTGTTCTGCTGGTCAACCGCCGAGAGCGCGACGGCCAGTTTCTTGGGGACAATGACCTTGTTGGCGCGGATTTCCCAGCGGTTCGCCGTGACGGCGCCGCTGCCGAATTCGTAGCTGATCCTGCCGCTGTCCCGGTTGGTCGTCGCCAGAATTGAACTCTGGTTGATGAGACCGCCGGCCGAGCTGATCCCGAAGAGGATGCCGTTGGGGCCGCGGCTCTCATCGTAACGGCCCACCCGATACGAGTCGTTGGGCGTGATGCTCTGGAAATAATCCAGGCCCAGCGAGGATCCGATCCCGCGGATGTCGATGCCGCGCACGAGACTCTGGCCGTTGATGGCGGCGTTGGCGTTGGGGGCGGCGTTGGTGTCCTGGACTCCGATCGTTGAGCCCATCGTGTAGTCGACGAGTTGCTCAATCTGGTTGATCCCGAGGTCCTCGAGAAACTGCTCGGTAAAGACGCTCACCGATGACGGCGTGTCGCGGAGATTGGTGTTGAGCCGGCTGCCGGCGAGGGTGTTTTCGGCGCGATAGCCCTTGTCGGCGCTTGCATTGACGGTGAACGGGCTCAGTTCGACGACCTCTTCGGCGGCGGTCGCGGCGGTTGAGGCGGGCGCCGGTGTCGGGGCCGGTGCGGCTTGGGCGAGGAGGCTCGGGGCGGGCATCGCCGCCAGCAGCAACGAGAATAGGGGGAGGTTTCGATTCATGGTGTTCAGGGTTGGAGTAAGGTCGGAGTCCGCCACCGCCAAGGTCCGGTGCGCCGGAGTGCCTATTCTGATCGTGGAGCATAGGGGCCGGCCGGCCGGTTGAGTATCCCCTTTAATGGGGATGGAACAAAACGGCGGGTCATGCGACACTCAAAGCCTCCCTCTTTGCTGCAGAGGGCTTGCCTTCGGTTCGGATTCTATCGGTTACATGCCCAACGTTGCCCACCTCCGCTTGTCGCCAGCCCTGCTGGCCTGTCTGGGTGCGGCGGCATGGAACGCGGAGCTGCCCGCCGGACAAGTTGCTTCGAGTGTGATCATCGAGTCGTTCACGGCCGGCGGCCGCGAGCAACCGCTGAACCTGCAGCCCACGCTGGCAGCGCGGGACAACTCCGCGCCCGGCCCGATGCGGACCTACGAACCGTCCCGGCTGCCGGTCGATGCCCAGACGCTCGGCTTTCGAATTCGATCCAATCTTCCGGTGGCGGAGGAGCCCGCGCGCATCCAGTTTCGACTGCAGGGCTGGGATGAGGAGTGGCGGGACATCGAGGCCTTCATGTGGCTGTCGGTGGGTTATTTGGACGAAGACGGCCGGCGAATCAGCGGGACCTCGCTGCCCCGGACCGGCCGGAGCAGCGGCTGGACTGGCGATCCCAACACCTCCCGCTTCCGGGTTGCCTCCGAGACGGTCATCCCGCCGTCCCGTGCCCGGCAGCTCCAGATTACCCTCGGCTCGGGCGGCGGAGGTCGCACCACCGGCATCTGGCTGGTGAAGCGACTGCGCGTCGTCCTGCCGGGCGGCCCGGGTGCGACGGAAAAGGTTCTTTTCGAAGAGCGGGTCGAGCGCGGTCAGGGACTCAACCAGCCGCAGGGCGTACCCACGGACTGGCGACGCGAAGGCACCAACTTGGGCGCCCCGCAGGTCTTCACGTTCGACTCCCCCGCCGGCGCCCATGCGCTCGCGCTGATTGACACCGACTCGCGCACCACCGGCCGCTGGGTTGGCTCGGGGAAGAACCTCGTCCCGGTCGAACCGGGTCGGCCCGTCCGCATCGAGACCGAGGAAGCGTTTTCCATCGGCTCCAGCGGCGCCTACGCGTGGTCCTACTCCACGCTTCCCGCCGGCCACTATGTCTTTCAGGCGATCCCAGTCGATGAATTCGGCGTGCAGGCGGGTACTGGCGTGCAGTTGCCCGTGGTGCTGGTGCCCCCGTTTTATGCGAGCGGATGGTTCTGGACGATCCTCACGCTCGCGGGCGCGGTCGCACTGACGGGCGGCGTGCGCTACCTGACGTGGAAACGCCTGCAGCAGGCGCTGGCGCGTTCCGAACGCCGGCGCGCGATCGAACAGGAGCGGATGCGGATCGCGCAGGATATTCACGATGACATGGGCGCGCGGCTCACCCAGATCTCACTCGTGAGCCGGCTCGCGCTGCGCAACACTCCGGCCGACAGTCCGAGTTATTCGGATCTGACGCGTCTGGATCGCGCGGCCCGGGAAGTTGCCATCGCGCTCGACGAAATCGTCTGGGCCGTGAATCCGGTCCACGACACCCTCGACGGGCTCGGCAACTATATCAGCCAGTACGTCACCGAGATTATTGCGGAGAGCACGGTGCGCTGCCGGCTGGGCATTCCGGCGCTGCTGCCGCCCCGCTTCATCTCGAGCGGCGTGCGCCACCATCTGCTCATGGCGGTGAAGGAAGCGATCAACAATGTGCTGAAGCATTCCGGCGCCACGGAGGTGCGCGTGCAGCTCAGCTTCGTCGACCCGCTGGTTTCGATCTTCATCGCCGACAACGGTCGTGGTTTCGATCCGGCGCAATCCTCCGCCGGCAACGGCATCGCGAACATGAACCGGCGGCTCCGCTCGGTCGGGGGCACCTGCACGGTTCAAAGCACCGCCGGGCAGGGCACCACGGTGACCTTTGCGATCAATCTCAGCCTGGAGCCGCCGGGCCCATAATCCGCCGCGACGCCGGGACAGGCCGCCGTCCGCGCGGCTGACGGAACGAAGCCAACCAAATCTCCAACCATGAAAACCACCTCATCCACCCTCACGCCTGGCCGTGACCCTTCAGTCGAAGTGCCTTTCCACTGTGAAAACAAACCCACTGAAGGGTGGAACCCGATGTCCTCATCGGGTTTTGAACCGGACGCGGGCAAACCAGCCCGATGGGGACATCGGGCTCCACCCTCAATCGCATCGTTACGGCATAGAGGACTGGCGTTCGCCGCTGGCCTGCTCGCGGCGGTGGTCGCCTCCGTCGCGTCCGCGGCGTCATCCCGCGCGCCCAACGTCGTCGTGATTCTCTCCGACGACCAGGGCTACGCGGACATCTCCTTCAACCCGCACCACCCGAAGGAGGTGGCGACTCCGCACCTGGACGCGCTCGCCCGCGAGGGCGTGTTCTTCTCGCAGGGCTATATCACCGGCAATGTCTGTTCGCCGACGCGCGCCGGTCTCATGACCGGGCGTTACCAGCAGCGCGCCGGCGTCTACACCGCCGGCGAAGGCGGCTCGGGCATGGCCCTGTCGGAAAAGCTCTTCCCGCGCTTCCTGAAACCCGCGGGCTATGTCAGCGGCGCCTATGGCAAATGGCACATCGGGCTGACGGCCGAACAGAGTCCAATAGGCCGCGGGTTCGACGAATGGTACGGCTTCCTCGGCCGCGGTGGCCACGACTACTTCGATCTCGCCGGCAAGGATCCCGAGAATCTGCCCATGTACCGCAACGGCGCCGAGATTAAGGACGAGGGCTACATGACCACCCGGCTGACCGACGAGGCCGTGGCGTTCATCGGCAAGCACAAGGCGCGACCGTTCTACATTCATCTCGCCTACAATGCGGTCCACGCGCCCGCCCAGGCGCCGGCGGAGGACATCGCGCGGTTTCGCCGGCAGTTTCCCGATCTGCCGGAGGGTCGCGTCGTGCTCATGGCGATGCTGCATCACCTCGACCTCGGTGTCGGCCGCGTGGTCGCCGCCCTGAAGAAGGAGGGCGTGTGGGAGAACACCCTGCTGTTCTTCCTCACCGACAACGGTGGATCCAAGGCGATGGACGCGAACAACGCGCCGTTGCGCGGCTTCAAACAGCAGAACTACGAAGGCGGCATCCGCACGCCGTTCATCGTGTCGTGGCCCGCGGCCTTCAAAGGCGGCCGCACGATCGCGACGCCGATCAGCTCGCTCGACATTCTGCCGACGGCACTCGAGGCCGCCGGCGTGCCGCTGCCGGCGGACAAACCGCTGGACGGCCGGAGCCTGCTGCCGCTGTTGAGCGGCCGGACACAGACGCTGCACCCGACGCTCTACTGGAGCGAAGGCGGCTCGGCGGGAGGCTGGGCCGTGCGCGCCGGCGACTGGAAGCTGGTCACACAACGCAACCAGACGAAGCCGGAACTCTTCAACCTTGCCGCCGATCCCGCGGAAAAAGCCGATCTCGCGGGCGCGCAGCCCGGGAAGGTCGCCGAGTTGACCAAGTTGTACGACGCCTGGATCGATCAGATGGCGGAACCGCTGGGCGGCGCGCCGAAGCGTTTCACCGGCTCGGGCGAACCCAAGGGCAAGAAAGAGAAGAAAAACAAGAAGAAGGAACTTGAGTAGACGGTCGCCACGGCCTTCCTCCGCGACTTCACCACCATGAATTCCCGCTCTTCTCTGCTGACGCTCGTGGGCGCGCTCGCGCTGATGGGGGCCATCGATCCGGTGGTCGCCGCGCCGGTGGCGCCGCCCAACATCGTGCTGATCCTCGCCGACGATTTGGGGTACGGCGATCTCGGCTGTTACGGCCACGCGAAATTCAAGACGCCCCATCTCGACCGTCTCGCGACCGAGGGCGCGCGCCTCACCCAATTCAACACCCCGGCCCCGTTCTGTGCGCCGACGCGCGCTTCGCTGCTCACCGGCCGCTATCCGTTTCGCCACGGTCTCACGGGCAATCCCGCGCCCGACGGCCGGCCGCCGGAGGACGTGCTGCATCTGCCGGAAAGCGAGATCACGCTCGCGCAGCTGTTCACCCGTGCCGGCTACGCGAGCGGCATGATCGGCAAGTGGCACCTCGGCCACGCGCAGCCCGAGTGGCTCCCGACGCGGCGCGGGTTTGGTGAATATTTTGGCATTCTCTACTCGAACGACATGCGGCCCGTGAAGCTCATCGAGGGCGACCAACCCGTCGAATACCCCGTGGTGCAGGCGACCCTGACCCAACGGTACACGGCGCGGGCCGTGGACTTCATCGCGCGCCACCGCGCGCGCCCGTTCTTCCTTTATCTGGCGCACGCGATGCCGCACAAACCCCTCGCGGCCTCGGCGGCGTTTTACCGGAAGTCCGGCGCCGGGCTCTACGGCGACGTCATCGCCGAACTCGATGCCAGCGTGGGCGAGGTGCTCGCGCAACTCGACCGTCTCGGCCTCACCGAAAACACCCTCGTCATCTTCACCAGCGACAATGGCGCCAGCTACGGCGGCAGCACGGGCGGTTTGCGCGGGGCGAAGGGCAGCTCGTACGAAGGCGGCTACCGCGTGCCCTGCCTCGCCCGCTGGCCCGGGAAGATCCCCCGCGGCCATGTGAGCCACGCACCCGCCGTGACGATGGATCTGTTCGCCACCGTCTTGAAAGTGGCCGGTGTCCCCGCGCCGTCCGACCGGGTGATCGACGGCCGCGATCTCATGTCGCTGTTCACCTCGGCGGCGCCGAGTCCGCACGACGTCATCCTCGGCCATCTCGGCGCGCAAGTTGCCACGGTGCGCGATGCCCGCTGGAAACTGCACGTGCAGCCGGGGCGGGACGCGCGGGCCAAGCCGCGCGAGGCGCGCGAGCCCTACGTGGACCCGCGCGGTCCCGACGGCACGACGCTCCTGGCGCCGACCGAGCAATACACGCCGGCCGACCACCCGGGCCTTGTCACCGGGGCGGCGCCCGCACCCCTGCAGCTCTTCGATCTGCAGGCCGATCCCGGCGAACAGCGCGACGTGGCCGCGCAGCATCCGGACGTCGTGACCCGCTTGCACAACCAGTTTAATCGCCTCCTCGCGGGCGCTCCAGCGCCGACGCGCCCGCCCCAATGAGTGATCGCACCTGCAGTCACGTCGCGCCTGCCTGGTCCCGGCGTGGGACCAACGCCGCTGCCGCCCTCACGACCGACTTCGAATCGACCCGCCCATGAGCCGCGCCGTTGCAATTGTGGAAGACGACGCCGGGATCCGCGACAACCTCGCCGCCCTGCTCAACGGCAGTCCCGGTTGCCGTTGTGTGGGCGCATGCGCTTCCGGAGAAGAGGCGCTGGTCCAGGTGCCGTTCTGGCGGCCCGAAGTCGTGCTGATGGACATCAATCTGCCGGGAATGTCGGGCATCGAATGCGTCGCGCGCCTGAAGGCGAAGATGCCTGAGGTGATGATCTTGATGCTCACGGTTTATGAGGACGGCGACAGCATCTTCCGAGCGCTCAAGGCCGGCGCCAGCGGCTATCTCGTGAAGCGGCTGGCGAGCGACAAGCTGCTCGAGGCGATCGAGGAGGTCATGTCCGGTGGGGCCCCGATGTCGTGTCAGATCGCGCGCAAGGTCGTGCAGTTTTTCCACCACGCCGGGCCCTCGCCCGAGGTCTCGGAAAATCTCTCGCCCCGGGAGACGGAGATTCTGGACCTGCTCGTGGCGGGGTACTTTTTCAAGGAGATCGCCGACCGGCTTGGCATCAGCGGCGAGACGGTGCGAACGCATGTGAACCACATCTATCGCAAGCTGCACGTGCGCAGCCGCACCGAGGGCGTGGTGAAGTACCTGCGCCAGCGCGGGTGATGGCGGCCGTCCTTCTCGCTTGGCATTGGGCCAGGGGTTCGACGCGGGAGGGGCGTCATTGCGGCCCGCGGCGTCACGCGCCGGCTCCCGATTTCATCCGCCGCGCTCCCGGCGCTGCCAACTATTAATCCTCCCTCTGATGTCGAGTGCTGCGCCTGCTGGAATTCTAAAGGCGTTCGGTTGCGTTGTCTCGCGCCTCTGGCTTCGCCACGTTGTTCGCGTGATCACAGCCTGCGGTCGGGGTTCCCTTTCCGCCCCGGACCCCGCCCCCATCGGGCGCATTGCCATCCTGAAGTCTAATTGCGCGGATGGCGCGGCGCTGTGCCGGCACGTGCAGGCGGCCCATCCCCAGGCGCATTGCACCGTGGTACGCACCATCGCGGAGGCGGAGAGGTCCCTCGCTACGGGAGCGCCCGATTTGTTCATCACGGGTCTGGACGCGTCCGACGGCGACCCGCTCGATCTGCTTTGGCGGGCAACCGCCGCTCCGCGTGCGGTGCGTCACAGTTTCGTGGTGACGCGACACCGCGAGCCCTGGCTGCTCGCGGCCGGGACTCGCTTGCCAGTTATGTACTTCGGGTTGAAGCCCGGTATCAAGGGAACGCCGACGAAGACTACACGGCCTACGTCGAGTTCCTTCCCACCACCGTGGCAACCACTCCTCCGACGATTACGAGCGGTGACGCGGCCAGCGGTACGGTTGGCAGCGAATTTTCCGGCTACACCGCGACGGCAATTGGCACCCTGCCGATGACCTATTCGGCGACGAATCTCCCTTCGGGCCTCGGCATCAATGCGAGCAACGGGAGTATTTCCGGCACGCCCACCGCGGCCGGAACTTTCCCGGCGACGGTCACCGCGACCAATCCCGTGGGTTCGAACAGCAAGGCCGTGATCTTCACGATCGCGGCTGCGACGGGAGGCGGAACATCGGCCGCAACGGGCGGGAGCGTCACCCGGGTCGGCGACTACCTCGTCCATACCTTTACCAGCAGCGGTACCTTCTCCCTGCCGAGCACGCGCATTTGCGACGTGCTCGTCGTTGCGGGAGGTGGCGGCGGCGGCCAGGGCGGCGGGGGCGCAGGCGGATTCAGTTATGCGACGGGTCAGAATGTTCCGGCAGGGCGTCATGCAGTGGCCGTCGGCAATGGCGGCGCGGCCTCCAGCCCGTCAAGCACTGGCAACGACGGAGTAAATTCGCAGTTCGGTTCCCTCCTGGTCGCGCATGGCGGCGGGGGCGGCGGCAATCGCAGCGAGCACGGTAATAATGGGGGCTCGGGTGGCGGGGCTGGACGCGATGCCGACACCTCCTCCGGGGGCTCGGCGGTGTGGGGCAGCGAGGGTAGCGCCGGCGGAGGAGCGCCTTCTGACGGTTGGTGTTCCTCGGGCGGTGGCGGTGGTGCCGGGAGGGGCGAAGCGAAGGGGTCAAACTTTGGGGTTTGGGGTTGACGAAGGCACCTAAGCCGGTCGACCATACCCGTGTCGTGGCGCGCAAACTCAGATTGGAATCGGAAGGGGGGATTTATCATGTGATCAGCCGGGGCAACTACCGGGCGCCGGTCTTCCGGGCGGATAAAACCAAGGCGGCCTTTCTGCATTGTCTGAATGAGGCGTGCGAGAAAACCGGCTGGCGGATCCCGGCGTGGTGCCTGATGTCGAATCACTATCATCTGGCGGTGGAAACTCCGCGCGCGAATTTGGTTGAGGGGATGCGTTGGTTGCAGGGGACATTTTCGACCCGTTTCAACCGGTTGCGGCAAGAGAGGGGACACCTCTTCCAAGGCCGTTACAAGAGCTTGCTGGTTGATCCGGACGGAGGATTGGGGCCGCTGTGCCATTACATCCACCTCAATCCGGTCCGGGCGCACCTGCGTCCGGTTGAACAATTACCGGAGTGGCCGTGGTCAAGTTTGCGTTGGCTGATGGCCCCGAAATTGCGGCCGGCCTGGTATGATCCCAGCGCGGCTCTGGCGCACGCGGGCGAGTTGAATGATACCCCTGCTGGCCGGAAAAAATATCTGGATTATCTGGCCTGGCTGGCCGAGGACGAGCCTGCGCGCAAGGCGCAGAAATTTTCCGAAATGTCCAAGGGCTGGATTATCGGCACGGCGGGCTTCGCCCGGGAAATGGCCCGCGAACATGGTGAAGCGGCCGGCCACGGTCGGAGACTGGCCAATGAAATTCGGATCGCGCAAGAGGCGGTCTGGGCTGAGGAACTTGAACGGTTGTTGCCCAAGCTGGGCCGGCCAGCCGGCGACCTGAAAAAGGAAGGCAAGTCGGTGCCGTGGAAACTCGCGTTGGCGGCAGCGCTGAAGTCGCGGACGACGGCGACCAACCGCTGGCTGGGCACCAACCTGTATCTGGGCAATCTGCATGAAGTCAGCCGCAAAGTGGCGGAGTGGCGGCGGCAACCTGATTCCGCTCTCACCAAAAAACTGGCATGAACCCCAAACCCCAAAGTTTGACCCCTTCGGTTCGGCTCGCTTTGCTCCGGTAAAAACAATGACGGCGGACGCGGCATCCGCCCAGTCGATCAGGAGCGAGTCCCTCGCACCCTGAGTCCGACAAAAAGGCCCG
>JBBRCR010000346.1:0-9422 GCA_038204695.1 Opitutales bacterium | reverse complement strand
GCTCGCGCATTCGCTTCGTCAATTCCGAACGCGACAGGTCCGCGCCTTGCATGAGAAACGGGCGGCCGGCCGCCGAAAAAACCGGTTCGAGCACCCCCGCGATCGCCCGCATGTCGGCATAGCTGGTGAAGAGGACGAGCGAGCCGCCTTGGACGCGATTCACACAAAACTGGATGTAGTCAGCCAGCACATCGAGCGCGAGTTTCGCCTCTTGGGGCGAGGGGAGCGGAACGTCCGCGGCCACGAACACGCGCATGTTCCGCTCGAAATCGAACGGCGATTTCACCACGACGGCCCGCGCCGCCTCCGCTCCCATCCGGGCGGCGAACGGCTCAATCTGGCCGCCCAGGGCGAGCGTCGCGCTGGTGCACACGACACTCGTCGAACATCCGAACAGATGCTTCCGCAGTTCGGGCGCCACATCGATCGGTGCGCTCCGCAGCGTCACGATCGTTTGTTTCCGGCCGGATCGCTCCGCCCAATAAACATGGCCTTCGTCCGCCAGCGTGAGCCACTCGTGCACTCCCGCCTGCAGGCTCTTGATCCGCTGCTTCTGGTCGAGCAGTTCGTCGCGTTCGCGGCCGTCCTCGAGTTTGTCCGCCAGCTTCGCCAGCGTCCGCTCCAACGCGCCGAGCGGACCGTCCAGAACTGATTCAGCGACACCCTGCTCACGGATCCTGACGATGGGCCGCTGCACCAGAAGCGAGTGGCTGATGAAATCGAAAAACTGCTGCGACGCTTCGAGTCCGTCCACCACGAGTTGCTTTGCTTCAGGGCCGCCGAGTTTGCCCAACACGCCGCGCTGCGTGCGCGGATTGTACAGGTACTTGAGCGTGCGATCGACGCCATAGCTCGAGAGTGAGAGGCCGAAGTTCTCCGTCGCCACGTCCGGCACGGTGTGCGCCTCGTCGAGTACGATGAAGTCATCCGGGAAGAGCACGCCGCGCGTGTCGGGCTGCGCGCCGTTCGCCTGGGCGCCTCCGGAGCGGATGAGCGCGAACAGCAACGCGTGGTTGACGATGATGATGTGCGCCGAGCGGAGGCGCGCCCGCGCCCGCTGATAAAAGCACTTTTCGCAGTCGCAGTGTTTGCGCGAGCACGCAGATGAATCCGCGTTCACCACATCCCACACATCAGGTCGCGGTGGCGGCCTCAGCTCATGGCGAATGCCCGACGGCGTCGTTTGCGCCCAGCGGGCGATCCGCTGCAATTCGTCGAAATCGGCATCGGCCAGCAGCGTCGAACGGTCCGCCAATGCATGCGCGAGCCGGGTGGTGCAAAGGTAATTCGATTTTCCCACCAGGACGGCCGCGCGAAAGTCGGCATAGTGCGCAAGGGTGGGCGTCGATTTGAAGAGCCGCCGGCATTTGGGCAGATCGCTGCTTTCCAGCTGCTCTTGCAGCGAAATCGTGTGCGTGGAGACGATCAGCTGCCGCGATAAATCGACCGCGTGGATGATCCCCGGGACCAGGTAGGCGAGGGATTTGCCGACTCCCGTGCCGGCCTCGAAGAGCAAAGGCACGTCGGCCGCGACGGCGTCGGCCACCGCGCGCGCCATTTGCTCCTGTTGCGGCCGGTGCTCGAGCTTCAAGCCGTCCTGCAACCAGCCACCTTCCGCGAAGATCTGCGCAGCCAGCTTCGGCGCCTCGCTGGAGCGAGGCGGCGCTGATCCGGTGTCTTCGCGCAGGCCAATCATGGGAGAAAAGGAAAACAGGTGACTGCGAATCGGCGGCAGTTCAACCGCGAAGGGCGGAAGAGTTCAGCGCGGCGCAGCCGCAACCGAAGAGACAGGCTGAGTCTTAACCGCGTATGGACGCGAATGGACGCGAATGAAAAAAATCCAAGTGCCGAGTCGCTATTCCGTGGCTCCGGGGCTGCGAGCGCCAGCGAGTGGATGCGCAGTTTCCTTACCGACGAACGTCAGTGCACTTTCCGTGCAGACTTGCGCTTACGGCAGCCGCGGCGGGACCCGGCGACCTGGAAACAACATGATGCGCGGCAGGTCCGGCACGCCGGTCTCATTGCTGTTCAATTGCGCCGCGACGAGATCCACGGAGTGGCCGGCGACGCGATCGTCCGGGGATCCTGGGATTGTTGCGCAGCGCGTAGGACGCGGTTGCGAGCACAATTTCGCCCCGGCGGCGACGTCCTTGATCGTGATTGCGAACCGGGTGCGAGCGGCCACGGTGGCGATTTCACCAATGGCGGATTTGACGGCAATTCGATGTTTCCGAGAATGCCGTGACGTTGAGCGCAATGCGTCGAGTGACACGCTAACCCGGCGAACCCCGAACCCTGGCCCACTATGAGCTTCCGATTTCTTGCGGCGTTTGCCGCTTTGTCGCTGCTGCCGCAGGCGCTGCTTGCCGCCCGTGCCCAGCCGAAGACAGGTCCGAACGTGCTCATTTTCATGACCGATGATGAGAGCTGGCAGGAGCGCAGCATCTACGGATGGTCGAAAATCCCGACGCCCAACTTCGATCGCGTTGCGCAACAGGGCGCGTTGTTCACGCGCTGCTACACCTCGGCGCCATCGTGCGCGCCATCACGGGCCTCGCTCCTCACCGGGCGGAACTTTGCAGGCCGCGAATCTCACCGTGCCGCGCGAGATGAGCGGACGCGGACTGCTCGATGTTCTCGTCTCGAGTGCGTCGGGCCGCGTCGACCCGAGTCGCGGCTGGACGGCGAGCGGCATCGAATGGCATGGCGAGGAGGAACCGGTGAATCTTGCGGCCCGGATGATTCGTGATGAGCGCTACCAGTATATCGTGAACTACGGGCTCGGTCCGCGTCGGAAGGCGGCGCCGTCGAAGGTGCGTCCGGATTCCGAATACGCGGCGAACGCCGAGACCGCGAACGAGATTGATCTCGCGATCAAACACCCGAATCACCCGGCGATGAAACCGTTCGTGAAGCTGTTCGTCGACCCGCGGCCGCGGGAGGAGCTCTACGACTGCGAGACGGATCCGTGGGAATTGAACAACCTCGCCGACTCGCCGGCCCACGCCGCGATCAAGGCGAAGCTCAAAGCGCAGCTCGAGGCCTACCAGCAACAGACGAAGGATCCGCGGATCACGGGCGAGATGGATATTTTCAACGCGACGCGCGCATTCGTTTCGAACCGCAAATACGGCGAAGGCGGCTACGGCGAGAAGTGAACGCGGTGCGCGCAGTTTCGCGACGCAAACGCGCCATCGCCTGAACGAGCCACCCCATGCGCAAAGAACTTTTCGCGTTGCCGGTGATCGTGCTCGCCCTTGCCGCCGGAATCGAAGGCGACGACGCGTGGCGCACTCCGTCGGAACGGCGGCTTTCCAGCCGCCGACGTGCGTTCGATCAACCGGTTGTGGGCGACTGGAAAGTCGCCCGTCCGATGAAAACGACTGCAACCAAACATGAACTCAGTGGCAACGCCGATACCGCACGTGCCTTCGGCCGCGATCTGAGCCGCGCGCTGCATGTTCATCTGCAAACCGCCGCGGGAAAATGAGCGCGATCCCTTGTCGAAAACAGCTCCGCAACCCCTGCCCACGGGTTAAATTTGCCTGGCATACCCCACGATGAAAACAGCCCGTTCTGTAATCTCCATGCGTTCGTTCCCTGCCGCCTTGCGCGTTTCATGGATGGCGGCGGCCATGTCCATTTCGCTACCCTGCGGCCGGGCGCAGCTCGCCGCGGAAAAGGAAAAGGAGGAGCCAATCGTGCTTTCGCCTTTCACCGTCCAGGCGGAATCCAGCAAGGGCGCCGCCGAACCCGAGCCGACCCTTCTTTTCGGCGAAGCGAACGGATTCCGGATGCCGGAATTGCAGGCACGTGGCGCCGCGGCGTCGGTGGCCGGCGAGCGACTGCGGATTGACGGAGCCGCGACGGCGGTGGGGGGCGATCGCCGCGGCGTAATGTTTCCGCTGAGACGCGAACCGGCGGACCTGTCGCGACACCGCTACATCGAGTTCGAGCTCACGAATGCGGGCGAGAAGCCGGTGGTGTTCACCTTCTGGGCACTTTCCGGAAACGGTTGGGGCGGCGTATCCACGTTTTCAACCACCGGAAGCGCCCGCGGTCGGGAAACACTGGGGCCCGGCGCCCATGCGACGTTTCGCGTGGATTTGCATGCGCGCTATTCGGGCCGCGATGTTTACACGAAAGCGATCGACCCCGCCGCCGTGCGCTGGCTGGAAATTCTTTTCGAGGACGACCGCAATCCTGTCGCCGTGGAACTCGGCCCGATTCGTGCCACGGGACGCGGTCCGGATGCACCGCATGACACGTCCGGCCGCGTGTGGGTCCCCGACGTGGTGGAGGGCGCGCCGGCGCCGGGCCGGCGCGTGTATCAAAAACTGCCGGGCTGGGAAAACACCGAGGTGCGGCACGTGCTCACGCTTCCGCGCGACTGGACGCCGGGCGGCGCGTTTCCCGTGATCATCGAGTACACTGGGAATGTTTTTTATCACAAGTACTGCCACTCCACCGGTCGCACGGATCAGGGGAATCTCGCGTACGGGCTTGCGCGCGGCGAGCGGTTCATCTGCCTGAATCTGCCATTTATAAGTGAGGAGGGGAAACGCGAGCAGGTCGACGGTTGGGGCGACATCGAAAAGGGCGTCGACTACTGCCTCGCGGCCCTGGACTTCGTGCAGGAAAACTATGGGGCGGATCCGCGCGCGGTTTTTTTCACGGGTTTCTCGCGGGGTTCGTATGCCGCAAATTACCTCGCGTTGCGCCATGAGCGGATCGCGCGGGTGTGGGCCGGGTTTTTGACGCTGCGTAATCCCGGAGTCGAATGGCCGTCTGCCGAGGTGCGCGGCTGGCGCGGCGTGGATGTCGGGTGGAACGAGCGCGCCGCACGCATGAGCCCGCGGCTGTGGTTTCACCAGCCCGACGAACTCGGCGCGGAGGTGCATGCCGACGTCGAATTTCTGGAGGACCGCCCCTCCACGGTGGCGACGCGCCGCTGGTTGCACGAGGTGCTGGCAGCGGCCACGAAGGAGAACAAATGAATCGATACGCAAAACCGGTAATCGCGGTCGAAGGCCGTCGATCTTTCCGTCGGAGATGCACTCTGACTCGACTATTTCCTACCGCGGCCTCTGGCCGCAACCGAAGATCTGTTGATGAGACACAGAGGTCCCACCGCGACGCCGCCGCAGCCGAAGAGAAAAGCCAGGCTGATTCTTAACCGCGAATGGACGCTAATAAACGCGAATGGGAAAAACCCGGAGTTGAGCGATTCACGACTCCGCGGCTGCGAGCGCCAGCGAGTGGATTAGAGTCTGCAATTCGTGCTTCATCCACTCGCTGGCGCTCGCAGCCACGATTCCACTCGCTCGCGCTCGTGCGAATGCCTGTGTCTTGCTCTGTGACCTCCACCCCCTCTCCGTGTCCTCTGTGACCCGATCGATCCGGTTCGTCCGCGTTTGCGGCGATTTCAATGGTCTTGTTCAATCGCGGGTGTGTTCTTGAAGTCTGAATACCGCGCTCACCCGATCGTCCGCGCCGGCGCCCACGGCTCCAGCGCCTTGTGCAGCGGACACTGCGCGCGATCGAAACGCTGGCCGGACCGATATTTCTCCAGCAGTTGCACCGACCGCTGCGCCAGCATGCGTCGGATCTCGCGGCGACGGCCTTTCTCCCGCGGAATGTTCATGTCGTCATAGCCGGTCGTCTGGTGACGCAGCCACGCGATGGTGGCGGCCTGCGCCCGCTCCGCCACCGGAATTCGCTGCGTACGAGCGACCGTGCCGCTGCCGACCGGCGTGGCATGATCGGTGATCAACGTGGCGAGCGTTCGCGCGAGATGCTCGTGCTGCGGATGAAAATTCAAAAAGCGAATCACCGCGTCGCGAAAGTCCACCGCGTAATCCTCCTCCGCGACCGCGCGGCGCCGCCGGCCGGCGTCCAGCTTCTTCTGATACGCTGGGTCCTGTCGTTCGAGGGCGAGTTCGCGCTGCAAGGTCTCGATCCGCGCCGCCGGCGCCCAGATTCCACGCGAGAACCGCTTGCGGCCTTTCAGCTCGATGACGGTCCAGCTCGGGCCGTCCTGCTTGATTCGCCGGCTGAGCGCGGCGTCACCCGGCGGCAGCAGGCTCCAGCCGGCAGGCACGGGTTCCAGCATGCCGTACTCGTTGCGTACGTGACGCGGACGCGGATCGGGACGAACTTCGCGGGCCGGAGTGGACACGCGGCGAAGAAAAAGCGCGCGGGCGGCGACACAAGCCCGGAGCACGCATGAACTCGCGAAATCGGCCGCGCGTGGCGGGGATGGGGCAACTCCACGCCCACCGGCGCCCGATTGCAGATTGTGAACGCAGGGGAACACGGCTTCCATAAGGTCACCGCCTCGCCTGGGCTGCTGGTGCCCGAAACACACATGAAGATGTTTTCCATTCCACGATCGCTTGAAATCTTGAATCACGCCGGCCGGAACTCCGTTTTCCGAGCGGGCTGGTGGGCGGGAGCGCGTCGAGCCCGCGTTGCCGCCACGCTCACGCTCGCCACCACCGCACTGGTGCCGGCTCTCGGCGCCGCGACACCGACCACCACGCGGGCGCCACACGAGGACGTCAACGATCCGTCCGTTCGCCAGCGGCAGCACCTCGTTCCAGGGCAGCACCTCCTGCATTCCGGCTGGGGCGTGACGCCGGCGGGCCGACACGTGCGCGTCAGCGACATGCCATTGAAGATGATCGTCGCACCCGATCAGCAGGTGCTTGTGGCGGTCAGTGCCGGTTTCACCAACACCGGAATCACGCTGCTCGATCTGAAATCCCACGAAGTCGCGCAATTCCTCCCGTTGAAGGCCTGCTTCAACGGGCTCGCGTTCGCGCTCGACGGAAAACGGCTTTTCGTATCCGGCGGCAGCTCCGGGGAGGTGCATGTCTTCCAATACGCCAACGCCCGCGCCACGCCCGGCCCGACGGTCCGCCCGGCGCCAAAAGCCCCGCGCGTTTTTCTGGCCGGCATGGCCGTGCATCCGCGCACGGGAAAGCTCTACGTCTGCAACGAATCCAATCACGAGGTCTGGGTGCTCGACCCGGAGACACTCGCGCTCGAGGCGACCATCGCCACAGGCCAGCATCCGCACTCGTGCGCGTTCGGCGGCGATCAGAAGCACCTCTACGTCAGCAACTGGGGCAGTCGCTCGGTCAGTATCATCGATCCGGATGCGGGACAGCGGCGGCGCGATATCACGGTGGGCGTGCGGCCGAACGACCTGACGGTCGCGCGCGACGGCCGGCTGTTCGTCGCCTGCGCGGGCGACAACACCGTGCACGTGATCACGACCAACGAGTTGGAGAAACTCGGCGAGCCCGCGAGCCCGGCCCGGCGGCTGTGGGAAGGCACGCGCGAAATCATCTCGACCTCCCTGTATCCGCAGTCTCCCGAGGGCAGCACGCCGGTCTCCGTGGCCGTCTCGCCGGATGACCGCACCTTGTTCGTCGCCAATGCCGACAACAACAACGTCGTCGTCGTCGACATATCGAACCGGCTGACGGACGACGCCCGCGGACGAGGCGAGGCGATTTCGATGGTGAACGGATTCATTCCCGTCGGGTGGTATCCGACCGCCGTGGCGGTCAGCCCTGACAACAACACCCTGTTCGTGGCCAACGGCAAAGGGCTGACCTCGCGCGCGAACTATCCCGCCCAGGCGGGCAATCCCCAGCGGCCCTTCAACTCCGTGGCGTTCGATCACATTGGGCGCACGCTCGACGGCAGCATTTCGGTCATCTCGCGGCCGGAACCGCGGCAGATGGCGGAGTACACGATGCAGGCGCGGATCAACTCCCCTTACACCCCGGCTTCGCTGCGGCGGGCGCCGATGAGAAGCGAAAGCGTCATCCCGGAAAGAGTCGGCGATCCCTGCCCGATCAAATACGTGCTCTACGTGATCAAGGAGAACCGCACGTACGATCAAATCCTCGGCGGGCTGAAGGACGCGGCCGGAAAGCCGCTCGGCAACGGTGATCCGGAACTCGCGATCTTCGGAGAGAACGTGACCCCGAATCATCACCAGCTGGCGCGGGATTACGTGCTGCTCGACAACCTGTATTCAAATAGTGAGGTCAGCGTCGATGGCCACAGCTGGTGCGACGCGGCGATCGCCACGGACTTCAACCAGCGTTCGTGGGTGATCAGCTACTCGCGGCACGGCCGGCTGCCCGGCAACGAGGAAATGGAAAACCCGGCGAACGGCTACCTGTGGGATCTCTGCCGCCGACACGGCGTGACCTTCAAGAACTATGGCGAAGGTGCGCAACGGGTGCCTTCGGAAAATCGCGGCAAGTGGGGTGACTGGCACGACTATCGTGACATGGATCTGGTCGACAACTGGATCGAGGATTTCGAGCGCGCGAGCGAGACGGGGAATCTGCCGCAGTTCACGATCATGTCGCTCGGCGAGGATCACACCTACGGCACGACGCCGGGTGCGTTTGCCCCGAACGCCTGCGTGGGCAGCAACGACCTCGCGCTCGGCAAAATCGTGGCCGCAGCCACGCGGAGCAAGTTCTGGCCGCAAATGGCGATCTTCGTGATTGAGGACGACACGCAGAATGGGCCGGACCACGTCGACGCCCACCGCACGGTCGGTTATGTGCTCAGTCCGTATGCGAAACGCGGTTACGTCGATTCGACGCTGTATACAACGGCCAGCATGATCCGGACGATGGAGCTCATCCTCGGGCTGCCGCCGTTGACGCAATACGACGCCGGCGCCACGCCGATGTTCAACTGCTTCCAGCGCGAACCGATTGTCACGCCCTATGCCGTGCTGACGCCGAAAGTGGATTTGATGGAGAAGAATACCGCGCGCGCGCCGTTTTCGAAGCAGTCGGCGATGATGAATTTCCGGGAATACGATCGGGCGCCGGAAGACGAGTTGAACCGGATCCTGTGGTATGTGGCGAAAGGCGACACGCCCTATCCGGCCCCGATTCACCGGGCAATTTTCACGCGGTGAGGCGAAGGCCCGTGGCTGCGGGCGCCAGCGAGTGGAAGTGCGTTTGCCGACTCTGCGGCCGACGGATTTCGATTCGGTGTGCTCGCCGGCTCGGTGTGGCATGGGCGTCCCGCCCATGAAGTGTAGTGTGTATAGCACTACGGGCGGTTCCGCGACGACAGACGACGGACACCTGAGGACTGAGGGCCGACGCTTATGCCGGCCTGGGAGTAGCGCCGTGTCTCCGACCGGCGTTTCGTCCCATCGATTGAGTGCCTTTATCTGCGTCCATCTGCGCCATCTGGGGTTAAAGGTCTGGCACCCTTTCTTCGGTTGCCGCTTTCGGAAGAACAGCGGCGACTTGTGTATAAAGGCATGGCGTCCCGCCCATGGACGGTGCGAAGCGCCGCAAGCCAGCAAGACCGGGGGGCGACGCCATAATGTATTATATAATGCACTTCATGGGCGGGACGCCCATGCCACT
>JBBRCR010000345.1:0-9455 GCA_038204695.1 Opitutales bacterium | reverse complement strand
GTCGCCCTTGCACTCGATCCGCGCCTTGTTCCACTCGCCCTGCTTGAACGCCTTCTGCGCCGCCGGGTTGTCCTTCAGCTCGACCAGCCAGCCGCGGCGGGCTTCGTCGTACACGCCGCCGGTGAACGCCCGCGCCGAGGGGTCGATCTCATACTGATAACCAAACACGCGATCGGCCGGAAACTTCTTTTTCTTCCCCTTGATGTCGGCCTCGGTGTCCTTCGTGTAATATTCGCTGCGAAATTGGATGCCCGAGTTCATCTCCTTCGCGACCTTGAACTCCAGCTCGAGAACGAAGTCGCCGTAGATTTTCTTCGTGCAGAGAAACGAATTCCCGGTGTTCGCGACCGTCTGGCCCACAATCGCGTTGTTTTCCACGCGATACTTTGCCTTGCCGGAGTGCTGCTCCCAGCCGTCGAGGTTTTTGCCGTTGAACAGGTTGATCCAGCCATCCGCCGCCTGAGCGGCGGTGGAGAGAAACACGCTCGCGGCAAGCGCGAGAATTGTGGTCGGGAGTGGCGCGATGGGATGAGTTTTCATCAGGAGAAAAAGAATGCGAAATGTTCGTGGCTTCGTGCGACCATACTGGCCGCAACTTGCTGAATCGGTTGAATCGAAAGGAAAGGCAATCTTGGACGTCGCGCCATGGGCACAAACCCGTTTTGGGCGGAGTGGCGCCCGGGGTGCGAGTCCCCCGTCGCTAAATTCCTTGATGGGCAAAACTCATAGTAAACAGGTCAAGTTCTTCCGCTCCAAGTCCAGCCACAGATTTCCCAACGTTGCTTGAATTCGCGTTTATTGGCGTCTATTCGCGGTTCAACTCTGGGTTTGTAGAGAGGGATCTACTCCGAGCCCGCATATTTCACACTTTAATCCCCGATCTCTTGGGTCACAGAGTTCACAGAGAGGAAAATTTCCTTGGCAAAGCCCGATCAATTGCCTGCACGGCGTCGAACACCTTGTGGCCTCCTGCCGTCTCCGTGTCTGAACTCTGTGTCCTCTGTGACCATGCCTTGGATTGGTTTGAGGGTGAAAAATTCGGGCGAGCACGGTGGCCGCCGCGAGCAGCGCGGAGGAACGGGGGAGGTTTTCCCGCGGGTCTTCAAGTCCTCCGCCGGTGTGAGAAACATTTCACTTTTTCCACCGGGACGCAGAACCGCGCTTGCGCTCGCGGCATGCGTTCGCACGTTTTTTGAGCGCATGAACCCCACCAGTCCAGGCTCTGCGCATGCAATGAACCGTCGACGGTTTCTCCAGACGGCCGGGCTCCTGACCGCCGGCACCGCCGCGGCGGGAGTCATCACGCGTGCGCTGGCCGCGGAGGGGCGCATCACGCTGCCCTTCGAGAATGGCGAGCGCGCCCTCGTTGCTTATCCACAAAAACGGCCCCTCATCCTGCTCACGGCGCGACCACCGCAACTCGAGACGCCATTCTCGGTGTTCAATGAAGGAGTGCTGACCCCGAACGACGCGTTCTTTGTCCGCTATCATCTCAGTGACATCCCGACGAAGATTGATCCGGCCACGTTTCGCCTGCGCGTGCATGGCAAGGTGAATACGCCGCTGGAGTTGTCGCTCGACGAGTTGAAGCGGCTCGGGACGCCGATGGAAGTGGTGGCGGTCAACCAGTGTTCCGGCAACAGCCGCGGGCATTTCAAACCCCGCGTCAACGGCGGCCAGCTCTCGCATGGCGCGATGGGCAACGCCCGGTGGACGGGGATTTCGGTGAAGGCGCTGCTCCAGAAAGCCGGAATTGCGGCCGACGCCCGCGAGGTGGTTTTCAACGGGCTCGATAAGCCGCTGCTCGAAACCACGCCTGATTTCGTAAAGTCGCTCGAGGTCGATCACGCCACCGACGGCGAGGTTATGCTCGCGTGGAGCATGAACGGCCAGGACGTGCCGATGCTGAACGGGTATCCGTTGCGGCTCGTCGTGCCGGGTTACTACGGCACCTATTGGGTGAAACA
Source organism: Opitutales bacterium (assembly GCA_038204695.1). Taxonomy (GTDB): domain Bacteria; phylum Verrucomicrobiota; class Verrucomicrobiia; order Opitutales; family Opitutaceae; genus ER46. The sequence goes on along the minus strand of JBBRCR010000345.1, from coordinate 7,488 downwards.
CGTGAACGATATCGAGGTGATTGATCGCGTATTCACCGGTTTTTGGATGGCGAGTGCCTACCGCGTGCCCGACAACCCGAGCCACTCGGTCGAGCCGGGCACGGCGGCGAAGAAGACGGACCGCATCAGCCGGCTCACGGTTCGCTCCTTCATCACCAGTGTCACGGAAGGGGCGAAGCTGCCTCTGGGACGCGACACGCTGATTCGCGGCATCGCCTTCGATAGTGGACACGGGATTCGCGAAGTCGCGTTTTCGAGCGATGGGGGACGCAGCTGGCGGGTGGCCGAACTCGGAGCCGACCTCGGCCGGTATTCATTTCGCGAATGGCGGATTCCGTTCAAGCCGGCGGAGCGCGGCGCCCATACGCTGATGGCGCGGGCGCTGAACCGCATCGGCGAATCGCAGCCGCTCGAGCCACTGTGGAATCCCGCGGGCTATCTCCGCAATGTGGTGGAAGCGGTACGCGTGGAGGTCGCATGAACCGAAACCTTTTCACCCGCCCTCTGACCTGGATGTTCGCCGTCGCGACGGCGCTGCGGCTTTCGGCCGTGGAGATCACGCTGCCGGCCGAGAAGATGACGCTCGTCGAGTCGCCGCTTCCTGGATACACGCTGGCGGTCGCGCTCTGCTCCACGTGTCATTCGGCCGAGTACATGGCTTATCAGCCGCCGTCGGCGCGCGCCTACTGGCAGGCGACGGTGGTCAAAATGCAAAAGACGTTTGGTGCGCCGATTCCGGATAACGTGATTGAGCCGGTGGTCGATTATCTCGCGAAGACCTATGGCACTGAACGCGCAGGTGCGCTCCAGCCGCCGAAGTCGCCGCCGGCGAACAGTCCATCACCGGCGAAGAAGTAGGGCCGTCGCGTTGGTAGCTGCGAGGCCGTGGCTGCGAACCCGTAGCTGGGAGCCCGTGGCTGCGAACGCCAGCGAGTGGATTTGTTTGTGGGCGGGGGAAAGTCGATCCACTTGCTGGCGCTCGCAGCCACGATTGGGCGACTCGCGACACGCATAAAATTGAGTCGCGTCGGATCGAGTAGCGCCGCGTCTCCGACCGGCGGATTTTCGGCGAGGAATGCGGTCAGGCGCTTCGATTGCGCCAAGCCACCGGTCGGAGACACGGCGCTACTCCTGGCCGCCACCAATCGCGCAGCCACGAGGTCGCAGCCACTCTTCGTTACTGCTTCTTTTTCTTGTCGCCGGCTTTCTTTGCGCCGGCGGCGCCGTCTCCGTCGGGGAGGCCGGCGACGGACCGGATGCTGCGCTCCGGTGTCTTCCAACCTGCCAATACCTTTCGCTTCAACTCGTCGGCCAGCGGGCGGTGCTCGGGCCTCGGGATGAGATTCGTCTCCTCGCCTGGATCGGCGTTCAGATCGTAGAGGTATTCTTCGCCGGTGGTGTAGTAGAAATATTTCCAGCGGGCTGTCCGGATCATGCGGCCAGCAAAGTTTCCGCGGTAGCTCTCCGAGATCGCCTCGCGCGTGGTGCCGGGATCCCGGCCCGTCAGCACCGGAACCAGACTGGTGCCTTCGAGTCCGGCCGGCGTCGGGAGTTCACATAGGTCACAGAGTGTCGGAAAAATATCCAAATTCATCGCCGGCGCGCGAACCACCTGACCTCGAGGCAGCGCCCGTGGAAAGGACCAGATGAACGGAATCCCGGCGCCGCCCTCGTAGAAACTGTTTTTGTACCAGATGCCGCGGTCGCCCAGCATCTCGCCGTGATCGGCGGTGTAGACGATGATCGTCTTCTCACGCAACCCGAGGTCGTCCAGCTTGGCCATAATCCGGCCGAACTCCTCGTCCACATAGGTTACCATGCCGTAGTAAATCGCCTTTGTCCGCATGATCTCGTCTTCCGTTGCATCGGCGTGCCGATAGTTCTCCCGCTCGCGCTTCGAAACCGCGGGCAATTCCGCGATGAGTTTCTCTGGCGCGCGGGGCGGGGGAATCTTCCCTTTGTACATATTATAGTACTTCTCCTGGATCGTGAACGGGAAGTGCGGCTTCACGAACGACACCCCGAGGAAGAACTTGCGCGCTTTGTTTTGATCGAGGAAGGCCAGCGCTTCGTTCGCGGTCAGGTGCTCCGGATTTTTCTCCACCGGCCATTTTGAGATCTGCGATTCCTGCGGCAACCGGCCAAAGCTTTCATCCATGCCATCCGCCGCGGCGCGCTTGTTCTCGCCGCCGCCGCCCGTCTTCGGAAACCGGGGATTGCCCCAATGTGTCTTGCCGAACCAGGCCGCCTCGTACCCCGCGCGGACGAACACGTCGGCCAGCGTCGTGATGTTCTCGTACTTGATTGTATTAACTCCGGCGTTACCAAACACGCCGAGGTTCGATGCCATCCGACCGCTGACCAGCGACGCGCGCGAGGGCACGCAGACCGGGTTCTGGCAGTATGCCGCCGTGAAGCGCACGCCACTCGCGGCCAGTGCGTCGAGCGTCGGCGTCTTCACGATCGGATCTCCGGAGCATCCCATAATCCGCCGGTTGTGCTCATCCGTCATCAGCACGAGCACGTTGTAGCCCGGCGGCGTGCCGGCCGCGCGGAGAAGCGACGCGAGACCGGCGCAGGCGACGATCGCGAGGAAGGAGAAGCGAGATGTCTTCATGGTTGACGGGACTGAAATTCAAACGCGCCGAGATCGGGCGCTGCACCTTCGAATCTTTCGCCCATGTTCACGCCTTTGTCGATCCCATCGCTGCCGGGCGCCAGCCGGAGAAACGGCACGTCCGGCAGATCGCCATTGGGCTTCCGCGGCTTCACCAGATCGGACTCATCCAGCCCGAGAAAGTCTTCAGCGGTGATCGTGACCGGCAGGTTGAAATAGTTGCCACTCGCGTCACTCGCGTCCGCATTCAGCTGCGCCACTTCGGTGCCGCCGGCGAGCCCCAGATTGTTTTTCAGCCGGTGCTGGACGCCGGGAATATCGGTCCGATTATCCGACGCGCGGCCGAGCAGGTTGAAGTTCACCCGGTTCCGATACGCGCTGTTGTGCAGAAACTCGACGCCTCCGATGTGGTGGTTCGCATAAAAGCCATTCGCCTTGTTGCGCACCGCCACGCTCCGTTTCACGACGTGACGGGGAATCGGTTTGGGGAGACGCTCCACCGGTGTGCCCGCGTGGCCTCCCGCTTTGAAGCCGTTGCCATCGGCGAGATTCTCGAACGTGGTCGAGTAGCCGTTGTAGAAGGCCCAGCAGTTCTCCGCCGTCGCGGCCTCGCCGGAGTTGATGAAGTCGAATCCATCATCGCTGTTGAACCAGGCCCGGCAGCCGCGAAACACATTGCTCACGCTGCCCTTCGGCCCGTGGTAGCCGAAGCCATCAACGTTTCCGCCCTTTCCGTTTTCCGACACCGTGTCGTGGTTCCGATACGCGTCGCAGTTGAGCACGAGGTTGTTCGACCCGTTGCCGATCCAGAAGCCGATCGCCATGCCGTCGTGCATGCTCAGCAACTCGAAAATATTGTCGCTGCCCTGATTATCGAAACAGATCGATTGGGTGTGGGTTTTGATCGTGACCTGGACGCCGACGACTTCGAGGCCCTTGAGATGCAGCCACGAACCATTGATGCGAAATGCCGTGACGCGATCGCCAGGGGGCTTGACCGCCGAAAAATCGAACACCGGCCGTTCCCCTGGATACGCAAAATAATTGATCCGTTTTCCGGGTGTGCCGCTCTTGTCGAGCAGCGTGACAAAGGCGTAGGGCCGCTGGCGCCGCACGATGTGCGATTCCGTCATGACATAGGTGCCGCCGCGCATAAGAACGGTGTCGCCCGGTTCCGCTGAAGTTTGGGCGCGCTGGAGCGTGGCGAACGGCGACACTTCGGTCCCCGGATTGGCGTCGCTGCCCGTTGGAGAAACGTAGTATTCGGCGGCTGAGCCGGCGCTTGCCGCCCACGCACACAGGCATGCGAGCGCGAGGTGAAGTCGGCGCATGCCCGGCCGGGCAGTAACATCGTTTGTCATCTGACCGGCTGATGCCGTCGAAAAGCGCCGTCACGTCAACAGCGAGAAGCCGGGAAAGTTTACACCCCTGTGCCCGCGTTTTCCGCCGGCAGCGCCAGTCTTCAACGGGCGAGACGCCGGTCAAAGACCGGCGCGACTCCCGGCGGCTGCAACGGCCGGTGGGATCTTGTTATTGGAGCTGCGAAAGTTCCGGGCTTCCGCCCTGCCCGCGAGTGGACGTTTCAAGGTGTCGGGATCAACGACGCGGTTGGTCCGCCGCTTGAAGGGGCATGGGCGTCCCGTCCATGAATTTCGCGATCGCGGCGCAGCCGCCAGTCCCGGCGCGCAGCGCCGAACATCACGGCCGGGAGGCCCGTGGCACCCGGAACATGGGCGGGACGCCCATGCCACGCCGAGCATGAGCCGCGCACCGAATTGAAACGCACCAACACGCAGCGCGGGCTGGACGCGACGCGCCCGCTCTTCGAAACTGTTCCCATGACCCCGGCCGAGGCCCAGCAACGGATTGCAGAATTGCGCGAGCAAGTCGCTCGGCACGACGAACTCTATTACCGACGAGCGACGCCGGAGGTCACCGACTTCGATTATGACCAGCTGAAGCAGCAACTCGCCGCACTGGAAAAGCTGTATCCGGAAGCCGCGCACGCACTCGGACCCGACACGCCCACGGCCCGCGTCGGCGACGATCGCACGGAAGGGTTTGTCCGCGTCAAACACCGGCAGGCCATGACGACGCTCGACAACACCTATGATGAATCGGAACTGCGTGATTTCCATGCGCGCCTCGTGAAGGCATTGGGCTCGCACGATCTCGCTTACACGGTGGAGCCGAAGATCGACGGCGTCGCCGTCAGTCTCACGTATGAACGCGGCAAACTCGTGCGTGCCGTCACTCGCGGCGATGGTGAGGAGGGCGACGATGTGACGTTGAATGTGCGCACGCTCCGCGGACTGCCGGCCGCGCTGGTCGGAACGCCCGTGCCCGCGGTGATCGAAATCCGCGGGGAGATTTTTCTGCGTGCGGAAGAGTTTCGTCGGATCAATCAGCAGCAGGAGGAGGCGGGCGAGCCGGCGTACGCGAATCCGCGTAATTTGGCCGCGGGCACGCTCAAGCAGCTCGATTCGAAGTTGGTCGCTTCGCGGCGGCTGGAGGCTGTCCTTTACGGGCTCGGCTTTTGTGAACCCGCGGTCGCCGACTCCCAATCTGCCTATCACGGGCAGCTGAAGGCCTGGGGCTTGCCCGTGGTGGAGCCGTTCTGGAAGGTCCGTGGGATCGACGCGGTGTGGGCCGCCATCCAGGAACTCGACCAAGTGCGACGCGACTTTGCGTATGCGACTGACGGGGCGGTGGTGAAACTCGATTGGTTTGAACAGCAGCGGCACCCAAAAATTGGATACCGCGGGATGTCCTCGGACGGCCGGGCCGAAGCGGCGCGCAAGCTGTCGCCGCGCTGGGCCTGCGCCTACAAATTTGCGCCGGATCGGGGTGAGACCCGCGTGCGCGACATCACGATTCAAGTGGGCCGCACCGGCGCGTTGACCCCGGTGGCGGAACTTGATCCCGTGCTTCTCGCCGGGACCACCGTCAAGCGGGCGACGTTGCACAATGCGGATGAAATCGCGCGCAAGGATGTGCGCGTGGGCGATGTCGTGCTCGTGGAAAAAGCCGGTGAGATCATTCCGGCCGTCGTTGCCGTACTGCTCGAGAAGCGGCCCGCGGGGAGCCAGCCGTACGCGTTTCCGCGGGCGTGCCCGGTGTGCCACACGGTGGCCGTCCGGGCCGAAGGCGAGGTCGTGTGGCGTTGTCCAAATCCGAAATGCCCCGAGAAAGTTCGGCGGAGGATCGAACATTTTGCCTCGAAGGCGAGTGTGGACATCGAGGGGCTGGGGGAGGAGATGGTCGCGCTGTTGCTGGAGAAAGGGCTAATCCGCACGATCCCGGACATCTTCCGGTTGAAACTCGACAATCTCCGGCCGCTGAAAAAATCCGGGGAGGTCTGGGCAGGCAACCTGATCGCGGGCATCGAGGCGCGGCGAACGGCTGATTTGTGGCGCGTGATCAACGGGCTGGGCATTCCCCAGGTCGGGTCGGCCGCCGCGAAGGATCTCGCACGCACGTTTCGCTCGCTGGGAGCGCTGGCGAATGCCAGCGAAGCCGACCTGCTGCGGGTGGGGGGATTCGGCGAGAAAACCGCACTGGCGGTCCGGACATGGTTCGCCGATCCGGCAAACGTCGAGCTGATTCACGATCTTCAGGCTGCCGGCGTGAGCCCAACGCCGCCGGCGATGGCGAGCAACGCGCTGGCCGGAAGATCGTTCGTGCTCACCGGCACGCTGCCGACGTTGAGCCGCGAGGATGCGACCGCCAGGATCGAGGCGGCGGGCGGAAAGGTGAGCGGCAGCGTCAGCAAGAAGACGCACTACGTCGTCGCGGGCGAAGAGGCGGGTTCAAAGCTCGACAAGGCGCGGACGCTCGGCGTGCCGATCCTCGGCGAGGCGGAGTTGTTGAAATTGCTGGCGGGCGCGTGACGGTTTCGCCGCGCGAGCAGCGCTGCGCTTTTCATCGGGGCGGAGCGCGGACGGCGTGGTGCATCGCCCGCCGCTGTGCGCAGAACGCGGATTAGGTCTGCGGCAGCGCCGTTGACTCCGGCTCGTACCCCGCACTGCGGCCCCGCCCGAAGGTCACGTAGGTTGCTTGCGGCTGCGCTGCGCTGGGATCAAAACCCGCGTTTTTGCAGCGAGACGCTCAACTGTTGCATGAACGCCTGCGCATCGCCCGGAGAGGGCCGGTAACCGGGCTTGCTCACTTCGGTGAATCCCGGACGGCCATATTGATCGACCACCCATTTTCCGACCACCCCGTCGCTGAACGTCACCGCGCCACTCGCAAGCGCGCCGGGAATCAGGGTGACAGTGTCGACCGTGACGGCGACGTTGCCGCCTTCGGCCCCGGCAAGTTCATCGATATTGTCCTCCAGCAATTCGTCCTCGGCATCCAGTTCGGCGTTGGCGTCTTCCGGCTCGTCCTTCGCCAGACCGAGTTTCTCCTTTGCCTTTTCCAGGAAGCCCTTCTTTTCAGGCTCGGGTGATTTCGGGGGCGCGCCGGCGGGAGCCCGCGGTGCGGACGCCTTGGTCACATCGCTGGTATCGATCTTCGGACTCGCGTCCTTCAATTCGAGATTCAGGTCGTCGACGAGGAAGCGCACATCACGGTACGTGATGGAGAGCTTAAATTGCTCGGTGAGCTTCTTCTGGATGGTCGAGAGATTGTCGCCGGCCGCCACCCAGGAGGTGACGGCCTGTTTCTGCTCAGGCGTGAGGGTCATGGATGGGGAGAGTATTTACTGGACGAAACCGAGACTGCAACTCCCGCCGTACAAAGGTCAGACCTCACTGTCCGACCTCAGAACGGGCGGAATGACGAGCAGGTTCGATTCCCCGGGTTTTGGTGGAAAGATCCGCGGGCTGCGTGCCGCCGGAGGTTGATTTTCGAGCCGCCGTGGAGTGAGT
>JBBRCR010000344.1:0-9458 GCA_038204695.1 Opitutales bacterium | reverse complement strand
GCGCGTGCTCGCCCTGGAGGAGGAATTGGCCGCGGTCCGCCGCCAGCGCGTCCCGCTCGGCGACAGCCGCACCACCCACGCGCCCCCCTCGAGCGATCCGCGGCCCAAGCCCCGCAGCGAGCGCCGCAAAAGCCAGCGGCGGACGGGCGGACAGCCCGGACATCCCGGGCACCGCTTGGAGCCGGTCGCGCAGCCGGACGCCGTGGTCCGGCATCCGGTGCACCACTGCAGCGGCTGCGGCCTCGACCTCTCGCAGCGGTTGGCCGATGAGCTGATCAAACATCAAGTGTTCGATCTGCCCAAAACTCCGTTGGTGGTGACCGAGCATCAAATGGAGTGCAAATGCTGCCCGCAGTGTGCCGCCGTCACCCGCGCGGCGCCTCCGCGCGGGGCCGAGCAACCGACCCAATACGGCCCACGCCTGGCGGCTTTCGCGATCTTCCTGTACGTGGTCCACTTTATACCCTTCCAGCGGGTCACCGACGAGGAAATCAGCGTAAACCCCGGTTGTCTGGACAAGCGGAACTTGCCGGGTGGTGTTTCTACGTTTCGAGTCCCATCGCGAACGGATCGCGCTTCCCTATTCGGCATGGCTCAACTGACGATGAGCACAGACGAGAGAACGCTGGAGCTTTCATTTGTTTCGCACCGGGTGACGATTGCCGGCCAGAAACCGGGCGAAATCTACGCGTCGGTTGCCGAGGCGGAGGCTCGCAAGGTTAGTGTGGTTTCTCCCGAACGATCGGGCGAATTGGGCGCTGGGTGTCTCCGAGCGATCGTGTGGACGATTCGGATCGACTCCCTCGACGCCGCTTAGCGTCGCAGACGGTAGGCGATTTTCTGCCGGTGCGCTTTTTGACCGGCGGCCGGATTGCAACGCCGGTTTTCCCAGAACGCGTCCTTGCCGAAACCTGTTTTCTAAGTCCTGTTGGCAACAATGTCGCGTATTCGCGCACTTCTCGCCATGTCGCTCGCACTTGCTTGGTGCTCGGCAGTGCTGCATGTCGAGTTGGAAGCAGTCGGGTTGATGCTGGATCATCAGCATCACGGAGAGCAGGACAGAAGTGGCTCCCACCATGAGCCCGGGATAGCCGACGACCATCATGACCCGTTGTTCACTTCCAATATCGCCAAAGATGGCCTGATTCGACTTGGTGCGACCGGTGCCGTTTGTTTCGCGCTGGTCGGCGTCCTGGCGTTTTTTGGCACCTATGTGCGCAGCAGGTCATCCGCGGGCGAGCCCGTTCCCATCGGGCGGCAATCCGATCCGCCGCTACAGAAGATCTGGCAGTTTGTGCAACGTTGCGCGCCGGAATCGGCCGCACCGCCAGCGTTGGGTTAGTCTGACACCGCCTTTATTGGCGGTGCCTTTCCGCGTTTGCGGGCCGTTTTGCCTGCGCGCGTGTGGCGTCCACCCGGACGCGCAACCTCAACGTCTGCCCACATGCCTTTTCGATATTTCATTTTTCTTTGCGGCGCTGCGTGCGCCACCGCTCAAAACACGCCTCGCGCCACCGGCGCGGAACCTCTTACTTTGCCGCAGGCGCTCTCGGCGGCACTGCTGAAGAATCCAGCTTTGCAGGCCCACGCGTTCGAGTCGCGGATCGCCGAGGCCCGTGCCCTGCAGGCGGGTCTACGGTCCAATCCCGAGATTTCAGCGGGGCTCGAAAATGTGCTCGGCACGGGAGCGCTCAGCGGAGTCAAGGGATTGGAGACGACACTCCAACTCAGCCAGGTGATCGATCTCGGTGGCCATATTACGCGCCGTCGCGAGGTGGCCTCAACTGAGCGCGCGCTGGTCGATGTCGATTACCAGGCCAGACGCGTCGAGGTGCTGGCTGAAGTCGCCCGCCGGTTCACTGAAGTAGCGGTCGACGAGGTGCGGTGGACCGTGGCGATTCGCGCCCGAGAACTCGCCGAGCAAACCGTGTCGGCCGTGCGCGTGCGCGTCGAAGCGGCGAAAGTGTCCGTCATCGAACTCAACAAGGCCCGCACCGCCTTGAGTCTGCTCAAACTCGACGAGGAGCACGCGGAACACGAATTGCTCAGTCATCGCCGTTCGCTGGCGGCGGCGCTCGGCGAAAGCGAACCCACTTTTGGCAAAGTCAGCGCAGACCTGCTGACCCTCCCGGCCGTGCCGGAGTTCAATTCACTCGCGGAGCGGATCGAACAGAGCCCCGCGCTCGCCCGCTTCGCGGTTGAGGCGCGATGGCGCGAGGCGCAAGTCCAGCTGGCCATCAGCCTCCGTCGCTCGAGCACCAGGGTTAGCGCCGGCATCCGGCGGGTGGAGAACACTGACGACCTCGGTTTCGTCGCTGGTTTCTCCATGGCACTGCCAATCCACGACAAGAATCAGGGCGGCATTCGCGAAGCGCGCGAGCGGCGCGCGCAGATTGCCACCTCGGCGGAGGCGGTTCGCCTGGAGATGCGCGCCACGCTCTTTGATGTGTATCAGGAAATGTTGCACGCGCGCACGGCATTGAACGCGTTGCGCCAGGAAATCATCCCGACCGCGGAAGAAACGCTCGCCCTCGCCGAGAAAGGCTACCGCGAGAGCCGCTATTCGCTCCTCGAACTGCTCGATGCGCAAAGGACGGTGATCGAGCTCCGCCGGGATCTCGTCAATAACGCCGCCATTTATCACCTCCACGTCATCGACCTCGAACGCCTGCTGGGCTCCGCCCTCCACGGGAAATGAACCGGTTCCCATTTTTCCAAATGAAAACGCAGCTTTGCTTCATCGCTCTCATCCTGATCGGCGGCACCGTCGCCGCGCGCGCCATCCTGAAAACCAACGCGCCGGCCGCCGCCGCTGACAGGCACGGTGCCGCCGCCCAACCGGCCCACGCCGCCCCCAGTGGCAAGGTCACGCCCGAGGATGGGCCGCACGGCGGAAAGCTTCTGCGCGGCGACGGCTTCGAGGTCGAAGTGACCATCTTCGAAACGGACGTGCCGCCCGAGTTTCGGGTGTATGCGTATCGCCAGGGACAGCCGCTCGCGCCGGCCGACATCAAGGTTGGCATTGAATTGAGACGCCTGGGCGATCGCGTGAACACGTTTGCGTTTCATCCGCAGGGGGAATTCCTCCGCGGCGGAGGCGTCGTGAACGAGCCGCATTCGTTCGATGTGGTCGTGCGCGGGGAACATCGCGGCAAATCTGCGGAATGGACTTACGAATCTTATGAAGGGCGCGCCACGATCGAACCGGAGTTTGCGCGCGCCGCCGGCATCAGGATTGCGCAAGCCGGGCCTGCGACCATCAAGGAATCGCTTGTTTTGCACGGCTCAATCAAGCCCGACGCCGACCGGGTCGCCCGGGTGGGTGCGCGTTTCACCGGGCTGGTGAAGGAGGTGCGGAAACAACTCGGCGATGCGGTCCAGGTCGGCGACCTTCTCGCCGTCGTCGAAAGCAACGAGAGTTTGCGGACCTACGAAATCAAGGCGCCGCAGGCAGGCATCGTCACCGAGCGCAACGTCACAGCCGGTTCTGTGACCGGCGATGGGCCGCTCTTCGTGATCGCCGATCACTCATCGGTCTGGATCGATCTCAACGTCTTCATCGCCGATGCCGCGAAGATCAATGTCGGTCTTCCCGTCGTCGTGCGCACGGTCGATGGCGGCCAGTCTGTCGAGCTGAAGCTGGCGGGATTCCTGCCCGTCGCGGCGGCGGAGAGCCAGACCCGCGTGATTCGCCTGCGGTTGGACAATCACGAGGGGAGATGGGCTCCCGGCCTCCGGGTGATCGCCACTGTGCAACTTCCTCCGCACGAGGTGCCCCTCGGGGTGAAGACCGGCGGGTTGCAGAGCTTCCGCGACTTCACCGTGGTTTTCGCCCAGGTCGGCAACACCTATGAAGTGAGGATGCTCCAGCTCGGCCGCACAGACGGCGATTTCATTGAGGTCCTCGGCGGGTTGGAGGCCGGCGAGCGCTACGTCACGGCGAACAGTTTCCTGGTGAAGGCGGACGCCATGAAGTCCGGTGCGTCGCACGATCACTAAAAGGTGGGATTTATTCTCATGCTCGAACGCATCATCCAGTTTTCGATCCACCACCGCTGGTTCGTGATGCTGGCCGCCGCCAGCCTCGCCGCACTCGGTTTCTACAACTACCAGCGACTCCCGATCGATGCCGTTCCGGACATCACGAACGTCCAGGTGCAGATTAACACCGAGGCGGCCGGATATTCTCCCCTCGAAGCCGAGCAACGCATCACGTTTCCAGTCGAGACCGTCATGGCCGGGCTGCCGAAATTGAGCTACACGCGCTCCCTTTCGCGCTACGGGCTCTCGCAAGTCACAGTGGTGTTCGAGGACGGCACCGACATCTACTTCGCGCGTCAACTCGTGGCCGAACGCATCCAGGAGGTGAAGTCGCAGCTGCCCGCCGGAATCGAGCCGTCCATGGGGCCGATTGCGACCGGCCTGGGCGAGATCTTCATGTTCACGGTCGAAAACAAGGAAGGGGCCACCCATTCTGCGATCGAACTGCGCACCACTCAGGATTGGATCGTCCGGCCGCAGCTCCGGCAGGTGAAGGGCGTGACGGAAGTGAACACAATTGGTGGCTTCGAAAAACAATTCCATGTCACCCCGCACCCGGAAAAGCTTCGCCAGTTCGGTCTGAGTTTTCGCGATGTTTTGGAGGCGCTCGCGCGGAACAACGCGAACGTCGGTGCCGGGTACATCGAGCGCAACGGCGAGCAGTACCTGATTCGTGCGCCGGGGCAGATCGCCACAATGGAGGACATCCGCCAGATCGTCGTGGCGCAGCGCGAGGCCGTTCCCGTGACCATCGCCGACGTCGCGGACGTATTGCTCGGCCAGGAACTTCGAACCGGTGCGGCCATGGAAAACGGCAAGGAAGTGGTGCTCGGCACCGTCTTCATGCTCGTCGGCGAAAACAGCCGCGCGGTCTCCCAGGCTGTCGCGGCCAAGCTGGCCGTGATCAATAAAAGCCTGCCTGCGGGAATCGTCGCCAAGACCGTCTATGACCGCACGCACCTCGTGGACCAAACGATTGCGACGGTGAAGAAGAATCTCTTCGAGGGTGCCCTGCTGGTGATCGTGGTTCTCTTTGCCCTGCTGGGCAACGTCCGCGCCGCGCTCATCACGGCCCTGGTGATCCCCCTGTCGATGCTCTTCACGATCACCGGCATGGTGGCGAACAAGGTGAGCGGAAATCTGATGAGCCTGGGGGCGCTCGACTTCGGCCTGATCGTCGATGGCGCCGTGATTATTGTGGAAAACTGCCTGAGCCGCCTCGGGGGCGAACAGCACCGTCTCGGGCGCACGCTCGCGCCGGTGGAGCGCCTTTCGGTCGTTGCCGGGGCAACCCGCGAAGTGATGCGGCCAAGTCTTTTCGGCGTGCTGATCATCACGGTCGTTTATCTGCCGGTGCTGACCCTGACGGGCATCGAGGGGAAAATGTTTTTCCCGATGGCGTTCACGGTCATCGCGGCGCTGCTCGGCGCGATGCTCCTCTCGGTGACGTTTGTGCCGGCCGCGGTCGCGCTGTTCATGCGCGGACGTGTCTCGGAAAAGGAAAACTTCATCATTCGCGCCGCCAAGGTGGTTTATGTCCCCACGCTTCGCGCCGCCTTGGCGTGGCGGTGGTTCGTGGCAACCGCGGCCATGGTGATCGTGACGCTGAGCGCGCTCCTGTTCACACGGCTCGGCCGGGAGTTCATCCCGAGTCTCGATGAGGGAGACATCGCCCTGCACGCGCTCCGCATTCCGGGCACGAGTCTTTCGCAGGCACTGGAAATGCAAAGCATGCTGGAGACGGAGATTCGAAAATTCCCCGAGGTCGCCAACGTCTTCTCGAAGATCGGCACGGCGGAAGTCGCGACCGATCCGATGCCCCCGAGCGTGGCCGATACGTTCATCATCATGAAGCCGCGCGACGAATGGCCCAACCGCGCCAAGTCGAAGGCCGACCTGATTCGCGAAATGGAGACCGCGGTGAATCGCGTGCCGGGCAATCGCTACGAGTTCATTCAGCCGATCCAAATGCGTTTCAACGAACTCATCTCCGGAGTGCGCAGCGACGTGGCGGTAAAAATCTACGGCGACGATCTCGATGTGCTACTGGAGAAAGGCAAAGCCGTGGAGGAACTTCTCGCCGGGATTCCCGGCGCCTCGGATGTGTCCGTCGAACAAATCACCGGACTGCCCATCCTGAGCATCGAAATCGACCGCGGCGCGCTGCGCACGCACGGCCTTAACGTGGCAGACGTGCAGGACGTCGTCGAAATCGCTCTCGGGGGAAAGACGGCTGGCCAGTTGTTTGAAGGCGACCGCCGCTTCGACCTGATCGTGCGTCTGCCCGAGCGGCTGCGCGGCGACGTGAGTGCGATGGGAGAGATTCCTGTGCCGTTGCCGCGGGGCGGATTCGTTCCGCTGCGCGAAGTGGCCAAGCTCAATATTGCTCCAGGGCCGAATCAGATCAGCCGGGAGAACGGGAAGCGCCGGGTGGTGGCGACGGCGAATGTTCGCGGGCGCGACCTCGGGTCTTTCGTCGAGGAGGCGCAGGCAAAGATTGGCGCGGCGGTCGAATTACCCGCAGGCTACTGGTTCGACTACGGCGGGCAGTTCGAACAGCTCATCTCCGCGACCAAGCGGCTGCAATTGGTCGTGCCGGTGACACTCTTGCTCATTTTCCTGCTGCTGTTCATGAGCGTCGGCACGGTGAAGGATGCGCTGCTGGTTTACACCGGTGTGCCGCTCGCGCTCACGGGCGGAGTTCTCGCCCTGTGGCTGCGAGAAATCCCGTTCTCGATTTCCGCCGCGGTCGGATTCATCGCCCTGTCCGGTGTCGCCGTCCTCAACGGGCTCGTGATGATTTCATTCATCACCAAGCTCGTTGAAGGCGGTCGTCCCGTGAGCGACGCCGTGGTGGATGGGTCGCTGGCGCGACTGCGCCCCGTGCTGATGACGGCGCTCGTCGCGAGCCTGGGATTCGTGCCGATGGCGCTGGCGACCGGTCCGGGCGCCGAGGTTCAACGGCCGCTGGCGACAGTCGTGATCGGTGGAATCATCAGTTCGACCTTTCTGACGCTGGTAGTTCTGCCCGCGCTGTACCACCTTTTTCACCGTGACAATGCGCCGAAAAGTGCCGCAGAGGCCCCAGGGGAAAGTGCGTAATTAATGAAACGTCCATTATCACTCTGCTTCGGAATCGCCGTGCTTTGCGGCTGTGCATTCACTCCTTGGCGTGCGACACCCTTCCGCGCTCCCGCCGACGTGGTGCACATCCGACATGAGCGGCAGGATTCTGCTCGCATCATCGTGGACAAGATCTGGCTCGATCGGAGTAAGGGGTCCCGCGGGAGTAAGGGGTCACGCGGGAGTAAGGGGTCATGTGTGAACTATCGACAACACGTTCATCGGGCGTCTTTCTCTGAGCCAATGGCGAGATTACCGACCACGCGTCAACCGGGCGCAAAGGAAGCGAGTCGACTGGAGTCGCGCCCGACGTGCTCCTGACACTACAGTAAGTCGTATTTTGGATCATGGGGCGTGCTGGCGGCGAGATCGTCCAGCGCGGCTCGGAGGTTTTTCGCCAGCTGGGTGACGAACTCCGGATTTTTCGGACTCATGTTCTCGCGGCCGCCGCCGGTTATTATGAGGTGACAGGGAACAGCGGGGAACGCGCCCACATCCTGGTCGGCCCCGATGGCCGGCTGATCCTCGCCCTGAGGCAATCGGATGTGGAGGAGTACGATTATGGGTTGGTGTTGCGGGACGGCACGGTCCTGCTGGTCGGGTGGTCAGGACAATCGAAGCCGGTGATCACCATCGAGCCGATCACCGGTTGTTGACCATGGTGACGAATTCCGCGGGTGCGGGACCGAGGACTTACCGCGGCTATCGCGAAACGAATATGCTGAATCGCCTCGCGAACCTTGCAACGCGCGGAATGGCGGGACCAGGGGCCGACGCGATGGTGGCTGGGTTCGTCGTGAGGGGGCCAAGCTCGCGCACGGTGTTGATCAGGGCCGTGGGTCCCGGGCTGACGAACTTCGGCGTCACGGATGCAGCTACGGACACCACACTGCGGTTGTACCGGGGCCGAACACCGCTTCGCAGCAACGACTCCTGGGATGCCGGCGGGGACAGCGGTCCATCGCCGCTGCGGCGACACGAGTGGGAGCGTTTCCGCTGCGGGAACAAGCCGGCGATGCGGCCATCCTGGTTTCGCTCGGGCCCGGCAACTACTCCGTGGAAGTCGCCGCGCCACTACCCGGTGTGGCGCTGGCGGAGGTCTACGACGCTGGCGAGCGCGATGGATCGCTCGGGACGAAGCTCATCAACATTGCTACGCGCGGTCGGGTCGCGGCGAACGAGCCGCTCATCGCCGGTTTCGTGATTTCGGTGACAATTCGCGGCGGGTATTGATTCGCGCCGTGGCGCGCGCGCGCGCCTCGCTGGCTTTGGTGTGCCGAACGCGTTGGCGGATCCGTTCTTGCCGTTGCTCAGCGCAGGCCGGGTGTTGAACACCAACGACGCTGGGGTGCCGGCACGCGTGGCGCCGCGGTAGACGAGATCGAAGCGGCGGCGACCGCGGTCGGGGCATTTTCCGTCGCGCGGAACCGCAAGGACGCCTGCCAACTCGTGTCGCTCCCGCCCGGCAATTACACCGCGCAAGTCGTCGCGAAACCGGGTGCGGCCGGTGCACTTCTCCTCGAGGTGTACAGGTGGGCAATTAACTCGAGTTCCGTACTGCGAGAGCCGCGATCTCGCGACAGGGACCAGTTGCGCGGCTCGATCGGCTGTTTTCGCCCACATTTTGGATGGTGCGTATGCCCCCTGAGCGGCGGCAGTCGCAATGTCCTCGTGCGCGGCGTCAAGTCCGACGCTCGGCATGCTGGCGTTGGCGGCGTCATGGCCGACCCGCGTTTGCCGCTTTTTTCGGATGGAACGTTCATCACGCAAAAAGCGATGAAGCGGCGATAACCCGCAGTTCGACCTCGACAGGGACGGGCTCCCGCCGACCGAAAACCGACTTTTGCCTCGCGCATGCTCGAACAAAATCATTGCGCGCGCCAACAGTCGTTTTCGGAGTCCGACGGGCTGCTAGACTGGGCGGAGGATACACCGTGCCGTCGGGCACGACGAACCGACCATTTGGAGTCAGGCATAATCACCCGCCCCGCGGCTGAAATTCCGCGCTTGTCGAACGGGAGGAGATTGTTTGCCTGCAATGCACCGCGCCTCCACCCCGCCGCGGTTCCACCCCTACCCCACACCCGGACGCTTCGGCGCCACCTTCGGCGCGTTCCGATTTTTCCATGAACATCTCCCGCCTGCCTGCGACTCTCGCATGTCTCATGCTTGGCCCCTTTGCCTGGGCCAATCTGTGTCTGCCGTGAAACGCGAGTCGCAGTTTTGAAACGGGTTTACGGCCCGTTGCGACCCCGTAGCGCCGTTTCATGGTCGTGCGGTTGCGGGTCGGAACA
>JBBRCR010000343.1:0-9460 GCA_038204695.1 Opitutales bacterium | reverse complement strand
ATGCGCCCCCCGCCCGTGCCAGTGAAAAACGTGTGCGGCACCCTCCCGCGACTTGCAACAGCACGGTCCTCAGGCACGCTTCCGCACCATGACCGCCATCTCCATTAGCGAACTGCACGAGCACACCGACCTCTGGGTGCGAAAGGCCACCGAACAGGACCCCATCGTGCTTACGGACAAAGGTCGGGCCGTCGCGAAGATCGTGCCGGTGCCCGCCGCGCCGGTGGCGAATCCCTTCCTCACTCGCAAGCTGCTGCCCGGATATGCGGCCATCATGCACAAGCGTTACGGTGGTCAGGATTCCACGGCGATCATCTCCGCGATGAGAGACGGACGATGATCTATTTGGACGCCGTCTACATCGCGAAGTTTTACGTTGACGAGCCGGACTCCGAACGGGTCAGGAACTTTCTCTCTACCGCGCAGCCGGCGGCCAGTTGCCTTCACGCGATGGCGGAAGTGGCCTCCGTGTTTCATCGCAAGCTCAGGGAAGGAACGGTGCCGCAAGCCGACTTCGATAATTTTTGCGCGCAGTTTGAGGCCGATTGTGAAGCCGGCCTGTGGACCTGGCTCCCACTGCCGGAAAGCCTCGTTCATGCTGCCCGTCGCAGAATCGGCAAGCTCTCGCCCACGACGTTTATCCGCGCCGCCGACGCACTCCACCTCGCCTGCGCCGCCGCAGAAGGCTGCACCGCCATCCACACCAGCGACCGGCACATGATCGCAGCGGCGCCAGCCTTCGGGCTGCAAGCGGTGACTTTGTGAATCAACTTCCAGTTCCAACCAGTCGGGCCTTCAGACGTCCGGACTATCGCAGAGGATGAACCACACGCGGACTTTCTTTTCCGTCGCGGAAGAGTTCGGGCCGACGAGCGTCGTCAGCGTGGAGGCACTTGAGGAAGAACAGCAGCGGATCGCTTCGTTGCCAAACGAGTTGATTGCAGACTCAGCTAACTGACCCGCGGATTCTCGTCACAGCCGAGCGGCTCCTAAAACGTTTTCGATCCAATCAGGAACTCTTTCCTTCGGAGAAAGAGAAGCTGGTGTTGGCGAAGTTCGAAAAGGCCGTGACGCAGATTTCGGTTGAGATTCGAAAGTTGATTGCCGCATCCGAGGCCTCGTTTCAACCGCCGACTGCGCCAGCAGGAACGGGGGCGGCTCCGGGCTGAGTCGAAGAGGCGAATACTTTATGTTCCTGAATGTCAGTTCAGGGCGAAATTCACCTCGGCGCTTTAGCGCTGAGTCGAATCGACCGGTAGAATCGCCTCTAATGGGGCTCGACCATCGCCAGAAAGTTCGTGGAGTCGAACACGCCGGGCAGCCAGTGTGGAGGAAATCCGACTTTTTCTTAACTGCTAACACGGATTTGCATTCGGAGTGGCAATGGCGACTTATGAAAGCCCGGTCTGTTTAGCCGTTTGAAAAAAGTTCACGCGCCGGGCTTCATCAATGGCGAGCGCGTCATGGTCAAGGCGATCCAACGCTTCCTCGACGAGCACACCAACGCGGTCTTCTGCGGCGGCGTCGGACTGGGAAAGACTCACTGGGCGACGGCACTTGGCTATGCGGCGTGTCAGACCGGCCATCCGGTCCTTTTTGCGACCGCCGTCGATGCCTTCAACGCCTTGGGGCGGTGCAGGCGGCCCACCGGCTGCAAGCCGAGTTGAAAAAGTACCTCGCGCCCACGCTGCTCATCCTGGACGAGGTCGGTTACCTGGCCCTTGGACAAGGCCGGCGCTGACCTGCTCTTCCAGCTCATCAGCCAGCGCTATGAGCACAGTTCGATTATCGTGACGACGAACAAGGCGTACAAGCACTGGCCGGCCATCTTCAACAAGGACGCCGGGATCACCGCGGCGATCCTCGACCGGCTGTGCACCGCGCGCAGACGGTCGTCGTCGAAGGAAAATCCTACCGCATGAAGGACCGCATCAGCGAAGAAGCCGCCACCTGAACTCAACCGCCGCCGGCGTCGTAAACGGCGCCGGCGGCGCTCATCACGACAGGTGATTTTTTATCCGCCACAAACAGACGATGTTCGCGCCGCCGCTCACACCCCTGAAGGCGCTGCCAGAAGCGACATTTTTCGCGCCGCCATGAAGTACCTTAGAACATACTCTAAATCGCATGCTTCAGGGAAGCAGGAGATGCGCTCATTGCTGAACTGGCGGCAAAGGTTGACCCGCGTTTCCGACAGGACACGCCAAGATTGGTTCAGGAAGTCCTCCATAAAATCTGAAGGTGAAACGCGCTTGACGGACGATTCGAAACCGCGACGCTGTGCCCTCCGGTTTTCGCCCTCATCGTCTATCGGTTAGGACAGGAGATTCTCAATCTTCAAAGCGGGGTTCGATTCCCCGTGGGGGCGCTCTTCTTACCTCTATCCAGAGGTAGAACGGGCTGGAGTTAGGGGGTTATAAGGGCTGAAAAGGGGGTTGCGCTGTCAGCTTTTTTCCAGCCATCGGATGAGCAAAAAATTCCCCATTTCCGTCGTTGAGGGCAACGTCACGGTCAAAGTCTACCGCCAGGCGAGCAAGACCGCGTCGGACGGCTACGGTTACCTGGTTAGCTGGCAGAAGCCAGGCGGCGGGCGCTACAGGGTAAGCTACGCCGACCTGGACAAGGCCCGGGACGAGGCGATGCTAAAGGCCAAACAGCTCGCCCGGGGAATAGTCGAGGCCCAGCACATCACGCTCTCCGACATGGAGGAGCTTGCGGCCATCCGGCTCATCGCGCGCAGGCAGGGCGTGCCCGCCGTCGCCGCAATGGAGGAGTGGGACAAGTCCCGGACCATCGCGGGCGGTGCCGTCATCGAGGCCTGCACGAGCTGGGCAAAGACCCGCAGGCCCGTCGAGCTGCCTAGAATCCTGCTGGGAGGTGTTCACGACAGGGGCAAGGACAAGGAGGAAGAAGGGGCGATCGACATTTTCTGCGGCGCGGGGGAGAAGGACAAGACCGAGGCGGAACGCACCTACCGCAGCAAGCTAAACTCGCTCCTGGCTTCCGTCGGCAATGTCTACGTCGACACGATCACGCTCGCCCAGTTTGAAAAGTGGCTCCGGTCCATCGGCGACGGCGTGACCCGAAACGACTACCGCAAGCGGGCCCTGGCGCTCTTCCGGTGGTTGCAGCAGCAGGGTTACCTCCCCGAGGACAAGCGGCTGGAGCTGGAGCGGACGAAGCGCGTGAAAGAGGAGCCGTCCGAAATCGGCACGATTACGCCGACCGTGTTCGCCCGGGCGCTCGAGTTCATCGCCACCAAGCACCCCAGGCACCTGACTGCCCTGGTGCTCAACGGCGGCCTCGGCATGCGCGCCGTAGAGGTGCACGGCAAGAATCCGAAAAAAGGTGTGTATCGCCAGACGATGCCGCGGCAGAAGTGGGAGGACATCAGCTTGGAAGCACGGCACCTCAACGTCTCCGTCGCGAAGGAGGGGACTCCGGCATGGCGCTACGTTCCAATCACCGCGGCGGCTTACGAGTGGCTGTCGCTCGTGCCCGTTGAGCAGCGCACCGGGCCGGTCTGCCTGGCTGGCGCACTGCAACAGGTCCGCCGCCACTGCCTCGCGGCAGGGATTCAGCTGCCGAACAATTGCTTCCGCCACTCTTACATTTCGCATCGGATCGGGTTCGCGAAGGACAAGGGGGCGTGTGCTGACGACTGTGGCACCAGCGTGAAGGAAATAGACAGGCGCTACAGGCGCCCCACGCTGCCAGAGGTGGGCAAGGCTTGGTTTCGGGTCCGGCCGCACGGCGCGCCTGCCATGCTTGCAGTGCGCCCCTGCGAATACGAATTACCCGCGCATTCAGCATCGACAATTCCGGCCCCTTCGCCCGGCACATAGCAAAGAATGACTTGCGGTCTTTGTAGCTCAGCAGCGCCATCACGAGCGCGGGCATCATCTGAGCGCCTTGCAGAGCGGCGCCCCACGGAAGAACGACTCCGCTAGAGGGCCAGCACGGTCTGCAAGCGCGCGGCGATTTTCGCGGCGTTCGGGCGCACGCGCACCAGCCGCGGATTCCAGGCGAGCATCGCCTCACGATCGAGATGTCGGAGCAACGGATCGGGAAGGCGGTGTAGCCCTGTCGAAGGCACGTCGCGCGCGGCAATCTCCGGGACGATGGCCCAGAAACGTCCGGAGCGAAGCGCCGCCATCGTCTGCGGGAAGGACTGGCAGGCGAGCGCCGGTCGCAGGGACACGTTAAACGATTTCGCGATCTCCCGGAGGCCGCCGGTGAATGGTCCGTCGGCCGTCGTAAGCTTGAGAATTTTCCCTCGCCGTTGCGCGACCTCGCAACCGAAAAATTCGGACAGCTCGCGCAATTGCCGGCTGTATTGGCTCTGACGCACCGGATCGCCCGGCGCAGCCTGCGCGTTGCTCCCCGCATCGCGCACTTCGATCAAAACCTTCAGGCGATCCAGCGAGAGGCCACGCTCCGCAAACAGATTTTCAAACATGATTACGAAGTCAGGTATCCAACGACAACAACCATGGCAACGAAAACCCGGCTCGGATAAGATGGCTCCGCAATCAGATGGCTCACGTTCGCAAGGACACGCTGACCGCTCCTCCCGAATGGTGGAAACACCTTCGACCCTGGAATAAGCGGTGCGTCGCCAAGCGGGAGCGGCGGGCCGCTCGAAAGCTCATCCGACACCTTATCTACGAATCTTAGAAAAATCTTCAGCCCACCCCTTGATTTCTTTTCCGGAACAACCGTTGTAACTCTTCAGTCACTCAACCGTCTCTCTGCCACTTCCCATGAAACCCGCACAATTTATACAACTCTCCGCCCTCCGGTTAGCCGGATGGCATTCGTTGTGTGCGGTCATTCGTCCGCAAGCGACGACATCGAGAACGCGTAGTGAACGAGGTCTTAATCGACCCGATTACGCGAGTCTCCCAGGAAGTGGTGTAACCTAAACGCCGAGGCTAATCCGTAGCCTCACGTCGAGGCCCACTTCCGCCCGGAAGTGGGTTTTTTGTGCCCAGATGGGGCCGCTTCCGGGAACGAGTCAGAACTCTTTCCATATTCCATAAGCGGCTTCATCGCTGAGCCCAGTCAATCAGCCAACGTCCGCGTGCAAATCCTGCGGCCGTCCAATCCGGTCCCGCGTTCGCGGGATCGAGAGGGACGACGGTGTGTGTTCTTTTTTGCGAAAGGAATTCGCGCAGCGCGAATTCCTAAATAAACACGCGGTGCGCCTGATGGCGTTAAACGGCGATGCCGGCCGCGTGTTTCTTCTCGCCCGTTTGTATTACCAGCTAGATCGCCGCGTTTTCACCGCGGAGGACCGGGGGCAGCACCCGGACGGGCGACCAATTTTCCTTAAGGAAGCGCCGGTTCTCGATCCGAGACCGGAGTCCGCTTTGCCCTATCGGATCCGTATGAAGCCAGCCGGCGGCCCAAGTCCGGCAAGGGCCGAGTTT
This sequence comes from Opitutales bacterium, assembly GCA_038204695.1. Classification (GTDB taxonomy): domain Bacteria; phylum Verrucomicrobiota; class Verrucomicrobiia; order Opitutales; family Opitutaceae; genus ER46. Next base: position 4,028 of record JBBRCR010000343.1, on the reverse strand, counting down.
CCCGCCGTCGCTTTCGCAACGCGAAAGCTATGGCGAGGTCTGCCGCACGGACGTAGGTTTTTCGCGTGTTCTATGTCTACATTCTCGAAAGCCAATTAGCGTTGGGTCGTTTCTATGTTGGCTCCACTTCTGATCTGAAAACGCGCATGGCTCAGCACAACGACGGTACTTCGTTTCATACCGCAAAATATCGTCCGTGGACGCTGCGTTGGTACTGCGCTTTCGATTCACGGGAAAGGGCTGAAGCATTCGAAACGTACTTGAAGTCTGCCTCCGGTCGCGCATTTCAAAAACGCCATCTGTAATCTCGCCGTAGGCTTGGCGAAGGCGGATTTCAATCACGACGTGCCCGAGCAGCCAAGGGACCAGCCTGCAAAGCTGAGGGTCGCGGGTGCAAGTCCCGCCGTCGTGTCCACTTTGGGGCTGTAGTGATAATAGCAGCACGCCGCACTTGCAATGCGGAGGAGACGGAGCGTAACCGTCCAGCTCCACCAGTTTCGCCCGCGAGGTGTTCACAGATGCATGGCTGTCTTCCAAACAGCGGGAGCCGGCGCGCTACCGGCCTCGGGCACCAATAGGTCCAAGATGTTCAAGCGGACGGGTTGGTCTCCAAAACCGACCGGGAGGGTGCGAGTCCCTCAGGACCTGCCAAATTTCATGGAGGTTAGGCCGATCTAGTGATGGCGCGTGGCTGAAGACCACGAGAGCGCGGCGCGCAACCGCGAGCCTCCACCATTTTCATAGCAGGAAGCGGAGAGTCCGCCGCCGGTCTCATAAGCCGGCTCTTTTCCGTGCAACTCGGAATCCTGCTCCCACTTTTTTCGGAGCGTAGCCTGGAAGTCAGGCACTCGGCTTGGGACCGAGATCACGCGTGTGCGAATCCCGCCGCTCCGACCATTTTTGTTTTTCAATCAGGTGTGTGGCTCAGTCAGCGGAGCACCGGCCCGTGAAGCCGGGGAAGCGGGTGCAAATCCCGCCCACCTGACCAATTGCTCGTGGAGATGAAGTAGTCGAATCAGCCCTCTGTCGAAGGGAAGTCAGTCGGTGCAAGTCCGATCACGAGCGCCAATTTCGAGGTGTCGCCTAGCAGCCATGACAGCTGGCTTACATCCAGCCATTCCGGGGGTGCAAGTCCCTCCACCTCGACCATTGCCGGGTAGCTCAACAGTAGAGCGGCCGCCTGTTAAGCGGCGAGATGTAGGTGCGAATCCCACCCCGGCAGCCAATTTCGTCGGCGAGACAGCCAGTGACGTCACCTGCCCGACATGCAGGCATTGCTCGGAGCATCACCGAGGCCGACGACCATTTCGCGCGCGCTCCGTTCGGGGAACGTGCGTGTTGAACGGCCGAAGCTCTTCGGAGCAAGGCCCCCAAGAAAGAAAGGACAACATCATGAACGCGCAGGACTCGGATTATGGTCCAACACCCGCGAAGGCCCACGCCATCAATTTCCGACGCTATCATCCGCACTGCCCGGTCCGGTGCATTCGCACTCATGGAAAGCGGTTCGAACGCGATCCGGAGGCACTCGTCCGCGACGTCGAGTCCGTGCCGCTGGCGGAATGACGTTTACCAATGAAATCATCTGCCGGAGTCAGACCGTTTTCCCTTCATCGTCCAAGAGACAGGACGCGAGCCCGCGAAGCTCGAGATCGAGGTGCAAGTCCTCGTGAAGGGACCACTTTTACCTCGCGTGGTGAAATTACAATCATGCGGCGCTTCGAACGCCGTGTTGTGGGTGGGAGTCCCGCCGCGAGGTCCACTGTTTTCTCCGCGTGGCCGAGAAGCTCAGGCCTCCGCCTTCTAAGCGGATCGACGCAGGTGCAAATCCTGCCGCGGGGACTTTCGGAGGCGAAACCGGCCGAGGCGCCGGCACCCGTTTGAAGCGGATTGGGCGGCGCTACCGCTGGGGAGCATGACCTCTCGCCTCCGCCACTTTTTTGGAGAGCAAAACCGCGAAGCGCGGTGACCGGTTGGAAGCCGGCTCGGGTCGCAAGGCCTGTGGGGCAGGACCACTGCTCTCCGCCAAGTTTTCTTGGAGAGTGAACCCGCCGAGGTGCGGGCGCTGTTTCGAAAACAGATGGACCGGCGCCGCCGGTTGAGGCGCAAGACCTCCGCTCTCCGCCAATTTTTCCCTCGTGTAGCTCAAAAGCAGAGCAATCGGCTGATAACCGATCGACCTCGGAGCGTTACCGTGCGCGAGGACCATTTTTTGATGGAGGGCTAATTCCGAGAGTCGGGAGCCGCGGTGCTAACGCGTGCGGCGATTTGTTTCGCTGAGGGGCAGGACCTCAGCCCTCCGCCATTGCCGGGTCGTCTAACAGCAGGACAGCGGTCTTTGAAACCGTGGGTGCATGTGCGACTCATGCCCCGGCAGCCATTTTTGATTCTCTGCAAGCATTGGTAGCGATGCAGCGGTTTCGTAAACGGCAGAGGCCGGCGCAAGCCCGGCGCGGAGATCCATTTCTTTTGTGAGTAGCGCCGCCCGCTTCGCGGGCACCCGCGCTCCTCACCCCTCACTAGTTCGGGGCTGCGCCATCTACGCACTGGCGCGCTCCGTCGCAAAGAAGAACACACACCGACGTTGGCGGAGCTGTGCGCAGCGTGAGCTGTTTTCATTTTTAACTCACTCTTCCCATGAACACCGACGTTCTCGACAAGCCCATTGTCCTCTCGCTCAACCGCGCGTGGCAGGTCATCGGTCACCGCACCGCTCGGATTTCTGGACTAAATAACACCACCGCCGGCGCGCTCGCGGTTTTCCGTCTCATGCCCTCCCACGCACAGTCCGCTTCGACGCCGTCGATCTCGGTTCACCATTTCGACGAACTGCTCGGCGTCACGATGCCACCGCCAGCCCTCGAGCGCGGCTTGCGGCATAGCCGCGAGCTCTCGTTTGCGTGGCACATCGAGCGCATCGCCGCGAAACTCGGCGACCATTGTTGGTTCAGCCACTACTATCGCGACAACCGCGATCCTGGCCCCGACAACACAAAGATGCGCGCCTACTCCCTCGCCGGATTCTGGCCGTCGGGAGGTTTCATCGAGCTGCGCCTGCACAACGCCAACCCGCTCGACGATCATCCGCGCGGCCTGCTCGTCGTCTACGCCGAGACGCCCGCACGGGCCGAGGCGCTCATGGCCGAGTTCATCGCGGACTATCGTCACGATACGTCCGGTGCCGGGTCCGAGGCGCGTATCGGCATGCTCAACTATTCGTGCGACAGCCTGGGCGTGGAGCGCATCCGCATCACCGCTGCGCAAACGGTCCCTCGTGATCGCGTCGATCTCTACTACGGCGCCGGCGCCACGGGGTGGGTTGACGCATGGATCGATACGCTCAGTGCCCGTCGCTACGGGCTCACGGTCCTTACCGGCGCTCCCGGCACGGGCAAGACGACGCTGCTGCGCTCGCTCGCGCAATGGCTCGCCGCATCGCACGTCTTCTACTTCATGCCCGCCGCGCGTTTTGCGTCCGTCGAGTCCGGAGAAATCGTCACCTTCTGGGCCAACGAGAATCGTAATTCCAAGCTCCGGAAGGTGCTGATTCTCGAAGATGCCGAGAGCGTGCTGCTGCGCCGTGGCGACGACAACCGCGAGAAAGTCGCCACGCTGCTCAATCTCACCGACGGCATGCTCGGTGACGCGCTCGGCTTGCATGTCGTGTGCACGCTCAACAGCGAACTGGCCGACCTCGACCCGGCGCTCCTGCGGCCGGGTCGCCTGGTCGCGCATCGCGATTTCGAGCTGCTCACGGCCAGCGAATCGCCGCCCAATTCGAGCGTCAGCCACAGCGTGCGCACCAAGCTCAGCAGTTTCACAAAGCTCACCTGCAAGACAGGCACGGCGCCGCCCGCCGCTGCGGCGCGCGCTTGCGCGACCAAGGCCGTGGCGATCACCAACGCCGCCACTTCTTGCGCCGCGGTCTCCGGCGTGTGGCTTTGCAACAACTCGCCGCCGCGCAGCTCCACCTTCATTTCCCGGTAATACAGCTCGTGCTGCCAGCGCTGCGCATAGAGCTGCGCCAG
>JBBRCR010000342.1:0-9469 GCA_038204695.1 Opitutales bacterium | reverse complement strand
ACGCCCGTCAGGGCCCCGGGATGGCGTGGCTGTCGCCACGTCCGGCGACGAGGACGTCGCCGCTCCTGCAAAATCGCCCTGTGCTACGTTGAAAATGTGGGGCAAGCGCAGGGTTACCTGCTTCACGGAACCCGGAGGAATTTAGTTCGTTAGCCCGCTCCCCATCAACCGCGGGGTCAACCGATTCGCGGCAGTCGAGATCCGTTCCGCTCCTCACGCGGCGCCGCGGTAAATCATTGCCCCGTTTGTATTCTGCGCGTTTCCGCGATTCCTTTGGAAAAAGATCCTGCGAACTGACGTCTCTTTCCATCACCCATGCCGCTCATGTTTCTTGATACTGTAGACCTCCACGACGCGTTCTCGCGTGCGGTGCGTTTGAACGATCTTTCCCGCCGGCCGGTCGCATTCGTCGTCGCGGTCCTGCTGGTGATAACGGCAGCCCGGGCGGACCCGACCAGCACCGGCACGTTCACCGCGGCCACCACGCCGACCCTCCGCCTCAACGAGGTGTTCGCCAGTGGCAGCGTCCCGGACTTCATCGAACTTTACAATGCAGGCTCCACGGCAGCTGACCTCTCGGGCATGAGCCTGACGGACGACCCGCTGCTGCCCCGCAAATTCGTGTTCCAGAACGGCACGACGCTCCCCGCTGGCGGCTACCTCGTTGTATTCGCCGACGCCAACAGCTCCGCGCCAGGAGTGCACACGGGCTTCGCTCTCGACGCGGAAGGCGATCAGGTTTCGCTCTACGCCAGCGCCTCCGCGCCGGCCCCGAGCGACTCCATCAAGTTCGGCTTCCAAGTATCCAATTTCTCGGTTTCCCGCACCGGCCCCAGCGCCAACATCTGGACGCTGACCACGCCCACGCCCGGCGCCGCGAACGGAAACCCCGCCACCACCGCGGGCCCGGCGGTGCTGAAGATCAACGAGTGGGCCGGAAAGATTGTTTTTCGACTCGATCATGATCTCATCGAGCTTTTCAACCCCGGCGCGCAATTCGTTGCCCTCGGCGGCCTGCGCCTCACGGATGATCCCGCGCGGCCCACGCGTTTTGTTTTTCCCTCCCTCAGCTTCATCGGCCCGAGCGGTTTCCTCGCGCTTTATGGGGCTGATTTCGGGTTCGGTCTGGATGGCGATGTCGACCCCATCATTCTTCGAGGCGAAAATAACGAGGGCATCGACCAGGTGACCATGGCCTCGCAACCGCGCGATTTTTCGACGGGCCGAAATCCCGATGGCTCCAATATAATCACGAACTTTGCCGTACCGACACCGGGCATGTCGAACCAGACGTCGCTACCCGGGAATTATACAGCGTTGTTGAACAGCCTGCGAATCACCGAGCTGATGTATCAACCCGCCGCGCCGAGCAATGCCGGCGACTATGAGTATATAGAACTCCAAAACATTGGTGCGACGATGCTCGACCTGAGTGGCGTGCGCTTCACCAATGGACTGGATTATACGTTTCCGAGCGGCACGCTGCTGATGCCCGGTGCGTTCATCGTGGTGGCGCGAAACCGGGCTGCGTTTCTTTCGCGTTACCCGACCTCCGGCGGGATGCTCGCGCCAAATGCGTTTACCGGCGCGCTCGACAATACCGGCGAGACGCTCGCGCTCACGCTGCCGTCGCCGTGGTATGTGCACATTCTCCGTTTTCGCTATGAGCCGGCGTGGTTCACCACCGCATCCGGCGGGGGGTACTCTCTCGTGGTGCCGGCGCCCGCGACCACCCAGGCCATCGATTGGCGCGAACGGACCACGTGGCGCGCATCCACTTCCCTGAATGGCAGCCCTGGCGCCGCTGATGCGGGCTCGCCCCTCGGCGCCTCGAGCCGGATCATCAATCTTTCGATCCTCACGCCGATCGAGACCAGCGGTCAGGATTTCACAATGGGCTACGTCGTCGGCGGTGCCAACACGAGCGGACAGAAGCCGTTGGTCATTCGAGCCGCCGGCCCGTCACTCGGCGCGCTGGGAGTACCCGGCACGCTGGCGGATCCCCGGTTCGAATTGTTCGCCGATACCACGAGCACAGGCGGGAACAACGACTGGGGCGGTTCGGCCTCGCTCGCCAACGCAATGGCAGCGGTCGGAGCATTCGCTTATACAAGTCCAAGCTCGCTCGATGCCGCCGCTGACGTGAGGATCTCAACCCGTGACAACTCAGTGAAGGTTTCGGCCAACGGCGCAGGCACCGGCCTCGTCATTGCGGAAGTGTATGATGCGACACCCGAGGCCAGCGTCACGGCGACCACGCCGCGGCTCATCAACGTATCCGTCCTGAAGAATATTGGGACGAGTCTGACGGCGGGTTTTGTGATCCGGGGCGGCAGCAGTCAGACGGTGCTCATTCGCGCCATCGGACCAACCCTCGTTACGTTTGGGGTCGGCAATCTCGTCTCGGATCCGCAGCTCACGCTCTTCCGGGGGCAGACGGCGATCGGGTCCAACAACAACTGGGGCGGCACGGCGCCGTTGACGGCGGCCTTCAACCAGGTGGGCGCGTTCACGCTGCCCGCCGCTTCGCTCGATGCCGCACTGCTGGCGACGCTCGAACCGGGCGACTACACCGTGCAGGTAACCGGCGTCGGAGGCACGACGGGCACGGCCCTCGTCGAAGTGTACGAAGTGCCCTGAGCGAATTCGGAATTCTGACGGTGCCTGGCATCAGTGGCTGCGAGCGCCAGCGAGTGGATGTGGTTCGCGAGGTGCCTCCACTCGCTGACGCTCGCAGCCGCGATCGGCGGGAGGCCGAAGGTCACTTGAATTCGAAATTCTGCCGCAACTTATCGAGAGGTGTTGCTCCCTCTGCCACGGAACGCACCCTTTCTTCATGCGCAAACTCCTGCCCCTGCTTCTGCTTGGCTTCGCCACCTTGCTGCCCGCCAGCCTCTTTTCCGGCGAGGCAACGAAAACAAAAGCCCCCGGCAAGGCCGGGCCACCGCCGGTGCCAGCGGGCGTCACGGCGCTGCGCGATCTCGCGTATGTGAATAATGGACACGAGCGCCACAAGCTCGATCTCTATCTTCCCGCGCATGCGAAAGGCGCGCCGCTCGTGGTGTGGATTCATGGCGGCGGCTGGCAGAACGGCAGCAAGGAACGCACCCAGGCCATGCCGCTGCTCACGCGCGGATACGCGGTGGCAAGCATCAATTACCGGCTGAGTTCGCACGCCATTTTTCCCGCGCAAATCGAAGACTGCAAGGCGGCCATCCGATGGCTGCGGGCGCATGCGAAGGAACATGGCTACGATGGCAACCGGATCGGCGTCTGGGGCAGTTCCGCGGGTGGACATCTCGTGGCCATGCTGGGCGTGACGGGCGACGTGAAGGAGTTCGAGCGCGGCGAAAATCTGAGTACCTCGAGCCGGGTGCAGGCAGTGGTGGATTTTTTTGGTCCGACTGAACTCCATATGATGGACGCGCAAAGCACCGCCGTCAGCCGGATGAAACATAATGCGCCCGATTCTCCCGAGGCGAAACTGCTCGGCGGGCCGTTGCAGGAAAACAAGGACAAGGCGCGGCGCGCGAGTCCGCTCATGCATGTGTCGCGCGATGATGCGCCCATTTTGATCGTGCACGGGGACGCCGATCCGCTCGTGCCGGTGGCGCAGAGCGAAATGTTTCATGCAGCGCTTAAGAAAGCCGGCGTGGACGCGAGTCTCTATATTGTGAAGGACGGCGGTCACGGAAATTTCCGCGATCCCGAGGTGGAGAAGCGGGTGGTCGCCTTTTTCGATCGCGTACTGAAGGCGAAGTAGGAGTAAACGTTTGTCGGCACGCCCATGCCACGCCGGACATGGCCCGCGCACCGAATTGAATCAGACACCGGCCTCCCGCCCGACGGTTCGAGGTGGCACGGGCGTCTCGCCCGTGGGTTTGGAGTGGCATGGGCGTCTCGCCCATGTTTGTCGTAGGTATACCAGTATGGGCGTCCCGCCCAAGTTCAGCGCGACATGGCGCAACTTGTATATAAAGGTATGGCGGGACGCCCATGCCAAGCCACGCCATCTCGGGTTTGCTCGCCTGCAAGCCGCCATTAGGTCGCCTCCTGCGGCAAGCTCTTCGGCTCCTGGCCCCGGAAGCGACCAAATGCCACCGTGATCTCGCCAAGCCAGTTGCCACTTTCGCTCAACCCCTGCCGGCACCTTTCCGCGGTTCCGGCGCACAAATCCGGGACGGATCGGCAGCTGCCCGCATCCCTAAAACGTGGGATTGTTCTCGAATGGCTGGCTCGCGGCGCGGTTGCAGATGGGGCAGCCGGGAAGCGTGAGGCAGTTCGTGCGGCGTTTCCGGCTCGCCGGCGGGACGCAGAAGCGTGCGTTCAAGGCCGCGTTGTCAAAAGTTCAGTCATGACCCACGCCGCGTGGATATATCCGCGGTGGGTGCGAGCCGGTGATGGGCGACCGTCGACCGGTGTGCGTCGGCTCATGCTCGCGAAGCACGGCATGAGGGAGTACAACTGGCCCCATCTGACGCATCTTGACACGTTTCCGTTTCGTAAGAAAATGTAAGACATGCAAGTCACTCTTTCGTCCAAAGGTCAGCTCGTGCTTCCCGCTCACATCCGACGGCGCTTACGATTGAAAGCGAAAGCCCGCCTCGAACTCGAGGAACGCGAAGGTGGCGTTTTTCTCCGCCCGGTGAAAGCAAGAACTGAGTTTGAACCAATCGAATATCCGCCGCCCGGTTCGCTCAAGGTGAACAAGCGGATGCTGGAGTTGGACAAACTGGCCGGTCCGGACATCGGACCCGAAGGAGTATGATCGAGGTGCAGCAGTGGGACGTGGTCCGGGTGCGCATTCGCCCGGATGAGCGCGACGAGCACCCCGCGATTGTGCTCACCTGCGACGAGTTCTGCCAGGATCCCCGCCGGAACACTTTAAACGTCCTTTACGGCACGACCAAACGCCCTGCCACGACCGCGGAACTTTACGAGGTCACGCTGAATGGCGCCGATGGACTCGAGCGTCCGACCCTCTTCAACTGTGGACATCTATACACCATCGATCGACGGAAGATCTCGGGGCAGATCGGACGCGTTGTGCCCGAACGCCGTCGGCAGATCGGTCGCAAGATCGTAGCGACGTATCGGCTGCCTCTGTAAGTGCGACTTTGCCGCCTGGGAGCTCTCACCGCACCATGTTTGCCGAGTTCCATCATGCACCACCCGCCGGTCTCGGCGGGATTGTCGGTTCAAACCCGCGGCTGCGTCCTGGCGCTTCTTATATTCAGCGGCCATGCCCGGCTTGAGTTTCAGCTTGTTCGCGACCGTGGTCAGCGCCGCCGGCATGGCGAGGTTGTAAAGTTCCCAGGGTGACGGGTAGTCGGCGACCAGTTTCCAGTCGCCGACACGGATGGCGCGGTTGACGGAATGGTTCCATCCGTTGCCGCGGACGCATTCTGGCTCGTGTGCATGCAGGCTTGATTCGCCACCGATGCGGGTCGTGACTGCCCATGGTGAATTCATTCGAATCTGCGTCGAACCAATGGTTCGCTGAGCAAGTTCAGCGGCACGAGCCAATGTTGCGCGCATGGCTCATCAATTGCTTCGGCTCGCAGCTCGCCGTCGACGACATCCTGCAGGAGGCTTACCTGCGGGTCTTGCGCGCCCGCGCCACCGGCGAACTGAGAGCACCCAAGGCATTTCTTTTTGCAACGGCGCGCAATCTCGCCCTCGACCAACTCCGCCGCCACTGCGTCGCGCGCACCGATTCCTTAGTGGAAAGTGACCTCTCAAACGTCTTGGATGACCATGCTGACATACCGGAGACCGTTGCCCGCAACCAGGAAATCGCCCTCTTGACCGAAGCCATCCAGTCGCTGCCCACACGGTGTCGTCAGGTCATGACGTTGCGAATCGTCTATGGACTGACCCAGCGCGTCATTGGGGGAAAACTCGGCATTTCTGATCGCACGGTCGCCGCGCAACTCGCGATCGGCACAAAGAAATGCACGGAGTTCATGCTCGACAAACTTGCAGACCGGAGGCCGATGCGATGAAACGCCCCGAGCCCGACACCCCCGACGCCCGACGTCGTGCACAGGCCGCTGCCGATTGGCTCGCGCGCCGCGACCGGGGGCTTACCGCAGCGGAACAGGACGTGTTTCTGCAATGGCTCGCAACCGACCCGCTAAATGGCGAGTGGTATGCGCTGCACCGGAGAACCGTAGGCGATTTCGGCGCGCTCGCGCAGTGGCGCCCTGAACACAGCGAGGAGCCGAATCCCGACCTGCTGGCACCACCGCGTCGCCGGGTGCCTTGGTTCGCGCCCGTCATACTCGCCGCCGCCGCCGGCATCGCGCTCGCCTTCGGGTGGCGGGCGACGCCATCAACGCGTGAGAATGCGCCGGCGGTCGCAAACGAGCTTGAACGCCGCATCCTCGCGGACGGCTCGGCTGTCGAGCTGAATCGCGGTGCGGTCGTCACCGTCGCGTTCACTGCCGCGGAGCGGCGAGCGACTCTCGTCCGCGGTGAAGCGCTCTTCACCGTCGCGAAAGATTCCGCCCGCCCCTTTGTCGTGCGCGCCGGTGGCGTTGATGTGCGCGCCGTCGGCACGGCGTTCAGCGTGCGCCTCGACACCGCCACGGTCGAAGTGCTCGTCACCGAGGGCCGCGTCGCCGTCGCGACGCCAGAGATCGGGGGACCGGGGTCAGAGGTCAGAGATCAGAGGTCGGAAGACAGAGGAAAGGGGACAGCGGCCGATGCCGCAAATCCGTCCTCCGCTCTCCGTCCTCCGTCCTCCGAAATTTCTGCCGGCCAGCGCGCCACTGTCTCCCGCACCGGGTCCACGCCGCCGCAAATCGTCGCCGCCACGCCGGCGGAGACCGCGCGGCTCCTCGCGTGGCACCCGCATTTGCTCGACTTCTCCTCGGCGCCGCTGGAGGCCGCCATCGCCGAGTTCAACCGGCGCAACCGCGTGCAGTTCGTGCTCGCCGATTCCGATCTCGCTGCGATGCCCATCGTGGCGTCGATTCGCTCCGACAACGTCGAGGGTTTCGCCCGCTTCCTCGCCAACACCCCCGGCGTGCAAGTGGAGCGACGCGGCGACACCGAAATCGTGCTGCGCCGGAAGCAATGACCCGCCGTCGGGAGCGTGGCTGTGCGCATAGGATCTCACCGTCCTCGCAAGGGAACATGCACCGTCACGAAGATTTGTTTAATGAATTCGCCGGCCTGAAGCGTCTTATTATTAGTGCGCTTGTCTCTGCTCTCAACATGCCATGCCGACGGGTCGCGCGGCCGTTCATCCTCTTCGGCGTTCTGCTTGCCGGCTTGTTGCTCGCCCGCGCTGCATCTGCAGCCGAGGCAACGCGCCTCTTCGACGTGCCGGCCGGCAATGCCGTCGACACGCTCAAGCTGGCCGCGCGACAGAGCGGACTCGATATCGTGTTCTTCGCCGAAACCGTGCGCGGTGTCTGCACCCCGCCGCTCCGAGGCGAGTTTCGACCGCGCGAGGCCCTTGAGCGCCTCGTGGCCGGCACCGGCCTCGTCGTCGTCGCTGAAGACCGCGACGGCACCCTCACGGTGCGCCGCACTGCGCCACTCACCGTCACATCGACCGATCCGTCTTCCGCCGCACCGCAAACCATGAAACCAAAAAGTCCCCTTTCCGCACTTGGCGCCTGGCTCGCACTCGCCATCACGCCAGCGCAGAACCTGCCCGCGAACCAAACGGCCGCTGGGCCGAAGAAGCCCGAGGGCGAAGTCGTTCAGTTGACGGCATTCGAGGTTGTCGCTGACTCCGATCGAAGCTACGGGGCAATCAACTCCAACTCCATCACCCGTTTCAATACCGAGCTGAGCAAACTGCCCGTCTCGGCGGACATCCTCACGGAGACCTTTGTGCGCGATGTCGGCGCCACGTCGGTGGAGGAAATGATTGTGACGTTCAATGCCGGCAGCGGCATGACGTATTCGGATGCGGGCAGCGCGACCACGCAGCCCGGCGATCGCAACGCGGAGAGCGCAGTCCAAATCCGGGGCCTCTACACCCCCACGATGCAACGCGACGGTTTCCTGCCGCTCTGGACCTACTCGACGTCGAGCACGACGGGGACCGGTTTCACGAGCAATTTCGATATCGAGCGCGTCGAGTTGATCAAAGGACCGCAAAGCCTGCTCTATGGCAGCGGCGGGGGCGGAGGAGTGATTAACACCGTTTCCAAGCAGGCCCGGCTCGGCCAGCAGCCCTTCGGCTCATTTTCATATAAGATCGATCAGTTTGGCAGCAAGTCGGGGCAGTTGGACTTTGGCGCCGGCACCAAGAGAATCGCGTTGCGGCTCGCCGCGGTGAAGGAATCGACGACGAGCAGACGCGTCGACATCGGCGGTAAATTGGACGGCTATTATACCCAGGTCGCCTTCCAGCCTTTCAGCAACACGGTGATTCGCCTCCTCGGGCAACTGACGAATTACGACAGCACTCGAAGTTCGAACGTGACCCTGAACGCGCAGAGTGCGGCCTTCGACGCTCGGCATGGTCAGTACCTGCACTATCTCCTCGCCACGAACCAGCTCGAGCGCAGCGCCACTGGAGCGAGCGGAGCCGGCGTGATCGCCAACGGTAACTTGAACTGGGACAACGTCGATTCCTTTGCCGGCTGGCTGCAGCGGGAAGTTACCATGGACAGTTTCGCGCTCCTTTCGGCCGAAACCAAAGTCACGCCGTGGCTCTCCACGCAGTTCGCCGCCGGCTACAAGGACTTCGTGGCAATTAACAGTAGTGTCGCACCCACCATGGTCGCACCCAACGTGACGGCCAATCCGCTGAAGGTGTGGGCAATGTCGGCATCGGGGGCCGGCGACCGGCGTGCTACACTCACGAAAGCGATTCGTTTTTCGGCCCTGGCGGATCACAGTCTTTTCCGCGACCGGGCCAAAAGCCAGAGTGTCATCGGCGTGGATTATACGCGCACCGAACCGAGTCTGGAGACCTACAATTTTCTTCGGGCCGACGATAACGGGAATACCATCCGAACCGCCGCGGGCGCCCCGACTGCCATTCCCACCCGCTACTGGTCGATTCAAGATGGCCTGGTGCCCAATCCATTGGGCGATCCCACGGCGCACTCGGGCGCCTACAATGGGATTCCCTATGTGCGGGACGTGCACAATCTCCCCGATCCGACGCGAATCTCACCAGACAATCCGCTTGGGGTGCGCTTGGGCGGAGGAGGTTTTTACCGGCTCAAGCTGCTCAACCGGGGTTACTATGGGGCCAACTATATGAAATGGTTCGACGGTCGAATCAACACCCTGGTCGGATTCCGTCTCGCCAGTCTCGTCCAGGAAACGCTGTTCGAAGGCACCGCACCGACCACGTTAAACCCGAAAACGTACACGACCAAGCTGGTGGAAGTGAAGGACAAGCTCAGCTACCAGTTCGGAGCCAGTTATGTACTGCGGAGGTGGTTGATTCCCTATTTCTCGTTTTCCAGCTCCTTCAACCCCGCCGTGGCCCAGC